>CAZPIG010000076.1:0-10534 GCA_964586205.1 uncultured Halobacteriales archaeon | reverse complement strand
CGCATCGACATCGACCAGGTCATCGTCGGGCGGACGAACATGCCCGAGTACAAGGACAAGAAGGGCGACGAGAAGATGGAGGCGTTCAACGACCGGACCAAGCGCATCGACGTGCCCTACGTCCTGTCCTACGAGCAGGAGGCCGAGGTCTACCGGAAGCTGCTGGCCAACGCCGACGTGCCCGACATCCACGTCGAGCCCCACACCCTCGAGATGGCCGGCCTGTTCGGCGTCCTGACCCGCGTCGAGGAGCCCGACGCCGAGACCCTCGACCTGCTGCAGAAGGCCAAGGCCTACAACGGCGAGACCGACGAGGCCGAGGACGTCGACGTCCGCAAGCTCCGCGAGGAGGGCGACGAGAAGGCCGACATCGGCGAGGGCATGTCCGGCATCTCGCCGCGCTTCATCGGCGACGAGATAGCCGAGGCGGTGATGGACTCGAAGCACCGCGAGCGCGGCTACCTCTCGCCGCTTCTGGTGTTCAACCACTTCGAGGAGAACCTCGAACACCACGGCTCCATCCCCGAGGACATGTTCGACCGGTACTACCGGTACCTCGAGGTCGTCCGCGAGGAGTACCGCGAGCGGGCCATCGAGGACGTCCGCCACGCGCTGGCCTACGACGTCGACGAGATACAGCGCCAGGGCGAGAAGTACATGGACCACGTGATGGCCTCCATCGACGACGACACCGTCGAGGACGACCTCACCGGGCGCGAGCAGGAGCCCGACGAGACGTTCCTGCGCTCCGTCGAGGAGAAACTCGACATCCCGGAGGACCGCAAGGACGACTTCCGCCAGGAGGTCTCCAACTGGGTCTCCCGGCGGGCCCGCGAGGGCGAGGGCTTCGACCCGACCGACAACGACCGGCTGCGCCGCGCGCTGGAGCGGAAGCTCTGGGAGGACAAGAAGCACAACATCAACTTCTCGGCGCTGGTCTCCAGCGGCGAGCTCGACGACGAGGAGCGCAACGCGTGGATAGACGGCCTCGTCGACCAGGGCTACTCGAAGGAGGGTGCCCGCGAGGTCCTCGAGTTCGCCGGGGCGGAGGTCGCCAGAGCCGAGATGGAGGAGTGATGAGCCGCGGCAGCGAGTTCGTCGAGCGTTCGGACGAGCGGCTCCGGGACACCTACGAGGAGCCGATGAGCATCGCGGAGTACGTCGACCGGCTCTTCGAGGAGCCGGGGCTCGGAGCCCACGCCAGCAAGTACCTCCTGGACGCCATCGAGGCGGCGGGCACCCGCGAGGTGGTCGAGGAGGGCGAGACCAGCCAGCGCTACCGCTTCTTCGACGACCCGCACAACGACGGCGAGCACGCGGTGCTGGGCAACACCGAGGTGCTCAACGCCTTCGTGGACGACCTCCGGTCCATCGCGGCGGGTCGCGGCAAGGACGAGAAGATAATCTGGTTCGACGGCCCGACCGCCACGGGCAAGTCGGAGCTCAAGCGGTGTCTGGTCAACGGCCTCCGGGAGTACAGCAAGACCGAGGCCGGGCGGCGGTACACGGTCGAGTGGAACGTCGCGAGCGCGGACGGCGCGCGCGGGCTGTCCTACGGCGACGAGAGCGTCGGCGGCGAGGAGCACTGGTACCGCAGTCCGGTCCAGTCCCACCCGCTGTCGGTGTTCCCGGAGGCGGTCCGCGAGGAGCTGCTCGCGGAGCTGAACGGCCAGCTAGACGACCACGTCGACCTCAGGGTCTCGGGCGACCTCGACCCGTTCTGCCGGGAGGCCTACGACTACCTGGAGGAGAAGTACCGCCGCGAGGGCGAGGCGGACCTGTTCTCGGCGGTCGCCGACCGGAGCCACCTCCGGGTGACCAACTACGTCGTCGACGTGGGTCGGGGCATCGGCGTGCTGCACTCCGAGGACGACGGCGGCCCGAAGGAGCGCCTCGTCGGCACGTGGATGGCCGGGATGCTCCAGGAGCTGGACTCGCGGGGCCGCAAGAACCCCCAGGCGTTCAGCTACGACGGCGTGCTCAGCCAGGGCAACGGCCTGCTGACCGTCGTCGAGGACGCCACCCAGCACGCCGACCTGCTGCAGAAGCTGCTGAACGTCCCCGACGAGCAGTCCATCAAGCTCGACAAGGGCATCCCGATGGACATCGACACACAGCTCGTCATCATCTCGAACCCCGACCTCGAGGCCACCCTGAACCAGCACGCCGAGGGCGGCGCGAGCGACCCGCTGAAGGCGCTCAAGCGCCGGCTGGACAAACACGAGTTCCGGTATCTGACGAACGTCAGCCTGGAGACCGAGCTCATCCGCCGGGAGCTGACGAACGAGACGGCTGTCTGGCAGGCCGACAGCTACGACGTGCTCGAAGAGCGCATCGCCGAGCCACTGTCGGTGCGCATCCGCGAGAGCGACGGCGTGACCGTCGAGCGCGAGCTCGCGCCCCACGCCGTCGAGGCAGCGGCGCTCTACAGCGTCGTCACCCGCCTCGACGCCGACGACCTGCCGCCCGGACTCGACCTCGTCGAGAAGGCGCTGCTGTTCGACCGCGGCTACATCACCGACGGCGACGAGCGCATGGACAAGGACGACTTCGAGTTCGAGGGCGAGGCGGAGAACGGCCGGACGGGCGTCCCGGTCACCTACACCCGCGACGTCATCGCCGACCTGCTACACGACGAGCGCGACCGCCACCACCCCGACCTGCCCGTCGAGGACGTCATCATGCCGCGGGACGTCTTAGAGGCGATGGTCGACGGCCTCGGCGGCGCGCCCGTCTTCTCGCCCGCCGAGCGCGCGGAGTACGAGAACCGCGTGGTGGACGTGAAAAACCGCATCTACGACCAGCAGGAGGCGGACGTGCTCGCGGCGATGCTGGCCGACCGCGGCGTCGACGAGGCGACCGTCGGCGAGTACGTCGAGCACGTCTACGCGTGGGCGACCGGCGACGTGGTCGAGAACGACCGCGGCGAGGCGGTCGGCCCGGACCCGCTGACGATGAAGGTGTTCGAGACCGAGCACCTCGGGCGGTTCGACGCCGCCGACTACGAGGGCAACGAGCCCACGCCCCCGGTGGCCGAGTTCCGCGAGGAGAAGGTCGTGACCGCGCTGAACCGCCACGCGTGGGAGCACCGGACCGAGGACTTCCGGGTCGGCGACGTCGACCTCACCGACATCCCGGTCATCGAGACGGTGCTGCAGAGCCACGACTGGGAGGACGTCGCGCGCATCTACGAGGACTTCGACCCCCGGCAGTGGGAGGACCCGCCGGCCGACACCGAGACGGCGGACCTGAAGGAGCGCACGGTGGCCGCGATGGCCGACCAGTTCGGCTACTCGCCCGCGGCCGCGGAGCTGACCAGCCGGAAGGTCATGGGCCAGGTGAGCTACAAATGGGACTGAGAGAGGACTTGGAGCGCTTCCGCGAGGTGGGCGAGCAGAACCGCCAGGACCTCGCGGAGTTCATCCAGTACGGCGACCTCGGCGACAGCCTCCCCGACGAGGTTCGGGTGCCCATCAAGATAGTGGACCTGCCGGAGTTCGAGTACGACCGCCGCGACCGCGGCGGCGTCGGCCAGGGCGACGGCGACACTCCGGACGTGGGCGACCCGGTAGGCCAGCCCCAGCCGCAGCCGGGCGACGAGGACGGCGACCCCGGCGAGGAGGGCGGCGACCACGAGTACTACGAGATGGACCCCGAGGAGTTCGCCCAGGAGCTCGACGAGGAGCTCGGCCTCGACCTCGACCCCAAGGGCAAGACCGTCGTCGAGGAGGTCGAGGGCGACTACACCGACATCACCCGCAGCGGCCCGGACAGCACCCTCGAGTTCGAGCGGCTGTTCAAGGAGGGGCTCGGCCGCAAGCTGGCGATGGACTTCGACGAGGAGTTCCTCGAGGAGCTGCTCCGGGTCGACGGCGTCGGCCCCGACCGGGCGTTCCGGTGGGCCCGCGAGCGCTCCGTCCCCGTCTCGAAGGGCTGGCTCCAGCAGGCCTACGGGGCGGTTCCCGAGGGGGAGCTGTCGAAGTGGCCGAGCGTCGAGGCGATGACCGACGAGGTCGAGTACACCTCGACGCGCGAGCGCATCCGCCAGGAGGGGGTCGGCCGCATCCCGTTCCGCCGGGAGGACGAGCGCTACCGGTACCCCGAGATAATCGAGAAGAAGGAGCGCAACGTCGTCGTGGTGAACATCCGCGACGTCTCGGGCAGCATGCGCGAGAAGAAACGGGAGCTGGTCGAGCGTACCTTCACGCCGCTGGACTGGTACCTCCAGGGCAAGTACGACACCGCGGAGTTCGTCTACGTCGCCCACGACGCGGAGGCGTGGGAGGTCGACCGCGAGGACTTCTTCGGCATCCAGTCCGGCGGGGGGACGAAGATATCGACGGCCTACGAGCTGGCGATGGCGGTGCTCGAGCGCGAGTACCCGTGGAGCGAGTGGAACCGCTACGTGTTCGCGGCGGGCGACAGCGAGAACTCCAGCAACGACACCGAGGAGAACGTCATCCCGCTGATGGAGCGCATCGACGCGAACCTCCACGCCTACGTCGAGACCCAGCCGGGCGGCAACGCCATCAACGCGACCCACGCCGAGCAGGTCGAGCGCGCGCTGGGCGACCACGACGACGTGGCCGTGGCGTACGTCACCCAGCCGGAGGACGTGACCGCGGCCATCTACGAGATACTCAGCACGGAGGCGTCCTGACCGATGCACTGCACCGACCACCACGGAACGGAGGCGTCGTAGCGTGTTACCATTCAGAAAAGCGGCCAAGCGCACCGCGACCGAGCTCGAGGCCCCGGTCGCGGAGGCTCGCCGGCTGGCCGAGAAGCTCGGGCTGGAGCCGTACGACGTGAACTACTGGATCGTCGACCACGACGAGATGAACCAGCTGTTCGCCTACGACGGCTTCCAGCGCCGGTACCCCCACTGGCGGTGGGGCATGAAGTACGACCGCCGCAGCAAGCAGGACCAGTTCGGGATGGGCCGGGCCTACGAGATGGTCAACAACGACGACCCGGCCCACGCCTTCCTCCAGGAGTCCAACGACGTGGCCGACCAGAAGGCGGTGGTGACCCACGTCGAGGCCCACTCGGACTTCTTCGCCAACAACGAGTGGTTCCTGAAGTTCGCGGACGGCCCGGGTCGGGACGGCTCGCCGGACGCGGCGGCGATGCTGGAGCGCCACGCCCGGACCATCGAGTCGTACATGACGGACCCCGAGATAGACCGCCACGAGGTCGAGCGGTGGATAGACCACGTGCTCTGTCTGGAGTCCGCCATCGACCAGCACGCGGCCTACCGGCGCGACGACGGCTCCGCCGAGAAGCCGGCGTTCGCGGAGGCCCCCGAGGAGCTGGCCGAGAAGCTCGCCGAACTCGACCTCAGCGACGAGGTCCGCGAGGAGGTGTTCGACGAGGAGTTCCTCGAGCGCCAGGCCGACGACGGCGAGCACACGACCGTCCCGGCCGAGCCGGCGAAGGACCTGCTGGCCTTCCTCGGGACCTACGGCAAGCAGTACGACGCCGAGGCCGGCAAGGCCGTCGAGATGGAGCCGTGGCAGCGCGACGTCGTCGAGATGCTGCGCGCGGAGTCGTACTACTTCGCGCCCCAGCGGATGACGAAGGTGATGAACGAGGGGTGGGCAGCATATTGGGAATCTATCATGATGGGCGAGGAGGCGTTCGCGGGCGACGACGAGTTCGTCGACTACGCCGACCACCAGTCGCGGGTGCTGGCCTCGCCCGGCCTGAACCCCTACAGCCTCGGCAAGGAGCTCTGGGAGTACGTCGAGAACACCGAGAACCGCCGGATGGTCTGCGACCTGCTGCTGCGGGTCGACGGCATCACGTGGCGGACCTTCCACGACGAGGTGGACTTCGACCGGGTGATGGAGATACTGGAGCCGACGCCGCCGCTCGACGCCATCACGCCCGAGACCGTGGGCGACCTCGCCGACCTCCCCGACCGGAAGGTCGACCACGCCGCGCTCGACCGCGCGCTCACGGGCGACCTCGACGTCGACCGGTACCCGTGGAAGGTGCTGACCTACGAGGGGCTGGCCGAGCGCCACTTCTCGCTGGTCAAGCCCCAGTACCGGCGGTTCCTAGAGCGGGTGCGCCGCGACGAGCTGGAGCGGCTGGCGCGGTACATGTTCGACGACGCGAAGTACGCCAGCGTGGCGGAGGCGCTCGCGGACGTCCAGTACACCCGCGGCTGGGACCGGATGTACGAGATACGCGAGAGCCACAACGACGTGACCTTCCTCGACGAGTTCCTCTCCCAGGAGTTCGTCGACGCCAACGACTACTTCACCTACGAGTTCGTCCACTCCTCGGGCGACTACCGGGTGACCAGCACCGACTACGAGGACGTGAAGAAGAAGCTGCTGTTGCAGTTCACCAACTTCGGCAAGCCCCAGGTGGTCGTCCTCGACGGCAACTACCGCAACCGCAACGAGCTACTGCTGGGCCACCGGTACAACGGCGTCATGCTGGACGTAGAGCAGGCCAAGCGCACGCTGGAGCGGGTGTTCGAGCTGTGGGGCCGGCCGGTGAACCTCCTGACCGTCGTCAAGGAGGTCGACGAGCACGACCTCGAGGTGGCAAAGCGGCGCAACGCCGAGCCGGACCCCAGCGAGCAGGGCCGGCGCATCCGCTACGACGGCGAGGAGTTCGGGGAGGAGGACGTGGCGTGGGAGGAGGTCGAGGACATCGCCGCCGAGGACGTGGACTACGACACCAAGCCCGACGAGTGGCTGGCCTGATAGCCCGACAGCGTTCGGACGCGACTCCCGCGGTCGACCGCACTACTTCTCGGCTTCCCGGCACGCCTCGCGAGGACGCCGCCCTTCCGAAGTCTCGGTCTCCGACGCGCGGGGACGCTATCTCCCTTCGTGGTCCCTCGAAGGGCAGTGTTCAGATAAGCGGTCAACCGCCGGGCTATTGCCGGCTGACCAGTCGTCGCGGGCGGGACTTCGGAAGGGGCGGCGCGCTCGGCGTCCTGGGCGAGCGAAGTGAGCCCAGGGGCTCGTCAGAGCTTGCTCTGACGGCGAACCCCGGCGAAGTAAGCGGAGCGAGGCCCGACGGGCCTCGCAGGCCGTGCGGCGCGCGCACGGGCGCGCCGCAGACACTGCAGGCCGCGAAGCGGCCGAAGCGCGCAGCGAGCCGCGGGAGCCGAGCGCGCCGGGGCTTCCGAGAGCCAAGTGGCAGTGCGGTCAGTTTCGAGGTCTTATCTGAACACTGCCCCCTCCAAGCCGTCGTCCGCCACGGACACACCTAACACCCGCCGGCCCGACAGTCCCGCCAGGAGCAGTTCAGGTGACCGCCGACGGACCCGAGCGACCCTACGGGACGTGGCCCTCGCCCATCTCGGCGGAGATGGTCGCGAGCGCCGGCATCGACTTCGGACACGTGGCAGTGGACGACGGCACCGTCTACTGGCGCGAGCGCCGCCCCGAGGAGGGCGGCCGCGGCGTCGTCGCCAGTGAGAACGGGACGGACGTGACCGGCCCGGACGTGAACGTCCGCACGCTCGTCCACGAGTACGGGGGCGGCGACTTCGCCGTCCACGACGGCACCGTCGTCTACGCCCGCTTCGACGACCAGCGGCTGTACCGACAGGCTCCGGGCGAGGAGCCGGTCCCCGTCACCCCGGAGCCGGAGACCGACCGCGGCCTCCGGTACGCCGACCTCGAAGTCGCCGAGGGCGGCGACGCCGTCTACGCGGTTCGCGAGGACCACGACGCCGTCGCGCGCGCGGACGACGCTGCCGACCCCTCCGGAGCCGACGAATCGGGTGGCGACGCCGACGAGCCCGTCACGACGCTGGTCCGCGTCGACCTGACGACCGACGACCCCGCCGAGGTGGTCGCCTCGGGCCACGACTTCTACGCCGCGCCGCGGCTGTCGCCCGACGGCGACCGCCTCGCGTGGCTCACGTGGGACCACCCCCGGATGCCGTGGGACGGCACGGAGCTCCACGTCGCGGACGTCGCGGCCGACGGCAGCCTCGACGACGCGCGCGTGGTGATGGGCGGCCCGGAGGAGTCCGTCTTCCAGCCCGAGTGGCGGGCCGACGGGACCCTCCACGCCGTCTCGGACCGGACCGGCTGGTGGAACCTCTACCGCCGCGAGGGCGGCGAGTGGGTCCCCTACCGCGAGGAGGCCGCCGAGTACGGCGTCCCCCAGTGGGTGTTCGGCCTCTCGACGTACGCCTTCCTCGACGACGGCCGCGTGGCCGCGCTGGTCACGCGCGACGGCGAGGAGTCCCTCGAACTGCTGGATGCGGACGACGGCAGCGACTCCGGTGGCGACGGTGGCCCCGACGCCAGCCGCGAGGTGGCCGCCCTCCCGTTCGACACCTTCTACCCGGCCATGCTCCGTTCGGACGGCGAGTCGCTCGTGTTCTTCGGCGGCGGGCCCGCGACGCCGACGAGCCTCGTGCGCTGGACGCCGGGCGGCGAGCCCGCGGTCCTCCGGCGGGCCAGCGACGCGGACGTGGACCCCGCGTACGTCTCGACCCCGGAGCACGTCACCGTCCCGACGCGGGACGGCGCGGAGGCGTACGCGTACGTCTACCCGCCGACCAATCCCGACGCCGAGCCGCCGGCCGACGAGCGGCCCCCGCTCGTGGTGACCGCCCACGGCGGCCCCACCAGCGCGACCCACCCCGCCTACGACCTCGGCGTGCAGTTCTTCACCTCTCGGGGCTTCGCGGTCGCGGACGTGAACTACCGCGGCTCGACCGGCTACGGCCGGGCGTTCCGCGAGGCGCTGTACGGCGAATGGGGCAACCACGACGTCGAGGACTGCATCGACGTCGCCCGCCACCTCGCCGACGAGGGGCGGGTCGACGGCGACCGCATGGCCGTCAAGGGCGGCAGCGCCGGCGGCTTCGTCGTCCTCGCGTCGCTCGCCTTCCACGACGCCTTCGACGCGGGCGCGAGCTACTTCGGCGTCGCCGACCTCGCGCGCCTCGCGGAGCTGACCCACAAGTTCGAGTCCCGCTACCTCGACCAGCTAGTCGGCCCCTACCCGGAGGCCGCGGACACCTACGAGGCGCGCTCGCCGGTCCATCACGCCGGCGACGTGGCCGCGCCCGTGCTCGTTCTCCAGGGGGCCGAGGACCAGGTGGTGCCGCTGTCGCAAGCGGAGGAGATGGTGGAGGCGCTGGAGGACAGTGGCGTGCCTCACGATCTGGTGGTCTTCGAGGACGAGCAGCACGGCTTCCGCTCGGCGGAGGCCCGGGAGCGCGCTTTGGAGACGGAGCTGTCGTTCTACGGGACGGTGTTCGGCTTCGACCCCGCCGACGAGGTTCCGGCGGTGGATCTGGCGGTCGAGGAGTGACGGCGTGGGCTGACAGCTCCGGCCATCGCGGACCAAGTGTCGGGCGTCGGTCGACCGGCATTCGCGCTCACCCTTTTCGACCTGCCGCCCCAAGACGGACACGTGCCCGTCGCCCCCGACCCCGCGGAGATATTCCGCCGCGCCGTCGAGGAGGGCGAACGGCGACTCGACCAGTCGACGCTCGAGCTCGTCGCGACGAGCTTCATCGCCGGATTCACCGTCGTCTTCGGCGTCGCCGCGCTCGGCATCGTCCACGCGATGGTCGAGCCCCGCTTCGGCGACGTCGCCCGCATCGTCGGCGCGCTCGCCTTCGGCGTCGGCGTCGTGTTCCTCGTCGTCGGACGGGCCGAACTGTTCAACGAGAACTTCTTCGACCCCGCGGCGAAGGCGGTCGACCAGTCCGGGTCGTGGATGGTCCCGTCGCTGCTCCGGCTGTGGACCGTCACCCTCGTGGTCAACCTCGCCGGCGGCGGCCTGTTCGCGCTCGCGTTCGCCGTCGACGGCGTGCTCCCCGCGGGCACGGCGACGGCGCTGAACGGCGTCGCCGAGGAGGTCGCTCACAGGAGCCCGCGCGCCGCGTTCGCGAGCGCCGTCGTCGGCGGGTCGCTCGTGAGCCTCCTCTCCTTCCTCCTGCAGGCCGTCGACTCCGTGGGCGACCGCATCGCTTTGGCCTACGTCGTCGGGGTCCTGCTGGCGCTCGGCCCGTTCGCCCACGTGGTCGTCACCGCGCTCCACGTCCTCTTCGGCGTCCTCCTCGGTGCCGACGTCGGCTACGGGGCGCTGGCCGCGACCGTCGCCGTCGTCACCGCGGGGAACCTCGTCGGGGGGCTCGGGCTGGTCACGTTCACCCACGTCGCCCAGGCGGCGGGCGCACGCGAGTCCGATGGCTGACCGCCGTGCCGGTGGCGTCTGACAGGCGGTCGAATCCCGGTGAGGAGAGCAACAGTCCCGCCGCGGGTCAGGGCAGCATCGCCGTCGCGGCGCTGATGGCCGTATCGGCCACCGGGCCGAACGCCGGCAGCACCGCCACCGTCACCACCGCGGCGGCCAGAATCGCCGCGTACAGGCCGACCGGCCGGCCGCCGCGGAGGACGCGACCCTCGACGGGGTCCTCTATCCACATCGCCTTCACGACGCGGGCGTAGTAGAACAGCGACAGCGCGCTGTTGGCGGCGGCGACGGCGGCGAGCCACCAGAAGCCCGCGCCGACCGCGCCCGCGAACAGGAAGTA
>CAZPIG010000075.1:0-10560 GCA_964586205.1 uncultured Halobacteriales archaeon | reverse complement strand
CTCCCGCCCGACGGTGGTTTCACGCGCTGGTCGAAGCCAAAGTTAACACCCCCGCACCTCGGGAGGTCGGAACCATTTAAGCGGGCCGGGGCGCTACTCCGGGTCGTGTCGAGCAACCAGAAGGGCGACCGGCGCGAGCGCGAGCTCGTCAACGAGCTCGACGACGCCGGCTTCGCGGTGATGCGCGCGCCCGCGAGCGGGAGCGCGACGGCGCGCGAGCTACCCGACGTGCTCGCGGGCGACGGCGAGCGATTCTACGCCGTCGAGGTGAAGTCCAGCGCCGGCGACCCCATCTACCTCGACGGCGAGGAGGTGGCGGCGCTGGTGTACTTCGCGCGCAACTTTGGCGCGAAGGCCCGCATCGGGGTGCGGTTCGACCACGAGGACTGGTACTTCTTCCATCCCGATGACCTCCACACGACCGACGGCGGCAACTACCGCGTCAAGCGCGAGACGGCGCTCGCAGAGGGCACCGACTTCGCGGAGCTGACCGGGGCGTCAGAGAAGGTGACGCTGGCGGAGGTCGGCGGCGACGGTGACGCTGGCGATAGCGACGAGGAGGCCGACGACCGCGCGGACGTCCGGAGCGTCCTGACCGCCGTCGAGCAGGGGACGCTCTCGGTCGACGAGGCCGCGGCGATGCTGGAGTAGCACGGGGCTCCAGTCGCCGCGCTCGCGGGAGTCGTGGCGCTGCTCTGGTGGCTCGTCGCGGCGCTGTTCTCGGCTGCGGTCCCGCTGTCGCGGGAGGTGGTGCTCGCTGTCGTCGTTGGAGGGTTGGTCGGTATTGGGTTTCGGGGGCTGTCGAGCGGGCGCGCGGGCGTGACAGTTGCGGTGTAGCCGCGGGTGTCGTCCAGTTGGGTGGTGTTCAGAGAAGCGAGTCAGCGGACAGGCTGTGGCCAGTGACCCAACCGCAATCGGGCGGGACTGAAAGGGGCTGGCCGCTCGCCGAACCCCGGCGAAGTAAGCACTGCAGCGAGCGACAGCGAGCGAAGCGCGCAGCGAGCGCGAGGCCTGAGCGAAGCGAAGGCCTCGCTCGCGCGAACGGCGACCGAAGGAGCCGTGAGCGCCGCGGGAGGCGAGCGGTCAGGGGCTTTCGAGGACACAGCGACAGTTGCAGGCAATTCGGAGTGCAATCTGAACACTGCCGTCCAGTTGCGAGCGCGTCGCGACCTCTCGATTCGTGGCGTCGAACGGCGGACCGTCGCGAGGTCATGGAGGCAAACACTACCGTTCAGACCAACGATTGAATCTTGTCGACGGCGCGCTCGACTTCGGTCGGTACGTCGCGTTCGGCTATCTTCCGCGCGATGAGGACTCCGTCGGCGTCCTTCTGGTAGTCTCTATCGAGGACTTCCGTGAACACTTCGTTCAACACTTCTGCTGCATCTTCCACGTCCGCGTTCTCTTCGAGCATCTCCTCGACGGTGCCCCTTCCAACGTCGAGGACCTCAGCCACCGCGCCCGGCGACTGCACGAGGTACGACTCGATGCCGTAGGCCTCCCAGACGAACACGTCGTTCGGCGTGACGTTCCAGTCGCCCCTCGGTGCGTTGATTTCGCCCAGCAGTTCGTTCTGTTGCTCGCGTGGACTGTTGCCGTGAGAGTCGAGGACGAACAGGAACGGCGTCTCGAAAGCCGACAGCAGTTTCACCAGCGATTGCCCGTCGGACAGCATGTTGCCCTCGCCTTCGAGGTCGATGACGTGGACGCCGTTGTCGGCGAGCGGGAACCCCAGCGTTCGGGTGAACTCTTTGATGACCAGTTCGTCGGAACGACCTTCGACGAAGACGACGGCTCTCGATTGGAGGAGGCTGCTCTTGCTGTACCCGAGATCCTGGAGTTCGTCGGTGACCTCGTCGGGCTCGATTTCCCGGAACTTCGCTCCGGAGCGGTCCCGAACGGCCTTCACGAGCTGGCTCGAATCGCTCTCGTCCACGAAGATGTCCGAGTGGGTGGTCACTATCGACTGGGTCGTGGATTTTTCGACCAATTCTCGGATAGCCGTGTACACCGTTCGCTGCGCGCCCGGGTGAAGGTGGGTTTCCGGCTCTTCGAGCAGGAGTAACTGAGTGTTCTCGCCGGCGGTTTCGATCTCCGTGAGCAAGGAGAGTATCTGCTTCGACCCCGCCGATATCTCGCTCAGGTCGAAGCGAGCGTCCCCTTCGACGACCTCGATTGTGGCCACCGGCGAGCCGTCCGTCCCTCGTACGGGCGTGATCACGTCCGTCACGCCTTCCATGATGTCGGTGTAGGCGTCCACGATGCGGTCGAACGTTTTCGGTCGGTTGTTGGCGAGCGTGAGTAGAACTGTCGGAAGATTCCTCGATTCGGACTGGAGGTCGTAGTCCTCCTGGACGGGGACTGATACCTCCGGCTGTCGGAACGGGCTGACCCACCGCCACTGGTCGACCGTGTGTTCGAAGACCGAATCGAAATACTTCCGCAGAACGGCTGAGGGGTGGAGATTACCCATTCTATCTTTGTCCCTCTCTACTTCGACATCGGGATAGGTGTCGAAGTTTGCCGTCAACAGTTCGTAGCCACGAGTCCTTTCCGCGTAGGCGGTACAGACCGCTATCCAGTCGCCTTCGCATAGGACGGAGAGTGTGCTCCTGCGCGTCCCGACCTCATCGATGACGAACTCGTGTCGCACCTGGTCACCCCAGCCGAGGTCGAACAGCTCCGAAACCGCATCCGAGGACGATGAACTGCTACCCAGAACCCTCTCCAAAAGCCACTCTCGTTCCCTGTCGCTAGGTTCGAAATCCAGACAGAATCGAATCGACTTCTCGGTGTCGTTGTCCCGGACCCGCTCCTCGTACCACGAACCGTCGCGCTCCACCTCTTTGGCGAACTGGCGATACTCCCGCAGTGCTTCCAGAACGTTCGACTTCCCGACGTTGTTCCGCCCGAAGATGACCTGGAGGTCGTCGACCCGGAGGTCAAGCGCGGCGATGTTGCGGTAGTTCTCGAGCTGGATGCGACGGAGTTTCATGGGTGACGGGAACCGATTGCTCTCGATGTGGAGCCTTCTTCGCGGGTGATTCACATGACTGTTGCGCCGAAGGACGACGCTTATTCCACAGCCCTGCTCGACCTTCTATCATACCCACCTAGCCGCCACCGTCGAAGGAACACTATTTTAAGGACCGACCGGGTAGTACGCGCCACTATGGGCAAGAAGACGAAGGCCAAGAAGAAGCGCCTGGCCAAGCTGGACCGGCAGAACAGCCGGGTCCCGGCGTGGGTCGTCATGAAGACGAACCGGGACACCCAGCAGAACGAGAAGCGCCGCCACTGGCGGCGGCACGACACCGACGAGTGAGATGAGCGCCAGCGACTTCGAGGAACGGGTGCTGACGGTCCCGCTCCGGGACGTCCAGGCGGAGCCGAGCCACCAGCGCGCCGACAAGGCGATGGCGCTGGTGCGCGACCACCTCGCCCAGCACTTCTCCGTCGACGAGGACGTCGTCCGGCTCGACCCCTCCATCAACGAGGCGGTCTGGTCCCGTGGGCGCGCCAACCCCCCGCGCAAGCTCCGCGTCCGGGCCGCCCGCTTCCGCGAGGAGGGCGAGAGCGTCGTCGAAGCAGAGCACGCCGAGTAGCTTTGCTCCGCGCCGCGTTCTCCGGCTCGTCGTACGTCGGCGTCTTCGCCAGAGCGACCGCCGACGTGGTGCTCGTCCGCCCCGACCTGGAGGCCGACCTCGTCGCCGACATCGCCGACGAGCTGGGCGTCGAGGCCGTCGAGACGACCGTCGGCGGCTCTTCGACGGTCGGGGCGCTGGCGGTCGCCAACGACAACGGCCTCGTGGTCAGCGGCCGCGTCACCGACCGCGAGCGCGAGCGCATCGAGCGGGCGACCGACCGGCCCGTCACGGAGCTGCCGGGCCGCATCAACGCCGCGGGCAACGTCGTCCTCGCGACCGACGCCGGCGCGTACGTCCACCCGGACCTCTCCCGGGAGGCGGTGCAGGCCGTCGAGTCCGGGCTGGAGGTCCCGGTCGAGCGCGGCGAGCTGGCGGGCGTCCGCACGGTCGGGACGGCCGCGGTGGCCAACGAAAGCGGCGTCCTCTGTCACCCGAAGGCGACCGACCGGGAGCTGGACTTCTTAGAGGACCTGCTGGACGTGCGCGCGGACGTGGGGACGGTGAACTACGGCGCGCCGCTGGTGGGCTCCGGGTTGGTCGCCAACGACGCGGGGTACGTCGCGGGCGAGGACACGACCGGGCCCGAGTTGGGGCGGATAGAGGACGCGCTGGGGTTCATCGAGTGAGGGAGCGACCTCCCGATTCGGCATCGAGTTCGGGGTCGCGGCAGTCACGCGTCGCCGATGCAGTACAGGTGACCGTCGGCGGACCCGACGTACGCGCGACCGTTCGCTACGGCCGGCGACGAATAGACGAAGTCGTCGAAGGTCACCCGCCACCGCCCGCTACCGTCGCTCCGGGAGACGGCGAGTGCGCCGTCGCCGCCGCCGACGTACACGCGCTCGCCGACCACGGCCGGTGACGACCGGAAGTCGTGGTCGGTCTCGTGGAGCCAGACCGTGCTCCCGTCGGCGCTGTCGAGGGCGTACAGCTTCCCGTAGGTCCCCGGCTGCGGCGTCGGCGTCCCCGCCGACTCGGTGTCGTCGTCCGCCCCGCCGCCCTCCCGACCGCCGAGCGCCACCGCCCGCACGCGGGAGGCACCGACGTAGACCCTGCCGTCGCCGACCGCGGGCGAGGACTTGACGTTCTCGGCCTCGAGGCCACGCTGCCACTGTCGCTCGCCGGTCGCGGCGTCGAGGGCGACCACCCACCCGGCTCCGTGGACGCCCACGTAGACCGTGCCCGCCGCGTACGTCGGGGCGCGAGCACCGCAGCGTGCTCCGTCTCTTCGCCACCCGAGGGCGTCCACGTCCACTCCTGGTCGCCGGTGGCCGGGTCGAGCGCCACCAGGGTCCCGTCGTGGTTGCCGACGTAGACCCGCCCGTCGCCGACGGCGGGGCCGGTGAACCAGTCCTCCGGGCCCTCGAACGTCCACTGGACCGTCCCGTCCGTCGCGTCGAGGGCGACGACCCGACCCGCCTTGGACTTGTTCGTGTCGCCGCTGACCACCGCCGGCATGTTCCCCGCAGTGCCGACGTAGACGGTGTCGCCGTGGACCGCGAGCGCCCGGCTGTGGAGGTTCCGGCCGGTCTCGTGTCGCCACACCTCCTCGCCGTCGGTCGAGACGGCGTAGACCACCCCGTCGGCGTCGGCGGTGTAGACGCGACCGTCGGCGACCGTCGGTGCCGTCTCGACGTAGCTGGTGGTCGGGAACGTCCACTCCACGTCGCCGGTCGCGGCGTCGAACGCGTGCAGCTTTTCGGCGGCGCTGCCGACGTAGACGGTGCCGTCCTTCACCGCGGGCGAGCACAGCACCGTCGGCGCGTCGCCGATGGCCGACCACTGGATGGTTCCGGACGCCGGGCCGACGCCGTCCGGGTGGAAGCCGGTGTGGGCCGCGTCCGCGCCGAAGGTGGGCCAGTTGCCCGGGTCGGAGGTCGTCACTCCGCCGTCGGGGCGCGCGAGGCGGGGGCGCTCCAGACAGCCGGCGACGCCGGTCGCGGCGAGGGCACCCGCGCGACAGGCCGTCCGTCGGTTCATCGCGTCGTGTCGTCGGGCGGGGACGGGAAAGCCGTTGGGGAGTGTGAAACGGCTCTTTGGGCCACCAGTGGGGTCGATTCCGGGAACCGCTAATGCTCTACCAATTGCCCCACAGAAATCTCATCCTCGTGTATGTACGCGGAAACGTCGTGGTGTAATTTGTTTATCACCATGTCGTGCTCGCCTCGAACGTCGGTTTCGACGACGACGGGATACGTCCCCCGGCCGGGGAATCCGACCTCTACGACAGTCTCATCGTCGGGCTTTACGGAGAAACTCTCGTCGAGCAGTCGTCCGTCCCGGCCCTCGACGATGACGCGGACGTCCCGCTCTGATTTCGTCCTGTTCTTCAACCTGATATTTCTGAATCGAGTACTGCCGATCATGGATTCTGGATGGGTGTCGGACCGGTGCTCCCGATTCGGGTGATTCGGAGGCGACTCACGTCGGGAACTCCGCTGTCGTGAAAGAAAAGGTGAGGGGCTGCTCGTCACGACCACGTCCCCGCCCCCTTCCAACCCTCCGACGGCCCGAGTAGGAAGATACTTCCCGCTCGCAACCGCATCAACGTCCATGAGTCAATTCACCGTGAGGGGACGGTTCCGGTCCCGCGACGGCTGGCAGGACTTCGAGAAGGCCGTCGAGGCCGACAACGAGGACGTCGCGCGGGAGCGCGTCTACGCCGAGATGGGGAGCCGCCACCACATAAAGCGCACCCAGATAGACCTGACGGAGGTGAGCGGATGAGCCTCGGCGGCGGGGGCAGCCGCCAGGAGCTCCAGGAGCTGTCCTCGGAGATCCAGGCCTTGGAAGAGGAGCGCGAGGGGCTCGAAACCGAACTGGAGGGGTTGCGCGCCCAGAAGCTCGACATCGACGACGCCATCGAGGCCCTCGAGAACCTCGAGACGGGCTCCATCGTGCAGGTCCCGCTCGGCGGCGGCGCGTTCGTCCGGGCGGAGGTCCAGGACGTCGACGAGGCTATCGTCAACCTCGGCGGCGGCTACGCGGCCGAGCGCGACCAGGAAGGGGCCGTCGAGAGCCTCGAGAGCAAGAAGGACATGATAGACGACCGCATCGACGAGGTCAACGAGCAGATCCGCGAGGTCGAAGCCGAGAGCGAGCAGCTCGAGCAGCGCGCCCAGCAGGTCCAGCAGCAGGCGCTCCAGCAGCAGATGGGCGGCCAAGGTGGCCTCGGCGGCGAGGGCGACGAAGGCGACGGCGAGTAACGGGCGATGTTCGACAGCCTGAAGGAGAGCCTCGGACGGTTCCAGGAGGACGTCGAGGAGTCCGCCGAGGTCGAGGAGGTAGACGACGAGGAGCTGGAGGACGAGGTGGTCGAGGAAGCGGGCGAGGACGGGCAAGCGGCGGAGTCCGTCGAGGGAGCGGGCCGCGCGGAGAGCGAGACGGACGTCGCCGAAGGCGAAACGGACACTGCCGAAGGCGAGGCGGACACCGTCGAGGGCCGGACGGAGCCCGACGAGAGCGGGACCGTCGAGGCGGCGACCCTGGAGGTGGTCGACGACAGAACCGTCGAGGCGCGGTCCGGGACCGGGACGACCGAGCCGGCCGAAGAGACCGAGGCGACCGACGAAACCGAGCCGGGGAGCGCCGGAGCCGACGAGGAGTCGGATACGGCCGCGAGCGAAGCAGACGAGGCAGTCGGCGAAGACGCCACGACCGGGGCGGACGGGGCCACCGAGGACGAGGCGACCGACGCCGACACGGGCTTCCGTCGCAAGGCCGCGTCGCTGGCCCGCGGGAAGCTGGTCATCGACGAGGACGACCTGGAGGACGCCCTCTGGGACCTCGAAGTGGCGCTGCTGGAGAGCGACGTCGAGATGTCCGTCGCCGAGGCCATCCTGGAGGACGTCCGCGCCGAGCTACTGGGCGAGACGCGCGGGGTCACCAGGCGGCTCTCCGGCGTCGTCGAGGACGCCCTCCGCGAGGCGCTCTTGGAGGTCATCGACGTCGACGGCGTCGACTTCGACGCCTACGTCGAGGGGGCCGACAAGCCCGTCGTCGTCCTGTTCACCGGCGTCAACGGCGTCGGCAAGACGACCACCATCGCCAAGGTCGCCAAGCACCTGGAGGACCGCGGCTACTCCTCGGTGCTGGCCAACGGCGACACCTTCCGCGCCGGCGCGGCCGAGCAGCTACAGGAGCACGCCGACCGCCTGGAGGTGCCCTGCATCGCCCACGAGCAGGGCGGCGACCCCGCGGCCGTGGTCTACGACGCCGTCGAGTACGCCGAGGCCAACGGCGTGGACGTGGTGCTCGGCGACACGGCCGGCCGGCTACACACGAGCGACGGTCTGATGGACCAGCTAGCGAAGATAGACCGCGTCGTCGGCCCGGACCTGACCCTCTTCGTGGACGAGGCGGTCGCCGGGCAGGACGCCGTCCAGCGCGCGAAGGAGTTCGACGAGGCCGCCGAGATAGACGGCTCCATCCTCGCGAAGGCCGACGCCGACACGAAGGGCGGCGCGGCCATCTCCATCGCCCACGTGACCGGAAAGCCCATCCTCTTTCTCGGCACCGGGCAGGGCTACGACGACCTCGAACGGTTCGACCCGGAGGCGCTGGTGGACAGTCTGGTCGGGGAGTAGCTGGAGGTCCGTTGCTGTTCGTGCTGACCACCGTCGGGGGTCTGCGGAGTCGGCAGCGACCGAAAGCGGCCTCTGCGAGAAGAAATCCCGAAACCATTCACTCCGCCAGCCGCCGCACCGCGCTGACGCCCCGCCGCACCCGGCCGACGACCCGGCCGAACATCGACCGCAGCGAGAACCGCGACCAGCGGAACTCCACGGCCCCCCAGAGCAGCAGCGCCCCGAGCGCCACGCCGCCGACGAGCAGGTCGGTGAACTGCACCCACGTCGGCGAGACGTAGAGGATGCCGTTGACCATCACCGGCGGCAGCAGGTCCTTCAGGGTCAGCAGGAACTGCTCGTCCCAGGTGCGGTCCGGTCCGCGGTCTATCGGCGGCTCAGTGCCGTTGGTCGGCGTGGCGGTCCCGTTGTTCACGGGACCGTAGAAACCCGGCGAGGCGGCCGCCGGCCCGCCCGTGCTCTCGTCGCCGGTGCCGAGGCGCTCGGCGTCGTACGGCATCCCGATGTGGGCCACCCACTGCTTGTCGCCGTCGGGCGTGATCTCCATCACCCGGTCGCCGTTGGAGTCGACGACGAGCGTGTCGCCGTCGGGCAGGCGGTCGGCGTCGCGGGGCCACTGTAGTTGGACGTCCCGCCACGACCACGTCTCGGCCCACGAGCCGTTGGCGAGGCGCTGGTACTCGATGACCCGGTTGTTCTCCGAGTCCCCGACGAGCACGGCGGGGCCGCCGTTCTCGGGCGGGATGAAGTCGGGGTTGTGCTGCTCGTGGAGGGTCTCGTAGGCGTCGTCCTCGCCGAGCGACCAGTTTTCGATGACCCCCGAGCGGTTCAGGAAGGCCACCTGGTCGAAGTTGCGGTTGCTGACCATGAAGCGGCCGTCCTCGAGGACCTCGACGTCGTTGATGTGGGTCCAGTCGCCGGGCTTGCCGCCGCCGTCCTCGGGGTAGTGGTCCTCGGCGCGCCACTGCCACGTTATCTCGCCGGTGCTGGTGTCGACGACGTACATCCGGTCCTGGACGATGTCGGCGACGGCGAGGTGGGTCTCGTTGATGCGGTCGACGTCGTGCCACCGCGCCGAGTAGATGCGCGGCGTCTTCTCGGCGTAGACCGTGGTGACCGCGCCCGTCGAGAGGTTCACGCGCTCGACGACGTTGCGGGTGCACCGTATCGTCGTGCTGCAGGATTCGCCGGGGTTCTGGTCGTTGAGGTGCTTCGCGGCGACGTACTCGACGGTGTACTTCGTCCCCGGGACGGGGTCGACGTCGAAGTAGACGCGGTAGGAGTCGTTGTGGTAGACGACGTCGCCGGTGTGGTTGAACGCGACTATCTCGGCCTCCTCGTCGGTGACGTAGAAGCCCTGGGTCGCCACTACCGTTATCTCCTCGCCCGGTCGGATGCGGTGGTCCTCGGAGACGTTGGAGGCGTTGACCTGACTCTCGAGTTCGATGGTCACGGGCCCGGGGCTCGCGGTGGGTCCGCCGGTGCCGTTGCCGGGCGCGCCCGGCGGCGCGCCGCCGGGCGACGGCGAGCCCCGGACCGGCGAGTCGAGGTACGAGCCCGCGAGAACGACGGCACAGACTGTCAGGACGACCAGAAAGAGCGTTCGGACGGTGGGCCGGTGCGGGAGGGCCATCTCAATGGGACCGCTTTTCGAGAGTCGGCCAAAGTTCTTGTGGAACGCTTCGCGCGTACGGCGTGGGTGTCCGGCGTGTCATCGTGCGGTACCGGTGTATCGTATCCCGATAGCTCGTTCGGTGTGTCGCTCGGTGCGTGGCGGTTCGGGTCGCGCCGTTCGATGGGGAGTGGCCATCGTCCTTCGGGCGTCGGGTGTGCGGGCCGGTAGCGTCGGCCGCCGCACCGACTGGTGGCGGCACCCACCGCGCCGGCCCTCACTCGAGGACCACGTAGGTCCGCGTGAGGACGACGCCCTCGATGGGTCGTATCTCCCCCGTGACCGCCCGTCGGAGGGCGGCGGGGTCCTCGCCTTCCACCTCGACCAGGACGTCGGTGTCGCCGGCGACGACGTGGGCCTCGGTGACGCAGGACACCTGCCGGATCTGCTCGACGACGTCCTCGACCCGTCCCGCGGTCGCGTTCACCAGGAGGTACGCCCGTATCATGGCTCGGTGGGTCGGTCGCGTGGCGCGCTCGTCGGTGCGGTCGTGCCGGTCGGTTCGTCGGCCGGAGCCGGTTCGTCGGAGCAGGCCGGCGACCACCTCGTCGGCGTCGACCGTCGACCACCTCGTCGGCGTCGGCCGCGTTCTGATTCGGTTCGGCACCACCAGTACGACGCGCTGGGCCAAAAGGATTCGTCCGGCGCGCGCCGG
>CAZPIG010000074.1:0-10561 GCA_964586205.1 uncultured Halobacteriales archaeon | reverse complement strand
CGCAGACGCAGAGCTCCTCAGGCAGCCCGCACGTCGAGCAGACTTCCGACATTACGCGTGAAGCTACACGCCCGTCCTATTAAATACTGTCGGGTACCCTAAAAGCGGGCTACCGGTCGAGCAGCCACGGGAGGCCCGGTATCCGGCCGAGTCGCCGGCCGTCCTCGACGAGGTCGTCGACGACGGCGACCGCCTCGTCGGCCTCGGCGTCCGTCACCTCGCCGCCGTAGGCGGCCCGCTCGTACAGCGAGCCGACGCGGCGACAGCGCTCGTCCATCCCCGCGGCCCAGAGCGCTTCGAGGTACGACCGGGGCGTCTCGCCGGGCCGGCGCGGCCGGTACCGGCCGGCGAGCAGGTGCTCCATCCGCCGGTAGGCCCGGCGGACGCGGGCGTCGGCCGGGTCGTCGGCCGGCTGCCAGCGGAGCCACGCCGCGCGGTACAGTTGGCGGTCGAGGCCCGCGCGGCGGGCTCCGGCCGCGGCCCCCGCGAGCGCCACCGCCGACAGCCCGAGCACCCGCGGCGAGGGCAGCGACGGCCCGCCGTCGCCGCCCGGACGGTTCTGCGGCCCGCTACCGACCAGCCCGCCGGGCGTGCCGTTCGGTGCCGCGGCCGTCGGCGTCCCGTTCGGGAATATCTCCGGGTTCTGGCCGCCGGGCGTCGTGTTCGCGAACGGGCCGCCGGGCGTCGGCGTCCACTCGCCCGAGCGGCTCTCGACGGTGTCGACGTTCGAGACCTCCGCGGCACGGGCGCGCTCCAGACGCTCGGCCTCGCGGGCGGTCCGCGGCCCGCCGGGCGTCGGGTCGAACTTCACCCAGCCGACGTCGGGGAAGTAGACCTCGACCCACGCGTGGGAATCCATCCCGCGGACCACCCACTCGTCCTCCGCGACGCGCTGGCCGGGCGCGTAGCCGACGACGAAGCGGGCGGGGACGTTCTGGGTCCGGAGCATCGCCACCATCGCGCTGGCGAAGTAGGTGCAGTAGCCCGCCTGCATCTCGAAGACGAACGAGTCGGCGATGTTGCCGTCCGGACGGTTCACGGTCAGCGAGTACCCCTTGTTGGTCTCCAGCCACTGCTCGATGCGGAGCGCGCTCTCGTAGGGGCCGCTCGACCCGGCCGTTATCTGGTCGGTCCGCTCGGCCAGCCGCTCGGGCGTGCTCTCGGGCAGGCGGGTGTACCCCTCGACGACGGGCTCGGGGTAGTTGGTGCCGGCGTTGCGGAGGTCCTCGCGGTCGTAGTCCGGCACCTGGCTGACGACGGTGTAGGTCTCGCCGTCGCTCAGCAGCCCGGACGGCTGGAGGCCGCCGAGGTCCGTGACCCGGACCCGCTGGGACCCGATGCCCTGGACGGACACCGGCCGCCACGCCGCCGGCATGGAGGCGACGGCGGACTCGGCCCGGTAGGTCTGGCGGACGCGGGTGGCCGCGCCGGTCGGCGGCTGGATGGGGCCGGGGTACTGATTGATGCCCCCGGTCCGTATCCAGTCGTTGCCCGTGTATCGGTCGTAGGCCGCGACGCGCCAGAAGTCCCGGCGCTCGCTAGTCACGGTGAACCGCACCTTCGGCGATAGCTGGATGCTGCCGACGATGCTGACCCGCTCGCCCGCCCCGACGACGGTGCCCTCGACCGTCGTCTGGCTGCCCGGCACCTGCGGGGTCCCGACCGCGCCGCCGGGCACGAACGTCAGCGTAGCCGGCAGGACTATCATCAGCGCGAGGATGGCCGCCATGACGTCTGCCTGGGCGAGACCGCCGCCCCGGCGCTCGAGGTCGCCGAAGCCGACGGCGGCGGCCGCCCCCACCGCGCCGGCGAGGGTGGCGACGAGGCCGGCGTCGGTGGTGAGCACGAACAGCCACAGCGCCGTCGCGCCGACGCCCGCGGCGAGGGTGTACCGCCGCCGCAGCGCGAGGTAGACCGACAGGAACACGGGCCCGGGCGCGTAGCTGAGCGCCCACACGTCCGCGCGCGTGACCCGGAGGATGGACAGCCCCTGCAGCAGCGTCACCGTGTCCGAGAGCATCTTCCCCCGGGCCAGCAGCGCGAGGTAGCTGTTCGGAATGGCCAGCGCGTACGCGAGGTAGCCCACGGCGGTGAACGCGAGCGCGAGGCCGACCGCGGTCCGGACCCTGAGCCGCCCGGCCAGCACGACCGCCAGCACGAGCGAGACGCCCACGACGGCCCCGAGCCTGTACACGCCGCCGACGACGTCCGTGACGTGGTAGAGGATACCCACGTACGACGACGTGAGCATCCCTATCGCGCCCAGCGCGAGCCACCGGTACGGCCCGCCCGACAGCAGCGGGCCCCCGGGCCGGACGCGCCGGTCGCCGTCGGCCAGCCCCCAGTCGACGTCCAGCGTACCGAGGGCCTGCAGCCCGCGCAGCAGCCCTGCCAGCGCCAGCAGCCCCACCGTGACGAGCAGCGAGGTGCCCCACACGCCGTCGAGGAGGCCGCCCGCCTGGAGGACGCCCGCTTCGAGGAGCGGGATGCTCACGGGACCACCCCCGCGACGCCCTGGAGGCGCGAGCGGAGGCCGCCCACCGACCGGTCGGGCGTCGGCGGCCGGACCTCGCCGCCGGTCAGGTCCTCGAACGACATCTCGCGGCCGCCGACGGTCACCGTCGCCTCGGTCGGGTCCCGCTCGCCGTGGACCACGAGGTCGGCGGCGTCCGCGGCGTCCTCGGGCGGGCTGCCCTCGGGCATCCGGGCCAGCAGATCGAGCAGGCGCTCGCGCTGGGCGTCGCCCGTCGCGGCCGGGACGGTCCCGTTCGGCGCGGCGAGCGCCACCGCGATGCCGGCGTCGACGAGGTACAGCGCGATGCTCGCGGCTGCCGTCGCGGCCGCGTCGACCCCGCTGCGGCCCGCGCCCACGGCCATCGTCACGCTCCCTTCCTCCTCCTCGGCGACGAACTCCGTGACGACGATGTCGCCGCTGGCCTGCTTGGCGCTCGCCTTCCAGTTCACGTCCCGGAGCGGGTCGCCGGGCTCGTACTCTCGCAGGCCCTCGAACTCCTCGCGGCGGCGCTCCAAGCTCACGTCCGGCAGGAGGTTCAGCGCGTGGCGGGCCGACCCGCGCAGGTCGGCCACCCACGGGTAGACCAGCAGCACGTCGCGGTCGTCGTAGCGGAACTGCCGGCGGGCCAGCCCGAGCACGTCGTAGACGGTCACGACCAGCGGGCCGAACGCCTGGTCGCCGCGCGCGACGTACTGGACGTCGTAGCTCAGCGTCGTCTCGTGGACGGTGGTCTCCCGCTGCGCGCCGACGGCGGTCACCCCGCTCGGGACGGCGTCCTCGACCCGGGCCGCCACCGGCGAGCCGGTCCGCACCTCGAGCTCGACGACGCCGTCGCCGCCGACGAACGCCTCGTCGGGGAGCAGCCGCTCGACGGACGGCTGGTCGGCCCGCCGCACCTGGAACAGCGCGGCCCCGAGCGCGACCAGCGCCGGGACGACGACGGCGTTCAGCGAGCGGGCCCCGTGCAGCGCCGCGAGGACGAACGCGAGGAGGGCGACGCCCGCGACCGTCCAGCCGCGTCGGGTGAACATCGGCTCAGTCGACCGACACCCGCTCGAGTGCGGTCTCGACCAGGTCCCGACCCCCGGACCGGCCGGCCCCCTCGTCGGTCCGGATGCGGTGGGCCATCACGGGCACGGCCTCGGCCTGGACGTCGTCGGGGATGACGAAGTCGCGCTCGTCGAGGATGGCGCGGCCCTGGGCGGCCCGGAGGAGGGCGATGGAGCCCCGCGGGCTGACCCCGAGGGCGGCCTCCTCGCGGGTGAACCGGGCCAGCCGGGTCGCGTACTCCCGGACCGGCTCCTCCACGGTGACGCTCATCGCCGTCCCGATGGCCGCCTGGAGGTCCTCGACGTCGGCGATGGGGTCCAGGTCCTCGATGGGGTGCTGGCCGACGACGCGGTCGAGCATCCGCGACTCGTCGGCGGCGTCGGGGTAGCCGAGGGTGAGCTTCTTCAGGAAGCGGTCTATCTCGGCCATCGGTAGCTCGTAGGTGCGGTTGGGCTCGACCGTGTTCTGGGTGGCGATGACGGTAAACGGCTTGGGGACGTCGCGGGTCACACCGTCGACGGTGACCTGGCCCTCCTCCATGGCCTCCAGCAGGGCGCTCTGGGTCTTCGGCGGCGCGCGGTTTATCTCGTCGCCGAGGACGATGTTGGCGAACACCGGCCCCGGGCGGAACTCGAACTCCCGGCTCTTCTGGTTGAAGACGTTGACGCCGGTGACGTCGGTCGGCAGCAGGTCCGGCGTGAACTGCACCCGCTTGAAGGTGCAGTCGAACGAGCGGGCGACCGAGCGGGCGAGCATGGTCTTGCCGACGCCCGGGACGTCCTCTAGCAGCAGGTGGCCCCTGGCGAGGAGGCCGGTCATCAGGTGCTCTATCTGGTCGTGGTGGCCGACGATGACCGTCTCGACGTTCTCGACGACGCGGCGGACCAGCGTGGCCGCCTCCTCTACGGGAAGCGGCTCGACGGGTCCACCCTCGGCGTTCTCGGCTGCCTCCATCCGGTCGGGGGTGTTGGCGTCCGTCATGGTTTCGTCTCGGGAGACGGGCACGTCGGCGTCGGGCGCGGGTTCGGCGGCGGACCCGCGGGCGGCAGCAGGCGTCGTCGCGGCGGGTCGTCGCGGCCGGTCCGCGAGGGTCGCCGCGGCGGGTCCGCGACGCCGCGTCCGGGGACCGACGGCCCGATATTCCGGTGCGGACCGCTTCGGCCCCGTGCCTTGTAACTCTGCTGTTTGGAACCGCGGCGCACGCCCGGTGGTGGGGCCTCCGGCGGTAGGGTCGGGTGTTCGCTGACGAGTGGTCCCGCGAGCGGTCGCCGCCGAGCTCGCCGCTCCCCACCTGCGGTGGTCTCGGTAGATTCATTGTCCGGACGGGCGGCCGTGGTCACACGATAGTCCGGTAGCGACCTCGCCCAGCAGGGGCGGCGTCGGCTGGCGGTCAGGTGACGGCGGTCCGACGCCGTGGGATCGACGGCCCACGCCAGCGGACCGACGACCCATCGTCTACCCACTCCGACCCGACATGCCCGACAACAACGACCAGTTGCGACCCGCCCTCTTCCGCGCGGAGGCCACACTCCGCGCCGTCGAGGACTTCGTCCGCACCTTCGCGGAGCCGGGCGGCCCGGAGCAGCTAGCCGCCCTCCTGGCGGGCAAGCGCTTCCGGCGGACGCTCCTCGGGGACAACCCGCGCGCCGTCGCCGTCGAGCACCTCGTCCGCCCGTGCCTGCAGGCGCTCGGCTACGCCGCGCCGGGGGCCGACCCCGGTCCCGACCGCCCCCGGTTCCGGCTCCACCCCGGCGCGCTGCCGGAGCGCGACGGCACGGACGGGCGGACGGCAGCGTCGAGCGACGGGCAGGCGTCGACCGACGCCCTCGCATTCGAGCTAGCGACCCCCGACCCGCCGCTCGCGGGCGTCGTCGCGGTGGCCGCGCCGAACGCCGAGTCCGTGGGCGACGCCGAGCGACCGGACGACGCCGGTCTGGCTCGTGACGGGTCGGCGAGCGACGCCGGGCGACCGGACGACGCCGGCCCCGCGACCGCGGCCGTCCGCGGGTACCTCGCCGACGAGGGGGTCGCGACGACGATGCTCGAAGCCACGCGTGAGCGCGGGAACGACCGAAGTGGGACCCCGACACGAGGAGACCGACCGCCGGTGCTCGCGGGCGTGGCCACCGACGGCCTCCGGTGGTCGGTGTGGGCGCGCTCGCCGGCCGCCGGCGCGCCGGTCCGCCGCGTCGGCAGCGTCACGCTGAAGGGTATCGTCGAGTCCGTCGCGGACGCGCTGGTGCTCGACGGCGACCCGGCGGCGCGCTGGCGGGTCCACGCCCGCCGGGACGTGGACGGGACGCTCGCGTCGCTGCTGGCCGCCGAGCGTTTTCCTTCGCGCGCGCGTGAGACGGTAGAAAGTCGCGCTGGAGACGACGGCGTAGGAAGTCGCGGGGACGACGACGGCGGATGAATCGGTCGGCGTCGTTTGCTCGCTCGCGCCTCGACGCTGGCTACCACTCCTTGCAGTCCGCACAGATCGTGGCGTGGCCGTCGCGCCACCGGCGGTCGACGCTCGCGCCGCAGGCCTCACACGTGGCTCCGTCGGGCGACCAGTCGCAGGTCGCCGCGATGGGCTCGACCCCGCTGGCGTCGGGGTCTTCGACTGCGGTGTCGGCGGTAGTCGCGTCCTCGTTCGCGGGGGTGGTGCTGCTGGCGGTGGGCGGTGCGGAGTCAGTGTCGTCGTCGGCAGCGGTGTCGTCGGCGGCTGCGGGGCTGTCGTCGGGGACGGTCTCACTGTCGTCGGCAGTAGCGGCGTCGGCGGTCGCGGGGTTGTCGCTGGACGGGGCGGTCGCGGTGTCGTCGCCCGACGAAGCGTCGCTGGGCGGTGCGGAGTCCGTGTCGTCGGCAGCAGCGCCGTCAGCGGACGCGGTGCTGTCGGCGGACGGGGCGTCGCTGGACGGCGCGGTTTCACCGTCGTCGCCCGAGGGAGCGTCGCTGGACGGGACGCCTTCGGCGTCGCCCTCGGAGGACGGGGACTCCCCATCGTCGTCCGAATCCAGGAAGTCGTCCAGCGAAGCGTCGTCTGTCACGCTACTCACTGCGGCGGCCGGGACCTTAGGGATTCGGCCGCGATGACCGGCAGTGTTCAGATTGCACGTCGAACTGGCTGAAACGGTACCTGTGACTTCGAAAGCCCCTGACCGCTCGCCTCCCGCGGCTCGCTGCGCTCCTCGGACGCTTCGCGTCCTGCGGTGCTTACGTCGCCGGGGTTCGGCGAGCGGTCAGCCCCTTTCAATCCCGCCCGAAAGTCGTTGGTTCATAGGTACGCGCCCGCAAGCTGGCTCGCTTATCTGAACACCGCCCGACGACCGTAGACGAACACCTGGCGACGCCGTCCTCCGAATCGGACCCTGCACCTCCCGACCACCGGCGGCCCACACCACGCTCCCGGACCTCGACCGCGGAGCGAACGCCTTTTGTCGGCGGCTACCGGAGCCACACGCATGGCCACCGAAACGCTCGACGACCGCGCCTCGCACGTCCGCGGGG
Source organism: uncultured Halobacteriales archaeon (assembly GCA_964586205.1). Taxonomy (GTDB): domain Archaea; phylum Halobacteriota; class Halobacteria; order Halobacteriales; family CAZPIG01; genus CAZPIG01. The sequence continues at coordinate 3,504 of CAZPIG010000074.1, read as the reverse complement.
TGACGGTCACGGCCGTCGCGGCGCTGGCCGGCATCGCGGCCGCGCTCGCCTCGTCGGCCGCGACGACGGCCACGCAGCTATCGGCCACCGACACGCGGGTCCTCGGGCTCGTCGGGGCGTTCGTCCTCGTCCAGCTACCGCTGCTGCGGCTGCTCGGGGTCGACGTCGACGACTTCTCGACGAAGGACTACCTCTACGTCGCGTTCATGACCTTCTCGATGTGGTTCGTGACGTGGGGCATCATGCTGACCAGCGACACCGCCGTCACGCTCCCGTAGCATGGCCGAGGACAGCATCGCCGTCGTCGACTTGGAGCGCTGCCAGCCCGACCGGTGCAACTACGAGTGCAAGAACAAGTGCCCGCCGAACCGCACCGGCAAGGACTGCATCACCCTCCGCGGCGAGGACGCGGAGCGCGGCGACCCCGACCAGATACACATCAGCGAGGAGATCTGCCTCGGCGAGACCTGCGGCATCTGCGTCGAGGTCTGCCCGTTCGACGCCATCCAGATACTGAACCTCCCCCAGGAGCTGGAGACGAACCCGGCCCACCGATTCGGCGAGAACACCTTCGCGCTGTACGGGCTGCCCGTGCCCCGCCGCGGGACCGTCACCGGCATCCTCGGCCCGAACGGCATCGGGAAGACGACGGCCGTCCGCATCCTCGCGGGCGAGCTGACGCCCAATCTCGGCGACCACGAGACCGAGCCCTCGTGGGACGCCGCCCTCGAGGCCTACCGCGGCACGGAGCTGCAGGACTTCCTCGCCGCGGTCCGCGACGGCGAGGTGTCGGTCTCGCGCAAGCCCCAGTACGTCGACCGCATCCCGGACCAGTTCGACGGCACGACCAGCGAGCTGCTCGCCCCCACCGACGAGCGCGGCGCGCTGGACGACCTGACCGAGCGGCTCTCCATCGACCCGGTGCTCGACCAGCCCATCGGCGACCTCTCGGGCGGCGAGCTACAGCGCGTCGCGCTGGCCGCGGCGCTCGCCCGCGACGCCGACTTCTACTTCCTCGACGAGATAACGCCGTACCTCGACATCGGCCAGCGGATGGTCGCCGCGCAGCTCGTCAGGGAGCTCGCCGAGGAGGAGGACCGCTCGATGCTCGTCGTCGAGCACGACCTCGCCATCCTCGACCTGCTGGCGGACACGCTGCACGTCGCGTACGGCGAGCCCGGGGCGTTCGGGGTCGTCACCGACCCGAAGTCGGTCCGCAACGGCATCAACGAGTACCTCGCGGGCTACCTCGACAACGAGAACATGCGCATCCGGCCCGAGCCCATCGAGTTCGAGGAGCACGCGCCCCGGGCGGGGCGCGCGGGCGACGTGCTCGTCGAGTACCCGGACCTCACGAAGTCCTACGGCGAGGACGCCTTCTCGCTGTCCGTCGAGTCGGGGTCCATCCACGAGGGCGAGGTGCTCGGCGCGGTCGGCCCCAACGGCATCGGCAAGTCCACGTTCGCGCAACTGCTGGCGGGCCGTTTGGAGCCCGACGAGGGCGATTTGGGGTTCGAGCGGGTCAGCATCTCCTACAAGCCCCAGTACGTCGAGATAGACCGGCCGATGCGCGTCGACGCCTTCCTCGCCTCCATCACCGACGACGTGGGCAGTTCCTACTGGCAGACCGAGATCGCCCAGCCGCTGCAGCTAGAGCGGGTGATGGAGCAGAACCTCGCGGACCTCTCCGGCGGCGAGCGCCAGCGGGTGGCCATCGCGGCCTGCATGAGCGACGACGCGGACCTGTACGTGCTCGACGAGCCGAGCGCCCACCTCGACGTCGAGCAGCGCGTGCGCGCGACCACCGCCATCCGGCGGTACGCCGAGAACCACGACGCCACGGTCTTCGTCATCGACCACGACATCTACATGATAGACCTGCTCGCCGACCGGCTGGTGGTCTTCGACGGCGAGCCCGCGGTCCGCGGCCACGCGTCGGCTCCGGCGGACATGCGCGCGGGCATGAACGAGTTCCTCGCGAACCTCGGCATCACCTTCCGGCGCGACGAGCGCGTCGGCCGCCCGCGCATCAACAAGCCGGGCAGCCAGCTAGACAGGGAGCAGAAGCGCGAGGGCGAGTACTACTACGCCGGGTGACCGGCGAGGACTGGAACGGGTCGCCCGGCCGATATGCCCGGTCGGCACCGTTCGGTCGGTCACGTCGTGTCCCTGTCACTACTGCCCTCGGCAGTGGTGGTGTTCAGATAAGCCGGTCAGCCGGGGGCTGTTGCCGGCCGATGCTCCGCCATCGGGTGGGACTCCGGAAGGGGCGACGCACTCGGCGTCCTGGGCGAGCGAAGCGAGCCCAGGGCTCGTCAGAGCTTGCTCTGACGGCGACGGCGGCCGTAGCAAGCACTGCAGCGACCGGAGGGAGCGAAGCGCGCGGTGCGAACGAAGTGAGCACCGCGTTCGCGCGAGCGGCCCCCGAGCCGAGAGCGTCGGGGCTTCCGACCGCCAAGCGACAGTGCGGCCACCTGTGGCAGCCTTATCTAAACACTACCCTCGGCAGTCGTCCCAACACTTTTGCCCGCCCGCCGACGCGTCGGCGGTATGCACGACCCTACCCCGCTCGTGTTCGGTGCCTTCCTCCTCGGTTCGGGGGCGCTGTTCGCGCTGTACCCCTACCGGCTCGCGCGGTTCTCCGAGCAGCTCGACGCCATCGGCAGCACCACCCGACTGAGCGAGGTCGAGCCCGCCGGCTGGAAGGTCTCGCTCAACCGCATCGGCGGCGTCACCTGCGCACTCGTGGGCGCGCTGGTCCTCGTCCTCGGGATACTGAACTGAAACCGCCCGGCCGACGAGAACGCCCCGCGCCGCCGGGACTCGTGACGCCGAGAACGCCCCGTTCCGTGGACCCGTGACGCCGAACCCGAGTCGCGGGCGCAGGCGTCCGGTCCGGCTACTCGGGTTCGGCCTCGCTCTCGACTTCGCGGTCGCCGTCGTCGGGTAGCTCCTCGTCCAGCTCCTCGACGACCTCCTCGACGCTCTCCTCCACGTCCTCGTCGGAGAGCTGCTCTTCCAACTCCTCGACGACGTCCTCATCGACCTCGCCGCCGCCGGGCATCCCGCCCATACCCATCCCCATGCCGCCCATCCCGCCCATGCCGCCCTCGACCGTCTCCTGGAAGACCACCTTGTCGAACTCCAGGCGGTCCATCACGTCGCGGGCGACCTGGTTCTTCTGGAAGAGCCACTGCTGGTTCATCGCTATCTGCTGGGGAGCCTCGACGTAGAGGGCCGTCTCCTCGACGACCTCGGTCTCCGTCTCGGGCTCGCCTCCGTCCTCCTCGTCCGCGTCGGCTTCGTCGTCCGCGTCGCCCCCCTCGTCGGGCTCGACCGGGACCTCGCGCTCGACCTCCTCGGTCTCGGTCCACATCTCGAAGTCGCCGTCGAAGTACATCCCGAACAGGCCCTCGGCCTGCCCGATGCGGTCGTCGACGGCGTCGAGTATCTCGTACTCGTACTCGATGTCCTCGCCCGCGAGCGGGTGGTTGAAGTCGACGC
>CAZPIG010000073.1:5487-10738 GCA_964586205.1 uncultured Halobacteriales archaeon | reverse complement strand
GGCCGGTGGAGGTGTGGTCGTGGTCGGTGGAAGGGTCGTCGGAAGGATGGTCGTGACCGGTAGAGGCGTGGTCGTCGGAAGGATGGTCGTGGGTGGAAGCGTCTGTGGAGGGGTCGCGTTCGGGGCCCTCGGAGCCGTGGCTGCCGCTGCCACCGGACCCTCCATCGCCGTCCCCGCGCCGGCCGTCCATCGCCGGTCACTATCGGTCGCGGGATTATCAACTCCCCTGTCAGCAAGGCGGGGTCGATTCACAAGTACTAGCAAGTCGGCGGTGGAGTGTTAGCAACTCCGCCACGAGCTCCGGGGCGGCCGTCGATGGGGCCCGCCGGTCGGACGGACGACTCAGCCGTCGGACGGCGGCTCGACCGTCGGACAGGCTACTGCCCCTCCCGCTCGCGCCGCCGGTAGCCCGAGCTTAGGGCGGCAAACTGTCCAGAACCCTCTAGAACCGTCGCGAGGGCTTATCGGCCGACGGCGCGTATCCGGGGCCGATGCCGGCCGCCAGGCTCAAGCTGTGGGCCGTGGCTGTCCTCTTCGTCGTAGAGCTACTCGCCGTCGTGGTCGCGCTGGTCCTGCTGTTCGGCTGACTCGCTCTCCGAGAGCCGTAGCGGTGGCTGGGAGCGATCCATGGCCGAGGGGAGTAAGCCCCCTTCTGTTCGGCCCGGCATTCGGCTGAGCGCCCGTCCCCTGTCCGGGCTACCATGCGGGACGGGCTTGCACCGGCGAGGGTTCGCCGTTCCATCCGTTCTCCACCGTCGACCCTCGGTGGGTCAACTCCCCTTGCTCGCGCTCGGGTTCGCGCACCTCATCGGTCGGGTGGAGGGGTCTCGTCTCTGTTCCAGCGCCAGCGGTCTCCCGCTCCGGGCTTGCGCCCGGTCGCCTGCCCGGACGGTGGGGGGACTTTCCTCGCGCGCACGACCGGACCCACCGCAGCCGACGACCCCGACGGGGCCCGCCCGCTGCACCGGGCCCGTCCGCGCTGGACCACCGCCGTCGCCGGCGGCGGCCCCGCGGCGGCCGGGCTCCCTCTGCCGACGCTGGCTAGGGTCCGGGCCCGCTTAAGCCGTTCGGGGCCGCCACGGGAGCAATCCGGCACAGTTCGGCGGTCGGCAGCGGCGGCTGCAGTAGGCAGTGTTTAACGCACCGTTACGTGGTTCGTACGTCGAACCTTCGCTTCGAGCAACATCATGGTAAATTACGTAGTCACCCCCTACTGAGCGGAAGGGTCATCTTGAATACAATCTGGCCCCAAGGTCACTCCATGTCAAGGGCGGAGGTTATGACGCTCAGCTACGGTGACGGAACCCGAGCCGTCGAGCTGGCGCGGGAGGCCGTCGAAGCGTTCGTTCTCAACGGCCAGCGCGAGCATCCCGGGAGCATGCGGGACGCCTTCTACGCGAGGACGGGCGCGCTGGTCCGCATCGAGTGCACGCGGGGCCGGGGCAGCCTGCGCGGCTGCGCCGGCGCGTACGACACCTCCGAGCAGTTGGGCCACGCCATCGTAGACGCCGCCATCAGCGCGGCCAGCGAGTCGTCGTGCAACTCCGAGGTCACGCCCACAGAGCTGTCGAGTCTCGTGGTATCCGTCTGCGTCGTCGGCGACGTGGTCCTGACCGACGACCCCGCAGCGGACCTCGAAGTCGGCACCCACGGCGTCGCCGTCGGCGGCGACGACGGCGGCTGGCTCTACCCGACCGTCCCCGTCGACCACGGCTGGAGCGCCGAGGAGTACCTCGACCGCGCCTGCCGGAAGGCCGGGCTGGCCCCCGGCGCGTGGCAGGACGACGACGTGGTCGTGACGCTGTTCGAGGGCCAGGTCTTCCGGGAGCGCGAGCCCGAGGGCAGCGTCGAGGAGGTCGGGGGCGAGGAGTGAGTCGGCTCTAGGGGCCCTGCGTACCGGCTTCGCACCGCTACAACATCGGCCTACTGGCCTCGAACCACTATAACGTCGGCCTACCGCGGTCGGGCCGGCGGCGTAGTGGGCTCGTCGACGGGGCGGCCAGTCGGCGTGGCGAGCCCTTCGACGTGACCCACCGGGTTGCTACACCGACGAGAGCAGGTAGCCGCCGCCTCCCGTCGACAGCACCGCGAGGAGGCTCGCGACGAGCCGGAGCAGTTGCGGGACCGAACCGAGCGGTGGCTGTGCCGTTCTGGTCTGCACGGCGTCGTACCGCGTGATGCGCTCGCGGTACTCGGTCTCGTTCTCGCCCGCCCGGCGTTCCCCGAAGAGCTGCTCGTCGGCCGGCGGCAACCCGGCGTCGTCCTTCGGGCGCTCTATCACGATCCGCCCCGGCCGGTCGCGGTCGCCGGCCTCCACTGCCGGGCCGAGCTCCGCGTCGGTCGGATACCCGAAGTCGGGAGCACCCTTCCCCTGCGGGACCCGGTACTCGCCGCCGCGTTCGAGCGCCCGCACGTAGAGTTCGCGCCCGCGGTCGGTGAGGTTCTCGTACGCGACGACCTCGACACCCGCCTCCCGGAGTTCGTCGGGGCCGAGGGAGACGGTGTCCCTGGTGTCGTGTTCGAGCACCGGCTGGACCGGGGCGAACCCGGGGACGACGAACAGGACCACGCCGAGGCCCACCAGCACTGACCCGAGGAGGGTGCGTCGGTCCATCCCGATCATTTCAGGTCCGCCCCCTCGAACACCCGACGGCCGACGAACAGCGCCAGGAGCAGCCAGAACGCGAGCACGACCACCGAGAACTCGTCGGTCAGGTACACGGGGAGGTCGCGGGCGGCGTTCGCCGCCGCGTCGCCCGGGCCCCGGCGACCGGCGTCTGCGGTCAGACGGGAGAACAGCAGCGGCTCGCGCAGGTCGGCCGGCAGCACGAGGTTGACCGCCTTCCGGTAGGCCACGTACGGGCTCGCGTAGTGGACGGCGTCGTAGAGGTTCGGGGCGGGGTCGGCGTCCAGAACCGTCGTGTGGGCCCACCGCACTAACGCGGGCGGCTGGACCATCGGGAAGAAGTACAGGACGACGAGCACGAGGTACGCTCCGGCGGCCGCCGCCACGGCGCGGCTCCCCGAGGCGGCCGCCGCCGAGAGCGAGACCCCGATACTGGCGAAGGTCGCCCCGTACGTCAGCGTCGCGACGAACGTGCCGAACACGACACCCACGGGGAGGACGCCGTGACGGGTCGTCGACACGGCGATGGCCGCGACGTACGCGAAGAGGACGCCGCCGGAGACGAGCCCCAGACGGCTCAGGAACGTGCCGACGAAGACCTCGCGCCGCGAGTTCGGCAGCGAGAGCGTGAACTTGATCTCGCCCGTGCGCTGCCCGGCGATCGCGAGGACCGTCGCGGCGAGCACGACGACGGGTACCAGCAGCGACAAAACGACCGTCAGCGTCCGGAACAGCTCCTGGACCAGCTCGCGGCCGGCTCCGGTCCTGGTTCCGGACGCGAAGGCCACGAAGACGGCGACGAAGCCGAGGCCGACCGCCCCCGCCCAGAGGACGGGCGACCGTCTCGACGACGTGAAGTCCTTCTTCGCGACCGAGAGGGTGCTCACGGCGACACCCCCTGCGCGTCGGAGCCGTGCTCGTGGCGGTCCGCGTCCCGACCACCGTCCGTGAGTTCGTTGAACAGCTCCTCGAGGGAGGTGTCGTCCGCTTCGACGTCGACGACCGTCGCCCGCTCGTCGGCGTGGCGGACGACGGCCGGTTTCGCGGACGGCTCGGTGCACTCGGCGGTCAGCGTCGTCCCGTCGACCGCGACGGACGCGACGCCGTCGATCTCCTCGAGCCCCTCGGCGCTGGGCGGCTCGGCACACCGCACCGTGATTGTCGCCTGCACGCCGGCGCTCTCGCGAAGTCCCGCGATGGTGTCCACCGCGACGAGTCGGCCGTCGTTCATCACGCCGACCCGGTCGCACACCGCCTCGACCTCCGAGAGGACGTGCGAGGACAGGAAGACGGTCGTCCCGCCGTCGGCCCGGTCCCGGACGATCGACCGTAGCTGCTGGATGCCGTTCGGGTCCATCCCGGTCGACGGCTCGTCGAGCACCAGGAGGTCCGGGTCGCCCGCGAGGGCCATCCCGAAGGCGAGGCGTTGCTGCATGCCTTTGGAGTACCCGCTCGCCCTCCGATCGGCGACGTCCAGCAGACCGACCGTCTCCAGGAGGCCGGCCGGGTCGTCGGCTGCGGCCTTCGTCTCGACGGCCCACTCCACGTACTCGCGACCGGTCAGGTACGCGTCGAAGCGGTACCCCTCCGGCAGGACGCCGAGCCGCTCGCGGATCGCCGGCGCGTCGGCCCGGGTGTCGAGGCCGAACACCCGGGCCGAACCGTCGGTCGGACGGACGAAGTCGAGCAGCACGTCGATCGTCGTCGATTTCCCGGCCCCGTTCGGACCGAGGAAGCCGAAGACCTCGCCCTCCTCGACTGTCAGGTCGAGGTCGTCGACGGCGACGACGTCGCCGAACACCTTCGTCAGACCGCTGGTTTCGATCACAGCCATCCGTTCTCACCGCCGCCTCGCGACGTGCAGGGAGTACGCGATGACGCTCAACCCGGCGAGCTGGACGACGCGCACCAGCAGGCGGATGACGTTCTGGAGCGAGATGGGGACGACCCGGAACGCGACGAGGCCCTGCCCGACGAGTGCCAACACGTAGGTGACGCCGAACAGGAGTATCATTCCCATCGAGAGGTACCGCATCGAGGGGTCGTCGTTCCGGCGGAGGCCGCGGTGGGCCTGGTACCCGATGTAGAGCCCGATGGCCGCCGACCCGGTGGCCGCCCCGCCCGCGGCGAGTCCGACGAGGGAGCCGATCCCGATCATCTCAGAGGTTCCCCCACATCCGGCTCAGTTCGTCGGCGACGTCCGTCGGACGGCGCTCTAGCTCCCAGTCCAGCTCGCCGTCCCGGACGGTGAGCTCGAATCGCTCCAGCGCCGACACGTAAACCGTCACGTGGTGGCCGTCCGGGCGGGGTCGCGTCCGCTCGCGGAGGAGGTCGGCGTCTTCGAGGCGGTCGACGCGGCGGTATATCGTCGAGACCGACACGTCACATCGGTCGCCGAGCTCCCGTGCCGACAGCGGTTCGGCGCTCGTCGCGGCGAGGATCGACCTGACGTGCTCGTCGTCGAGTAGCTCGACGAGGTCCGCCAGGTCGGGGGTCCCGGTCACGCTCGATTCCGTCATTCTACGGTCCCATAAGTCGTGTTCGTGCAGGTCTGCCGTCGTCAGTCTCGGTGCTCGCGTCGGGTGCGGTGCTGGCGTGGCCACGTTCGGTGCGGTCGCCGGGACG
>CAZPIG010000073.1:0-5387 GCA_964586205.1 uncultured Halobacteriales archaeon | reverse complement strand
TGCTCGCGTCGGGTGCGGTGCTGGCGTGGCCACGTTCGGTGCGGTCGCCGGGACGGGCGACGCCCCGGTCACGACCCATCACTCCACGCGTAGGCGAACAGCCGCCACCAGTCGCCGACCTGGAACGACCGGTGCTCTGCCAGCACGACGGCCACTCGGAGCACGTCGCCGAGATCGACCGTATCGTGGTCGGGGTCGCCGCTCCGGTCGGGCGTGGCGGAGCCGCCGGTCGCGTTGCGCTTCGCGTCCCGGGGGATAGAACCCACCTCGTTCGCGTCGGCGTAGTCGGGGAGGTCGACCGTGCGTAGGTCGACCGTATCGCTGTCGCCGGGACCGACCCGGTCGCGCTGCTCCCACAGTGGCTTGACAGCGACACCCAGTGTGGACTCGGTGACGATGTCGGCCCAGAGCAGGTCGGTGTCGATATCGTCGCCCGCCTCGTGGTGGATCGTCAGTCGCTCGGCGTCGCCGTCGTAGGAAGCCCCCCACGTGACCTGCGGTGGGTCGGCGAAGGGGGAGGGCTCGCCACCCCTACGTCGCGGCAGACGCGTCTCGATGGTGGCGAGTCGGCCGTCGATCTCCGCGTCGAACACCTCGGCTTCGTCGGTCAGCTCCTCGACGCCCCGGACGTCGCGCGCGAACCGGTCGACCGTCGGGACCACTCCGTCGGGGAAGAGCAGGTCGACGACCTGGTAGGCGGCTCCGTCGGCGAACCGGAACCCGACGGCGGCGAGTTCGGCGTCCGCGGTCAGCCCGCCGAAGTTCGGCCCGACGACCACCAGCCGGCTCGCGCCGATGGCGTCGGTGATGCGCTCGAACGACGGCGAGGCGTCGTGGTACCGCTGCCGGTCGCCCGCCGCGGTGTCGACGAGGGCCCCGACGTCGGGACGGTCGTGTACCCGTCGATTCGACCAGACGACGGTGCCCTCGCGGACGGCTGCTCGTCGCGGGACGTCCGACCGGGCGAACAGTTCGTAGCCCCGGTAGGACCCGTCGGGTTCGTAGCCACTCTCCGTGAGCGCGTTCGCGACCGCCGGAACGTCGAACTCGGCCTCGATCACGGTGCCGAGGTCGCAGTTCAGGTAGGCGTCGTACTCCTCGAATCCGATTCCGAAGTGGTCGACGCTCGCCTTCTCGACCGCGCGTCGCCCGACGAACTCCTCGGGTTCGTCGCCCGCTATCGACGACGGCTCGACGTACGTGACCCGGTAGTGCGAACCGCCGTCATCGAACGTCGCCGGGGCCGGGAGCCACCGTCGGTACGCGGGTTCGTCGGCCGGTGGGACGTCGACGCGCCCGTAGGTCTGTTCGCGACCGAGCGGCGGGAGGTCCGAGAGACACCCGGTCGTGCTCGTCGTGATTCCGGTCGCGAGGACGGCGCTGCCCGCGCGGAGGAGTCGGCGGCGGGTCCGACCGGTCGCCAGCCGGGATGACTGGGGTTGCATCGTCGTGGTCGCCCCGAACAGCGCGAGGGGTATGATACCCGAGGGTCGGCCGCACGCGGCTGCAACCCATCGAAGTACTTTTGTACGAGCGATCGGCGGCGAGCCGTCCGAACGGCCGGGGGACTTTTCGCCCCCTCGCTACGTAGCCGGCGGCGATGGTGACCATTCGAGCGGCCGAGCCAGGGGACGCCCAGGCCATCTGCGGCGTCCACGTCGCCGCCATCGGCGCGGTGGATGGCCCGTACGACGACGAGCAGGTGCTCGCGTGGGCCTCCTACCCGACACCCGACCGCTACCCCGTCGAGGACGCCGGGTCGCCGCTGTTCGTCGCCGAGACCGACGAGGTGGTGGGCTTCGCCGAGCTAGATCCGACGGAGGCCGCCGTCGATAAGGTGTACGTCCATCCCGACCACGCCGGGCGGGGCGTGGGGCGGACGCTGCTGAAGCGGGTCGAGTCGGCGGCCACCGAGCGCGGCTTAGAGGAGCTATCGGTGGTCGCGTCCCTGAACGCCGTCCCGTTCTACGAGGCGGTCGGATACGAGCGGGTCGGCGAGACGACGAAGACCATCGCGGGGGACGTGGACTTCCCGTGCGTGCTTCTGGAGCGGGCGTTGGAGTGACGTTGTGATTAGCCAGCCTGCTCGGACCAACTGCGCTGTAACTTGGCGCTCGGAAGCCCCGGCACGCTCGGCCATCGGAAGGCTCGCTCCGCTCGCCTTCCGAGGTCTCGTTCGCTCCCGCCGGTCGCTCACGAGACTCCCGGGGCTCGTTGCGGTCCTCGCTCCCTCCGGTCGCTGCGGTCCTTACGTCGCCCGGGTTCGCCGTCGGAGCAAGCTCCGACGAGCCTTCGCTCGGGCCTCCGGCCCTCGCGAAGACGCCGAGCGCGCCGCCCCTTCCGGAGTCCCACCCGATTGTGGGAACTCGGCCGGCAATAGCCCACTGGCTGATCTGCGTATCCGAACACCACCTCCACTACCCCTCCCGCCCGAACCCAACCAACTCGGCATCCTCCAGCGCCCGCTCGGTCGCGGCCGCCAGGTCGAACTCCCGGACCACCTCGCCGTCCCGCACGAGCGGCTCCAGCAAGGGCTCGCCGTCGGCGGGGCCCTCGCGGTCCGCCAGCCCGACGTGGTGACCGCCGCCGGGCGTCCGGTAGGCCTGCTTCGCGCCCGAGAGCTTGCCGCGCTTGGCCGCCGGCTCGCCGTCCACCTCGACGATGTCGAGCGCGAAGTCCACCGGGTCGGCGTCGGTGACGTAGCTGCCGATGCCGAAGCCGTCCACCACGTCCCGGAGGTGCCGTAGCTCCGCGGCCCCGAGACCGCCGCTGACGAAGACGCCCACGTCGTCGCGGCCGCGGACGTCCAGCTCCCACCGGACCTCGCGCACGATGTGCTCGAAGTCCCCTCGCCGGGAGCCGGTGGTGTCCAGCCGGACGCTGTCTAAGTCCTCGCCGAGCGTCTCGACGGCCGCGAGGACCTCCCCGACCTCGTCGCCGTAGGTGTCGCAGAGCGCGACCCGCGGCACGTCCGGGGCCACGCCCTCGTCGAAGGCCCGCCACGCGGCGGCCTGCTCGCCGCGGCCGAAGCAGATGACCAGCGCGTGGGGCATCGTCCCGCTCGCCTCCCGCCCCAACATCTCGCCGGCGGCGACGTGGGAGATACCGTCCAGCCCCGCGAGCAGCCCCGCGCGCTCGACGACCGCGGCGATGGCGGGGTGGACGTGGCGCGACCCAAAGCTGAGCACGGGCGTCTCGGGGGCGGCGCGACGGGCCGCGAGCGCACGCGTCGCGAAGGCGCTGGCGTGGGAGAGGAACCCCAGCAGCGAGGTCTCGTACCGGGCGAACTCCCGGTAGCGGCCCTCGATGCGCAGCACGGGGCCGCCGTCGAAGAGGCGACCCTCCGGAACGGCGTCGACGTCCACCGGGAGCCCGTCGAGGAGGTGGGCGGCGTCCTTCACCCCGGCGAGCACCTCGAACTCGCCGGTGGGGAACTGGTCGGCCGTCACCTCCGCGACCACGCGGGGGTTCCGGCCCGCGTGCTCTAGGGCCTCCTCGGTCCGGAGGAAGTAGGCGTCCGTGGCGGTCCCCTCGCGGATGGCCGCCGCCGGGACCACGTCGAACGGCTCGTCCATGTCGGTCGGTACCCGCGGAGGGGCTAAAAGTACCTGTTCTCGGTGGGGACGCCGCGAGTCCGCATCCGCCCACCTGTCGAGCTACAGCAGCCCCTCGCTCTCGGCGAGCAGCGACGCCGGTCCCCGCGCCTACAGCAGCCCTTCGGCCTCCGCCAGCAGCAGCCCTTCGACCGTCGCGTCGTTCGCGGGGGGTTCGCGGGCCCGCGCGAGCGCCTCCTCGACGGGCACCGCCCGGACCGACAGGAACTCGTTGTCGTCGAGGTCGCGCTCGACCGGGGTCAGCCCCTCCGCGAAGACGATGCCCCGGCGGTGCCGCAGGACGCCCGTGGCGCACCAGAACGACTGCAGGAGCGAGACGCCGCCGGCCTCGAAGCCGGTCTCCTCGCGCAGCTCGCGCGCGCCGGCCGCGGTGAACGACTCGCCGTCCTCGACGATGCCCGCGGGCAGTTCGAGGTGGGTCTCGCGGACGGTCGGCCGGTACTGCTCGACGAAGACGACCGAGCGCTCCGATGTCGTGGCCGCCGCGTCTCCAGCCGGCGCGCTCGCGTCGCCGGCCGCGTCCGCGACCGGGACGCCGGCCTCGGCGACGGCGACGACCACCACGGCCGGCGAGAGCGCGGCCCAGTAGTAGCGCTTCGTCGAGCCGTCGGGCTGCTCGACCGCGTCGTAGCCGCCCTCGTACCAGCCCGTCTCGTACTCGGTGGCCGACTCGACGACCGGCCACTCGGGGGGCGAGAGGGGGTCGTGGGGGCCGCGGTCCTCGTCTCCGGACTCCCCGTCGCCTGCGGATTCGCTGCCGTCGTCCCCCGGCCCGCCATCGTCACTCACCCTCAAGCACCTCCCGGTAGATGCGCCCGAACGCCTGCCGGCGGAGCGTGGCGACGGCCGCGGCGCGCTCCTCGTGGAACGTCGCGGCGACCGCCCGCCCCGCGAACGGCGCGGCGTGCCAGACCACGCGGTCGACCTCGTCGCTGCCGGCGACGTGGACCGCGCCGTCGAAGCCCGCGCGCCACGACGCGAACTCCTCGTCGGTGCCAACCGCGACCTCCAGCAGCGAGGCGAACAGGGCGTCCCGCGCCGTCTCGACCACCTCGCCGGTCACCCGCTCGTCGTACTCCGCCTCGTCGAACGCCATGGCCTTCGCCACCTCCCTGACCACCGTCTGCGCGGCCGGTCCCAGCGCCTCGTAGGCTCCCCGGGCCTCGGCTACGCTCGTCGGCGCGAGCACGCCCTCGGTGTCCATGTGCGCCCACAGGACGGTCGGACTGATACCCGTTTCCGTCGCGGCGAAGGGGCGCGGGCGGACGACCACTACGTCCGCGAGGACCGGTCCATCCCGGACCGCCTACATCTCCAGGATCATCACGACCGCGTCCTCGCCGTCCGGGTAGTACTCCGCGACCTCCCCCGCTCGCTCGAAGCCGAACTGCCGGTACAGCCCGCGGGCGACCTCGTTGCCGGTCCTGACCTCCAGGCGGACCGTCCCCACGCCCCGGGTCGCGAACGAGGCCAGCACGCGCTCCATGAGGCCCTTGGCGATGCCCTCGCCGCGCCGGTCGGGGTGGACGGCGACGTCCTTGACGTGGCCCACGGGGCGGCCGTCGTCGCGGACGACGATGCCGACGACGTAGCCGACCACCTCGTCGCCGTCCTCGGCGACGAGGAAGCCCGGCGCGCCGAGGAAGCGCTCGAAGGCGGCGTACGGCCACGGCTGGGGGAACGAGGCCTTCTCGATGCGGTAGACCGCGAGGAGGTCCGCGCGGTCCGCGCGGCGGACGGCGACCTCCGGTCCGGCCGTGGCTGCTGTCACTG
>CAZPIG010000072.1:2897-10778 GCA_964586205.1 uncultured Halobacteriales archaeon | reverse complement strand
CTACACCGGAGGCCCCATCCGTGACCACCCTCGACCTCGTCCTCCCCGGCGACGGCCCCGACGCCGACGACTACGTTGCGCTCGCCCAGCACGGCGAGGCGCTGGGGTTCGCCCGCGCCTCCGTGCCCGAAGTCACCGGCCGCGACGGCGCGACGCTGCTGGCCGCGCTCGCGGGCGAGACCGAAGACATCGGCCTCTCGAACTCCGTCTTCTCGCCGTACTCGCGGTCGCCCGCACTGCTCGGCCAGACCGCCGTCACGCTCGCGGAGCTCTCGGGCGGCCGCTACCGGATGGGCCTCGGGACCAGTTCGCCCGCGCTCGCCGAGCGCTGGCACGGCGAGCCGTTCGACCGCCCGCTCCGCCGACTCCGGGAGGCCATCGAGGTCGTCCGGCAGGTGATGGACGGCGGCAGCGTCGACTACGACGGCGAGTGCTTCGACCTCGGCGGCCTGTCGCTGTCGGTCTCGCCGCCCGACGAGCCGGTCCCGCTGGACGTCGCCGCACTCGGTCCCAAAGCCGTCGAGCTGGCGGGCCGCTTCGGCGACGGCTGGGTCCCGCAGCTGTTCACGCCCGACGGCCTCCGGGACCGCATGGCGGACCTCCGGCGCGGCGCGGAGCTGGGCGACCGCTCGTCCGCCGACCTCCGGGTCAGCCCGACGCTGCGGTGCTGCGCGACCGACGACCCCGAGGTGGCCCGCGGGATGGCCCGCCGCCAGCTAGCGTTCATGGTCGGCGCGTACGGGCCGTACTACCGGGAGTCCATCGCCCGGCAGGGCCACGCGGACGTGACCGAGGCCGTCCACGACGCGTGGCAGGCCGGCGAGCGCGGCCGGGCGGTCGAGGCCATCCCGGACGACCTCCTGGACGACCTCGTGGCCGCCGGGACCCCCGAGGACGTGCGCGGGACGGTCGAGCGCTTCGCGGCCGTCGACGGCGTGGACGCGGTGCGGGTGGGCTTTCTCGGCGAGATGGGCGACGACGACCGGCGGGCGACGATGGAGGCGGTGGCGGAGCTGACGGACGGGGCGTAGGGTCCGTCGAAACACCGTCACCACGAACGGCACCGCCCGACGTCCGGTGCCAGCCCGAAGATTGACGGGGGAGAACGACGTGACACAGACGTGGTCGACCCCGTCGCCGACCCGCTGCGGGTACTCGCCCTCCGGCTGTTCGTCGCCTTCGGCATCGGGGCGCTGGTCGGAATGGAGCGCGAGCAGAGCGAGTCGGGGGGCGTCGTCGCCGGGAGCCGGACGTTCCCGCTGTTCGCGCTCTACGGGGCCCTCGTCGGGGCGTTCTACCCGTCGCTGCTGCCCGTCGCGCTCGGGACCATCGCCGTGCCGCTGGCCATCGGCTACGCCGGCAAGATTTGGACCGAGCGCGACGCCGGTCTCACGACGCTGTCGGCCGCGCTCGTCGTGGTCGTCCTCGGGGCCCTGACGACCCACTCCGAGCGCGGCGTGGTCGTCGCCGTCGTCGTTGGCGGCGGCGTCACCGCCCTGCTGTCCGCCAAGCGGCCCGTCCACGAGTTCGCCGACCGCATCGAGGACCACGAGCGCCGCGCGACGGTGAAGTTCATCCTCGTCGCGCTGGTCGTCTTCCCGCTGCTGCCGGACCGCGACGTCGAGGTGCTGCTGGGGCTCAACCCCCGGTTCGTCTGGCTGATGGTCGTGCTGGTCACCGGCCTGAGCTTCGTCGCCTACCTGGCGAGCCGCGTCGTCGGTGCCGAGCGCGGCATCACGCTGACGGGCGTCCTCGGGGGGTTCGTCTCCTCGACGGCGACGACGGTCACGATGGCCCAGCGGACGAGCGAGACCCCGACGCTCTACCGGCTCTGCACGCTCGCGACCGTCATCGCGGCCGTCGTGATGTTCCCGCGGGCGCTCGTCGAGATAGCGGTGGTCAACAGCGACCTCGTCCCCCACGTCGCCGTCCCGCTCGGCGGGATGACCGTCGCGGGCGTGCTCGCGGCCGGGGTGCTCCACTGGCGGACGACCGCCGAGGAGCCGGTGACGACCGACGACATCGAGAACCCCTTCCGATTGGGACCCGCGCTGGCCTTCGGGGCCGTCTTCGCGGTCGTGCTGGTGGTCTCGGAGCTCGCGAACTCCCTGGTGGGGGCCTCGGGCGTCTACGCGACGGCGTTCGTCTCCGGGGCCGCCGGCGTCGACGCCATCGCGCTGACCCTGAGCAGGCTCGCGTCGGAGGGGTCCATCTCTACGCGCGTCGCAACGGTCGGCATCGTCGTCGCCGCCGTCTCGAACACCGCCGTCAAGGCCGGTCTGGCGTGGGTGCTCGGGACGCCGCGGCTCGGACGCCGGGTGACTGCCGTCCTCGGCGTCACTGCCGCGGTCGGAATCGCGCTGGGACTGCTGTATCCGTGATGGGCCCGATGACCAGATTCGGCATCGGTCCGACAAGCGCTCGAAGACCATCTCATAGTTATCAGCGGAAGTCTCCATAGATTCGCGCCGGTCGACCGCCGCAATTCCATGACGCTGATACGCCGTCGTGCGGTGGCCAATTCGATAATCGCCAGCGGGGCGGGACTCCGGAAGCCCCGGCCCGCTCGGCGAACCCCGGCGACGCAAGGACCGCAGCCCCGAACGAAGTGAGGGGCGAGGACCGCAGCGAGCGCGAGGTCCGAACGAAGTGAGGACCTCGGCCGCGCGAGCGGCCGGAGGCCGCGAGCGTCGCGGGAGCCGAGCGGGCCGGGGCTTCCGGGCGCTCGATTGTCACTAGAACACCCGAACATCCACCGAATCAACAGAGGAAGTTCGGAGCACTTCTGTGAATCACTATCACAGCAGTTCCGGCAGCTCCTCGGGGTACACCACGTCGCCGTCCGGCCCGGCGAAGTCTGCGAGCGGCTTCCAGACGACCTCGAACTCCTCGTCCAGTTCGGGCTCCTCGGCCGTGAAGCGGTCGCGCTCGTACGGCCAGTCCTCGGCGATGGTGGCGTCGTAGAGGAACCATATCTCGTGGCCGTCGGTGCCGTCGAAGGTGAACGTCCGCTCCATGGTCGTGATGAGGTCGAGGTCGCGGAGGGTGACGCCCATCTCCTCGTCGAACTCGCGGACGAGCGCGTCGCTGCTGTGCTCGCCGAACTCCAGGCCGCCGCCGGGCGGCCGGTAGAAGGTGTCCCCCTCGCCGGGGTCGTAGTGCTCGGCGAGGAGGACCTCGACGTCTCCGGGGGCGGATTCGGGGCCTCGTTCGGCATCTACACGAGGGCGGGTCACGGCGGCGACCGCTACGGGGCGGATTTTCTGCCAGGTCATGGGCGGCGTGGGGAGCGTGGGGTAGTCCGAAAGTGGGCAAAAGGGTTCGGATTTGGGGCAGCACCGAGGGCGTCGACGGAGGGGGTGTCAACGTTAGCGGTGGCCACTTCCACACTCCACCGTCGGGTGGGACTGAAAGGGGCCGGTCGCTGGACGACGCCCGGACCCGTAAGCACCGCAGCCGAACGAACGCAGTGAGTGAGGCGAGGAGCGCAGCGTGGTCCGCGCGAGTCCAGCGACCGGGGGCTTTCGAGGCCACTGCGACTGCGGTGACGGCTCGAAAGCCCCGCCGCGCTCGGCTCGGGGGCACCGGGAGGCTCGCTTCGCTCGCCTCCCGAGCCTTCGCTCGCTCCCTGCGGTCGCTCGCGAAGACCTCGCTGCGCGCTTCGCTCCCTTCGGTCGCTGCAGTGCTTGCGTCGGCCGCCGTCGCCGTCAGAGCACGCTCTGACGAGCCCTGGGCTCGCTTCGCTCGCCCAGGACGCCGAGCGCGTCGCCCCTTTCAGTCCCGCCCGACGGTGGGTTGACGCACTGGTCGAAGCTAACGTTGATACCCTTCGACGCCCCAACGCACCCCTTTTTACCCACACACCCCCAACCACGCCCCAGATGAGCGACCGCCGCGAGTTCCGCGACCTCGCACCGCCCGACGAGGCCCGCGAGACCATCGCCGACCTCGACCTCGCGCCCGACCCCGAGACGGTGCCCCTCGAAGACGCCAGGGGCCGCGTGCTGGCCGAGCGCGTGGACGCGACCATCGACGTGCCCGGCTTCGACCGCGCGAGCATGGACGGCTACGCCGTCCGCGCGCGGGACACCTTCGGCGCGGACGAAGCGGACCCCGCCGTCCTCGCAGTCGTCGGCACGGTCCACGCCGGCGAGGAGCCCGCGGTCGAGGTCGGCGAGGGCGAGGCCGTCGAGATATCCACGGGCGCGGTGATGCCGCCCGGCGCGGACGCCGTGGTGATGGTCGAGCGCACCGACGAAGTCGAGGATGGAACTGCCATCCGCACCTCCGTCGCGCCCGGCGAGAGCGTCATGCTCGCCGGCGCGGACGTGGCCGCCGGCGAGCGCGCGCTCGGACCGGGTACCCGCCTCACGGCCCGCGAGATAGGCCTCCTCGCAGCACTCGGAGCCGAATCCGTCGACGTCCGCGGCCGCCCGCGCGTGGCCGTGGTCTCCACGGGCGACGAGCTAGTCCGCCCGGGCGGCGACCTGAACAGCGACGCCGGCCAGATATACGACGTCAACAGCCACTCCATCGCCGCCGCCGTGGAGGCGGCGGGCGGCGAGCCCGTCCTCTACCCCCACGCCGGCGACGACGTGAGCGAGATGGAGCGCGTCCTCACCGACGCCGCCGAGGAGTGCGACCTCGTGCTCTCCTCGGGCTCGACCAGCGCCAGCGCCGTGGACGTGGTCTACCGCGTCATCGAGGAGCGGGGCGAGCTACTGCTGCACGGCGTGGCCGTCAAGCCCGGCAAGCCGATGCTCGTCGGAACCCTCGGCGGCGCGGCCTACGTCGGCCTGCCGGGCTACCCCGTCTCCGCGCTGACCATCTACCGGACGTTCGTCGCACCCGCGGTCCGGGACGCCGCCGGCCTGCCCGAACCCCGGACGGCGACGGTCGAGGCGGCGATGGCGGTCCGCGAGCGCTACGCGGAGGGCCGGCGGCGGATGCTGCCGGTCGGGCTGGTCGAGGGCAGCGCAGCCCGCGAAGGGGACGATGCGGGCGACGGAGACGACGCCGGCGACGGGGGCGATGCGGGTCGGCTGCTCGCCTATCCCGTGGACAAGGGCAGCGGCGCGACGACGAGCCTCGTCGAGGCGGACGGCGTCGTCGAGGTGGCAGCCGACACCGAGTACCTCGCCGAGGGCGAGACCGTCACCGTCCAACTGTTCTCGCCGGACGTGCGCGCGCCGGCGCTACTCGGCGTCGGCGAGGACGACCCCGCGCTGTCGCGGCTGCTCGACCGCGCCGACCGCCCGCGGTACCTCGCCGTCGGCACCCGCGAGGGGCTCCGACGGCTTCGCGACGGCGTGCCGGACGTGGCGGTCACGGCGGGGCCCACCACCCGCGACGTGGAGGCCGAGGCGCTGGGCGGCTGGCAGCGGGAGTGGGGGCTGGTGGTCCCCGCGGGCAACCCCGCCGACGTGGCCGGTCTGGCGGACCTCGTCGACCGGGACCTCCGGCTGGTCAACCGCGGCCGGGGCTCGGGGCTGCGGACCAGTCTGGACGAGGCGCTGGCGGCGCTGGCCGACGAGCGCGGGAGCGACCGCGAGGCGCTGGCCGACGCCATCGACGGCTACGACCTGACGGTGCGGGCCCACGAGAGCCCCGCTCGCGCCGTCGCGGCCGGCGACGCCGACGCGGGGTTGGGGCTGCGGGTGACCGCGGAGTCGCTGGGGCTGGGGTTCGCGTCGGTGGGCGACCAGCGCGTGCGCGTGCTCGCCAACCCCGAGCGGGCGGGGAAGGCGGCCGTGGAGGGGCTGGCTGAGCTACTGGAGACGGAGTTGGCGGACGTCGTGGGGGAGCTAGCAGGCTACGCTGTGGACTGATGCGTCGTCCCACCCGGTACCGCCTCGAATCCCGACCCGCGTTACCGCAGTAGCTCGTCGAACCCCGAGACGCAGTGGCCGTGGGGCTCGCAGTAGCCGTGCTGGTCGGGGGCGTGGCGCTCGACGTGGACGCCGTCGAGGCCGGCGTTCGTGGCCGCGACGAGGTCGCTCCAGCCGTCGCCGACGAGGACGCCGTCGCGGCCGTTGTGCCAGATGCCCAGCTTGGCCATCGCGGCCCGGACCGGCCGGGGGTCGGGCTTGAAGCCCACCTCGTCGTCGCAGCAGACGACGCCGTCGAACCAGTCCCGGATGTCGAGGTGCTCGAGGACGTGCGCGGTCGGGCGCGCCGGGCAGTGGGTCACCAGCCCCGTCGGGCCGTCGATGGCCGCGACGGCGTGGGCGTCGTCGTAGAGGTAGCTCGCCTCCGCGCGCTCGACGGGGTCGTCGATGGCGTCGAAGACCTCCCAGAAGCGCTCGGGGTCGACGCCCCACTCGCTCAGCACGTCGCTGCGGTCGCCGCCGATGCCGTGCCAGAGGACCTCGGTCTGGCGGTCCGTGAACGACCGGCCCAGCCGGTCCCCGACGGCGTCGAACACCTCCCGTCGGTAGGAGTCCTCGACGTCGACGAGCGTGCCGTCGAGGTCCAGCAGCCAGAAGTCGTAGGCGTTGGGGACCATCGGAACCGTCCCGTATAGCTCGCTCGGGGTTAAGTACTTTCCGCTTACCCCGACCCTACCCGGTTCGACGGCGCGAGCGCGCGTGCGACCCGGCGCGGTCCCGCCACAGGCCCGGCTTACCCGCCGGACTGCACTCCTCGCGGGCGACAGCTACCCCTCTCGCGGACAAACACCGGTCACTCCCTCGCGGACGACGCCAGCTTCCCGGACGACAGCTACCCCTCCTCCCGCACGACGACCGCGCCGAGCACGCGCTCGGCGGCTGTCCGGCCGGCGTCCACCGTCGCGCGGTCGAGGAGGCCGTCCGCGCCCACGAGCGGGCCCGTCGTGGACTCGACGCGCCGCCCGTGGACGAGCGCGCCCACGACCGCGTCGCCGGGGGCGGCCCGGGCGAGGTGGGCGAGGACGGCCCGCGTGCCGCCGCTCCCCACGACGACGCCGACGAAGCTCCGCAGCGTCGTCGGCGCGCCGAGCATCGCCGTCTCGCCGCTGGCGACCGCCTCGAAGCCGCGCTCGACGGTGGCGTCGCCGACGCCCGCACGCGAGAGTAGCTCCCGGCCCTGGGTCAGCCCGAGGACCTGCTCCAGCGGGAGGCGGACGAGGGGATTGACCGTCCGGTCGGCGATGCGCGCCGCGGGCGTGGACAGCAGGCCGACGCCGACCTCGCCGTCCGGCCACGACGACGGGGGCCCGGTCCCGCCGCTGTCGGCCGACTCGTAGACGGCGAGGTGGCTCCGGATGGTCACCTCCACGTCGACGCCGCCGGCCCGGGTCGAGCGCCGGACCGTGGTCGGGTCGCTCGCCACCTCGGCGAGCCCGACGGCCCGGCGCTCGTCGTCGGGCAGTACCGCGGGGTCGGCGGTGAACTCGTAGGACTCGAAGCCGCTGCAGCCGGCGAGCGCGGTCGCGGCCGCTACCGACAGGACGCCCCGCCGGCTCCAGTTCGCCGTCCGTCCGCGTTCGTCCTCCGTCATGGTCGCGTGCTCCTGCCCGTGGACGGTCGGAGCCGTATCCGACCGCCGTCCCAACCGACCGCAGGTGGAGCGGCCGTTCCGGCCACTCGGCCGTTCCGGCCATCGGTCGTTCAGGACCGTTCGGCCGTTCCGGCTACTCGGTCATTCCCGACCGTTCGGCCGTTCCGGACCGTTCGGCCGTTACGGGACCGCTCCGTCGAGCCTCTTCTGTGTCTGGCGTCCGCCCGGGGCCTTACGTGTCCCGACTGCGCGCGACGGGCGCTCGCCCGACCTATGGCGACGGGGGGTAAAGACCCACACTCTAACTGTGTAGGCACCCGGGCGGAGCGGCGGGCACGGTCCTTCTCGCGACCGCTCGCCCGACCCACGCGTCTCCAGGAACGCGGCCGAACCGGCGTGGAG
>CAZPIG010000072.1:0-2797 GCA_964586205.1 uncultured Halobacteriales archaeon | reverse complement strand
GCGACCGCTCGCCCGACCCACGCGTCTCCAGGAACGCGGCCGAACCGGCGTGGAGCCAAAGCCTTTTATCGTACCCGATTCCTCGGAACACTGTTGCCTTAGAGGGGGCCTACCGATGCTCGCGACGAACCCCGTGGTGCACCTGACGCTACTAGCGCTGTCGGGAGCCACCACGCTCGCGCTAGCCGGCTACGCGTGGCGGCTCCGGACCGAGCCGGGAGCCACCGCGTTCGCCGCGCTGATGGTCTCGGTGACCGTCTGGACCGGCTGCTACCTCGCGGGGCTGCTGACGCTGCACCCGCGCGGGCGGCTGTTCTGGGAGGCCTCGACGTGGTTCGGCATCGTCACCATCCCGGTGTTCTTCTTCGCGTTCGCGCTGCAGTACACCGGCCACGACGAGGTGCTGACGCCGCGGACGCTGGCGGCGCTGTCGGTCGTGCCGGTCGTCTCCATCGTCATGGCGTGGACGAACCAGTGGCACCACCTCCTGTGGCAGCAGAACCAGGTCGTCGTCGTGGACCGCATCGCGCTCGCCAGCCAGACGTTCGGGCCGTGGTTCTGGGTGAACCTCGTCTACTCCTACGCGCTCATCGCCGTCGGCTCGTTCCTGCTGGTCCGGCTGGCGGTCGTCTCGGACTACCTCTACGCCGACCAGTCGGTGCTGCTCGGCGTCGGCATCCTCGCGCCGCTGGCCGGCAACGCGGCCTCCATCTTCGGGTACGCCCCGCTGCCGGGCTTCGACCTCACCCCCTACGCCTTCACCGTGACGGGGCTGGCCTTCGGGGCCGCCCTGTTCCGGTCGCAGTTGTTCGAGTTGGTGCCCGCGACCCGGCTGCTCGGCCGGAGCGCGGCCATCCGCGACCTGGAGGACGGCGTCGTCATCGTCGACTCCGGCCGGCGCATCGTCTACCTGAACCCCGCCGCGGCGTCGGTGTTCGACGTCGAGCAGTCGGCCGCGCTCGGCGAGCCCGTCCGGTCGCTGCTGGACCCCGACGCCCTCGACTTCGACGCCGTGGACGCGCTCGCGGAGGTCGACCACGGCGGCCGGACCTACGAGGTCCGGACCTCGCCCATCGCCGACCGCCAGGACCGACGGCTCGGCCACACGCTGCTGGTGACCGACGTGACCAACCGCAAACGCCGCGAGCAGGCCTTGGAGCGGCAGCGCGAGCAGCTAGCCGCGCTGGACCGCATCAACTCCGTCATCCGGGACGTGAACCAGGCGCTCGTCGCGGCCCCGACGCGGTCGGCCATCGAGTCCACGGTCGCCGAGCGGCTGGCCGACTCCGACCTCTACCGGGCGGCGTGGGTCGGCCGCGGCGTCGTCGGCAGCGGCGACCCCGTCCGCTGGACCGCGGCGGCCGGCCCCGGAATCGGGGGAGGCGGGACGAGCGGCGACGAGGACGGTGAGACGAGTGGCGACGGAAGTGACGACCGGGCGAGCGACGACGACGGTGACCGAGCGGACGTCGGCAGCGTCGACAGCGCCGTCGGCGAGGGCGTCCCCGCGCCCGCCCCGCTCGGGGAGGCCGGGATCGACCTGTCCGGCGGCGACCTCGTGGACGACGGTGACGGCCACTCCGATGGCGACCACTCGGGGAGCGAGGGCGACCGCCCGGTCGACGGCGACCACTCCGACGGCGACTCCTCGGGGAACGACGGCCACCCGGTCGACGGCGACGGCGGCGACGTGCCGGGCGGTGACGACCTCCCCGCCGACGGCACCGACCGCCCGCGCGACCGGGGCTCGTGGACGGCCGTGCCGCTGTCCTACGAGCAGGTCGTCTACGGCGTGCTCGTGCTCTCCTCGGACCGCCCCGGCTCCTTCGACGAGCGCGAGCTGTCGGTGCTCGACGAGCTAGGCGAGACCATCGGCCACGCCATCGACGCCGTCGAGAGCAAGCAGCTCGTGACCGCCGACACCGTCCTCGAGGTGGAGTTCGCCGCCGACGGCGAGGGTTCGGTCCTCGCCGCCGCGTCGGCGGCCGCCGAGGCCCCCGTCGAGATGGAGGGACTCGTCCCTACCGACGAGGAGCGGCTGCTCGCGTACCTCTCGGTCGACGCCGGCGTCGAGACGCTCGAATCGGTCGCGGCGGACCGCGAGGGCGTCGAGCACGTCCGCGCCGTCGACGCCGAGGCGGGGCTGTTCGAGGTCGCGCTCTCGGGCGACTCGCTGCTGGTCCCGCTGTCGTCGTACGGGGCCAACGTCACGGACGCGCAGGCGGCCGACGGCGAAGTGCGCGTCACCGCGGAGGTGGCCGCCGACGCCGACGTGCGGTCGCTGTCCGAGCGGGTCGCGCGGGCGGTCCCCGGCGCGGACCTGTTCGCCAAGCGCGAATTGGACCGGCCGATGCAGGAGGCCGCGCCGTTCCCCGCGGAGGTCGTCGAGGACCTGACCGACCGCCAGCGCGAGACCCTCGAGGCGGCCTACCGCGCGGGCTACTTCGACTGGCCGCGGGACAGCACCGCCGAGGACGTCGCGGAGTCGATGGACGTGTCGCCGCCGACGCTGCACCACCACCTCCGCCGCGCCCAGAACAAGGTACTGACCGAGTTCTTCGACGCCGAGCTGCCCGCGCGGGACGCCGAGTCGTCGTAGGGGTCGTCGGTGTCGCGTCGGGACGGTGGTCGGTGTTTTCGTCGAGCGGTGGTGTCGTCGGGGTTGGCGCTGCTTCTGTCGTCAGTGGCGTCGTCGGCGCTGGCGTCGTGCGGGGCGGGGTCAGTGTCGTCGGCGTCCGCGTCGTCGTTGCGGGGTTGTCGTTGCGGGGTTGTCGTTGCGGGGTTGTCGTTGCGGGGT
>CAZPIG010000071.1:3695-10795 GCA_964586205.1 uncultured Halobacteriales archaeon | reverse complement strand
GGCGGGGTCGTCCGGTAGCTCCGCCAGCCGGTCGTCCCACGTCGTCAGGTCCCGGCGCTCCTCGATGCGGCCCCCGAGGTACGCCTGGGCCCGGTTCGCGACGAGCAGGACGGCGAGCGTGACGACCACGGCGACCGCCAGCTCGGCAGCGCTGGCCACGGCTGTCGGGGGAGAGCGGGACGCCGGCCATAAATCCCGGTGCCGCTTGTCGGGGTAGTGTCGAGATACGGTGCCCGAGGAGGGGCGTACCACGGCGTAGCGCTCGGAAGTCCCGGCCCGTTCGACGAACCGTCCCTTCTGGAGTCCCACCCACGACGGCTTGACGGCGGGCAGCGGCCCGCCGACTGATAGGCTCATCTCGACACCGTTGCTCGTTGGAGCGGACGTGGCGGCTCGACGAGGCCCCGGTCCACAACGGCGAGAGCGCCGTCAGCATCCCGGGTGGTGGCGTACCCGAGGTCGAAACGTTCAAACCGACCACCACCAACCCTCCGGGTATGGCTCGTAAGTACAGCATGGACCGGCGGGCGTACCTGAAGACCGTCGGTGTCGCGGGAGTGTCCGTTGCAGTCGCCGGCTGTCCCACGGGCGGCGGCAACAGCACGATAGTACCCGGCACCGCCTCCGGCTTCCCGCCGTTCGAGTTCACCGAGGGCGGCGAGCTAGTCGGCTTCGACGTGGACCTCGCCGAGGAGGCTATCAGTCGCGCCGGCTACGACGTCGGCGACTGGGTCGACATCGAGTTCGACTCGCTCATCCCGTCGCTGACCGAGGGTGACATCGACCTCGTCGCCGCGGCGATGACCATCAACGACGAGCGCGACCGGACCATCGACTTCTCGGACCCGTATTACGAGTCCAACCAGGCCGTCATCGTCCGGGAGGGCGGGAGCTTCGACCCGGCGAGCGTCGAGGACCTCGACGGCCAGCGCGTGGGGGCCCAATCCGGCACGACCGGCGAGGACCAGGTCCAGACGCTCATCGACGACGGCGTCGTCGCCGAAAGCGACTACCGCCAGTACGACAACTACACCCTCGCGGTCCAGGACCTCGAGAACGGCAACGTCGACGCCATCGTCGTCGACGTCCCGGTGGCGAACAACTTCGCCGACAGCCGGAACGTCCGGGTCGCCTTCGTCATCCAGACGGGCGAGCAGTTCGGGTTCGGCATGCGGGAGGACGACGACCGCATCGAGGACGTCAACGGGGCTCTCGCCGAGATACAGGAGGACGGCACGTACGACGACCTCGTCGCCGAGTGGTTCGAGTGAGATAGATGTCCCCCGTCCCGTTGCTGGCCGGCGACTGGGGGTTCGTCCTCGGCAACTGGTGGTTCCTGTTTCTCGGGGCCGTCGTCACGGTGCTGCTGACGGGGGCGAGCCTCGCGCTCGGCTTCCTCGTCGGCTTCCCGGCCGGTGCCATCGAGGTGTACGGCTCCGGGTGGACGAGGGAGGTCGTCAGCACCGCCGGCGTCGTGCTCCGGGGGACGCCCATCGTCGTGATAATCGTGGTGCTCTACTTCGGGCTCCCGCTGCCCCGCCTCGGCACGGTACCGGTGCTCGACGTCGCCCTCCAGGCGTTCGTGGCGGCGACGCTGGCACTGGGGCTGCGGAGCGCCGCCTACCAGAGCCAGGTGTTCCGCGGTGCCATCCAGTCCATCGGCGAGGGACAGATGGAGGCGGCCCGCTCGGTGGGGCTGAGCACGCGGGGGGCGATACGGCACGTGATATTCCCGCAGGCTGTCCGGCGCTCGATACCCGCGTTCCAGAACGAGTTCACCATCGTCCTCAAGGACACGAGCGTCGCCTTCGCCATCGGGCTGGCCGAACTGCTGACCCGCGCCCAGCGGCTCTACCTCCAGCCCGGCCGCGACACGGCCGTCACGGAGGTCATCGTCACCATCAGCGCGATATACTTCGTGCTCACGTTCGCCACGAACCGCACGCTCGACCGCCTGAACGAAGCCCACGCCATCCCGGAGGGCAACGAATGAGCCTGCTCCGCGTCGAACACGTCTACAAGTCCTACGACGACGAGGCGGTGCTGCGCGACGTCGGCTTCGAGATGGACCGCCAGGACGTCGAGGTCGTCGTCGGTCCCAGCGGCTCCGGGAAGTCCACCCTGCTGCGCTGCATCAATCGGCTCACCGAGATAGACGACGGGGCCATCTACCTCGACGGCGAGGAGATACACGACGTGGACGAGAACGCGCTCCGCCGCCGGGTCGGGATGGTGTTCCAGGACTTCAACCTCTTCGCCCACCGCACCGCCCGGGGGAACGTCACGCTGGGGCTCCGCGAGGTGCTCGGCATGTCGAAGGCCGAGGCCGAGGCGACGGCCGACGACTACCTCGACCAGGTCGGTCTGGCGGCTCAGGCGGACTCGTACCCGGCGGAGCTGTCCGGCGGGCAGAAGCAGCGCGTCGGCATCGCCCGGGCGCTGGCGATGGACCCCGAGCTACTCCTCTTCGACGAGCCGACGAGCGCGCTCGACCCCGAGCTCATCGGCGAGGTGCTGAGCGTGATGCGCGACCTCGCCGAAGGCGGGACGACGATGCTCTGTGTCACCCACGAGATGGGGTTCGCCCGCTCGGCGGCGACGACGCTCACGTTCCTCGAGGACGGCCGCATCGTCGAGCGCGGACCGCCGGAGCGGCTGTTCGAGCGCCCCGAACGCGACCGGACGCGGTCGTTCCTCGGCGACCTGACGGACCTCCACCGATGACGGGGGCGGTGGAGTCCCGGGGGTCGACGGTGGGGAAGCTCCCCGGCCGGCGACGGCTCGCCGTCGGCGTCGTCGGTGGGGTCTTCTGGACGTGGCTGCTCGCCCGGTGGGCAGCCAACAGCGCGGTGCTCGACGCGCTGTTCGCCGCCGTGGGGTTCCCGGACCTCGTCCACCCGGAGCTCGGGGTCCGCCAGCGCCAGCCCTGGCTCTCCCCGGAGCCGTTCGGAGCCGCGGCGGACGCCGTCGCCGACCTCGCGGCGTCACTCGGTCCGGTGGGATTCGTCCTCGACTGGCTCGTCTGGCTGCTCGACCTCGTCGCGCTGGCGGCGGCGAACGAGCCCGCGCTGGCCGCCGGCGCGTTCATCACGGTGTACCTGACGGTGCTGTCCATGCTCCTCGGGCTGCTCGTCGCGGTCCCACTCTCGGTCGCCCGCGTCTACGGCGGCCCCGTCCTCGCCCGCGTCTCGCTGGCGTACACGGAGCTCGTTCGGGGCACCCCGCTGCTCGCACAGCTGTTCTTCCTCTACTTCGGGCTCCCGCTCGCCAACGTGGTCTCGGACTTCGGCTTCGTCGGTGGCGGCGGCATCTCCCGGTCCGCCGTCTTCGTTGCCGTCCTCGGGTTCACCATCAACTCCTCGGCGTACCAGTCGGAGTACATCCGGGCTGCCCTGCAGTCCGTCGACCCCGGCCAGCTAACCGCGGCCCGCGCGGTCGGCCTCTCGAAGGCACAGGGCATCAGACACGTCGTCCTCCCCCAGGGACTCCGCTTTGCGATTCCAGGGTGGACGAACGAGTTCGTCTACCTCATCAAGTACTCCTCGCTGGCGGCGTTCATCACCGTCCCGGAACTGTTCCGCCGCGCCCGAGACGTCGGCTCGGAGACGTTCGAGTTCACGACCATCTACGTCGTCGTGGCGCTGCTGTACCTCGCGCTCGTGCTAACGACGGTGCTCGCGATGGAGCGCGTAGAGCGGGCCGTCGCGATACCGGGGTTGGGACAGTCGGCCGGGCGGGACTGAGGGGCCGGTCGACAGCGACCGTCGAACGTCACTCCGGAGCCCGGTACAGCAGGTCGTACTGGTGGGCCACGTACAGTAGCTCTCCGTCCCGGAGCTGTCGCCGCCGGGTCGCCAGCCAGCCGTCGGCTCCGTCGATGCTCTCGTCTCGCTCCTCCAACGCAGCCTCGACGAAGTTCAGGATGGTCGCGAGGAAGTGCGCTTCGTCCGCTGGATACTGCCCCTCCCCCGTCGGGTCCTCCTCGGCCACCTCTTCCGTCGGCCGGACCACCCAGTCCGACGCCCCCATCGCCAGCAACGTCCCCGTCCCGTCCTGCAGCCGCGCCGCGAGGTGGCGGCCGGCGCGGCTGTCGCGTCCGGCCGTGGCGTCGATGTGGTCGTGGTACGCCGCCACCACCGCGTCGTCGGCGGGGTGGTCGGGCTGGAACACCGTCCCCCCGTCGAAGGTGATGGGGAGGTACGCCAGCCCGCCGGGAGCCAGCGCGTGCTCGACGGCGGCGAGGAGGTCGGCGAGCGGGACGAGGTCCGCGAACGCCTGCGCGACGAGCAGGTCGACGGTTCCCGCGTGGGCGGTAGCAGACTGCAGGGCGTCACCCACCCGGAACTCGAAGGTGGCGTCGCCGAGCCGGAATCCCATCGCCGTCGGGTCCGTTTCCGCGGCCCTCCCCGCCGCTCCGGTCGTTTCTGCAACGTCGTACCCCCGCCGACGTAGTTCGGCGGGCCGCACGTCGCGTGCGAACGCGACCACCCCCGCGTCGCGGTCGACGCCGACGTACCGGTCCGGCTCGATACCCCACTCCAGCAGCCGGGGCACCGTCGCGCCGGTCCCGCAGCCGGCCTCGAACACCCGCGGGCGCTCGGGGAGGGCGTCGAGGAGCGCCCGGCGCACCCGCCCGTCCAGCGCGCGCTCGTCGACCGTGCGCTTCGCCTCGAGGTACCGCACCCGGCCGTGGTCCATCACTCCAGGCGGCGCTCGTGGCTCGCCCACGCCGCGTCGTCCTCGTGGACCCGGACCGCCAGCGCGGTCGGTGGCGCGTCCCGGAACTCCCCCGCGACCCGGTCGCCGACCGCCCGCGCGAAGCGCTCGGCGCTGGGATTTTCCCCCTCGAACTCGGGGAGGTCGTTCAGCAGCGCGTCGCGGTACCGCTCCTCGACGCGGTCGAGGAGCGCCCCGACGGCGTCGACGTCCACGAGGTAGCCGTGGTCGTCGAGTTCGGGGCCGGCGAACCGGACCTCGACGGTGAAGTGGTGGCTGTGGACCTCCCCCTCGGGTCCCGGGTCGGGGACGGTCAGGTAGTGCTGGGCGACGAAGTCGCGCTCGACCGAGAGGCGGTAGGTGTCGTCGGTGGCTGTGGTCATCGGTGGTGGTTCGTGTCGTCCGTGATTCTCCGGGCGTCCTCCTCAATCGTACGTGAGCAGCACCTGCAGGGCGTCGTCCGGCCGCTCGTCGAGGATGCGGTAGGCCTCGCCGGCGGCCCCGAAGGGGACGCGGTGGGTGACCAGCGCGTCGGCGTCGACCCGTTCCAGCCACCGCTCGGCGACGGCCCGGCGGCGGTCCCGGCTCCAGCGACCGCGGAGGGCGGGCGCGATGGTGCTCACCTGGCTGGAGACGAGGTCGATGCGGTCCCGGTGGAACCGCCCCCCGAGGTCCACCGCGGCACGCTTGTCACCGTACCACGACCCGACGACGACGCGCCCGTCGAAGCCGACGGCGTCGATGGCGTCGTCGAGCGTCCCCGGCCGGCCGGACACCTCGATCGCGAGGTCGGCGTTCGCGCCGTCCGGCGCTTTGGCGTCGCCCTGCGGTGCTTTGGCGTCGCCGTCCGGCGCGTCGGCGACGTCGCCGGGCGTATCCGAGACGCCATCCTGCCCTCCGGAGCCGCCGTCCAGCGCCTCCGAGACCTCGCCGGGCGCGACGGCGGCGTCCGCGCCCACCTCGCGGGCGACCGCCCGGCGCGACTCGACGGGGTCGACCGCGACGAGTCGCTCCAGCGGGAACGCGGCCAGCAGGCGGACGGTGCAGAGACCGACCACGCCCGCGCCGAAGACGACGGCGCGCTCGCCGACGCGGGGCTGCGCGTCGAGCGCGAAGTTCGTCGCCGTCTCGACCGTCGGGAGCAGCGCCGCCCGCTCGGGCGGCAGGTCGGGCGGCAGCGCCACCAGCGACGCCGGGCGCGCGCAGAACCGCGTCTGGTGGGGGTGGAAGGCGAAGACCGTCCGCCCCTCCCACCCGCCGTCGACGTCGCTCCCGACGGCGACGACGTCGCCGACGGCGGCGTAGCCGTACCGCAGCGGGTAGGAGAGGTCGCCGTCGAGGCTGTCGATGGTCTCGTCGGCGGCCATGCGCTCGGGGGCCTCGTCGCGGTAGACGAGCAGTTCGGTGCCCGCGCTGACGGCCGACAGCCGCGTCTCGACGAGCACCTCGTCGGCCGCCGGCCGGCCCACGGAGACCGGCCGTCGTTCGACGGTCCGCGGCCCCGTGAAGTAGAGCGCACTCGCGGTCATCAGTCCGTCGGAGCGTGCTGCTCGGCGTGGTGCACCCGCGTTCCAGACTCGCGGCACTGCTCTAGGGCCAGCTTGGCCCGGTGGCCGGCCGCCCGGGCGGTCGTCCCCCGACCGACCCCGACCTGGAGGTCCACGCCGGCGCGGTCCCGGACGTGGGCTCGCGCCGCGTCGAGCGCGTCGGTCCCGACCGGCGGGCAGACGGCGATGACGTTGTCGCCGCCCACGAAGCGGGCGACGGCCCCGTGCTCGTCGCGCAGGAAGGCGGCGAGCGCGACGGTCGCGCTCCGCATCGCCAGGGTCGCGTCGGCCACGTTCCGCCGGTCGGTGTACGTGCCGGTGACGTTTACCACGTCGAAGTGAGCGATGGTAACGTCCCCACGGACGTCCGCGTCGGCCTCGCCCGCCGCGAGGACCTCGGTCCGCTCGGGGTCCTGGGCGCTGCCCGCCGCCTGGAGGCGGCGGCTGGCGGCCCCGAGCGCCTCGACGGGCGTCGGCTCGGCCCCGACGCCGACGCTGACGGTCACCGGGTAGTGGTTCCGGACGCGCTCCTGGAACCGGGCGTGGGCGCGCTCGCCGATGCCGTTGGTGACGGCGACCATGTTGTCGAAGCGCTCGAAGAACGCGTAGCCGTCGCGCTCGCCCACGAACTCCGCGAAGTCGGCGTACAGCCGCGCCTGCAGCGACTGCAGGTCCATCTCGCGCCGCGGCGTCGGCGTCACGGTCCACGGTCCGTAGTTGTCTAGCTGGACCAGCGACACCTGGACCCCGTCCCCGTTCCCCCTCACAGGCCTACAACGACGCTGTTTCCATTAACTCTGCGGGTCGCGTACGCGCACGAATGTGGCGTACCGAACG
>CAZPIG010000071.1:0-3595 GCA_964586205.1 uncultured Halobacteriales archaeon | reverse complement strand
AACGACGGGCGGGACGGTACCGAACGACGGGCGGTGAGGTGTACCGGCGACGGGACCTCCGTCACACCTGCCGCAGTGACGAACGGGCGACGCGGGCGGAGCGTTGATTCCGCTGGCGGCCCTCCACCCGACATGGCCGACGTGGCCGTCCTCCACAACACCCTCGACCTCCGGGGCGGGGCCGACGCCGTCTGCCTCCACGTCTGCGCGGCGCTCGACGCAGCCCACGACGTCACGCTCTACACCATCTCCGAGACCGACCCCGAGACGCTCGGGAAGCGTTTCGACGTCGCGGTCGACGTACCAGTCCGGTCGCCGCCGTGGGGCGGCGTCGCCGCCCGGGCGCTGGCGGCGGTGGCTCCCCGCGCCGGGCCGCAGCTACCGCTCCGGAGCGGCCTGCTCGCCGCGTTCTTCCGTCGCGAGGTGGACGCCCACGACGTGGCGGTCAGCACCGCCAACGAGTTCGACCTCCCACTGCCCTCGGTCCAGTACGTCCACTTCCCGCAGTTCCACCGGCGCGGCTGCGAGGTGGCCGACGGCGGACGGCTGAACGACCGCTGGAGCCGCCTCGCCGGCCCCACCGACCGCCTGCTCGCCCCCGACGCGACGCTGCTGGCGAACTCCGGGTGGACCGCCTCGGTGGTGGAGCGGCTCTACGGTCGCCGCCCCGCGGTGCTGGCTCCGCCGGTCGACCCCGTCCCGGACCCGCTGCCGTGGGACGAGCGCGAGATGGGCGTCGTCGTGCTCGGCCGCATCGCCCCGGACAAGCGGGTCCTGGAGGCCGTCGAGGTCGTCGACCGGGTCCGCGAGCGCGGCCACGCACTCCACCTCCACGTCGTCGGCTCCGCGCCGGCCGCCTACCGGGCGTACGCGCGGCGGGTCGAGCGCGCCGCGGCGCGGCGACCGTACGTCCGCGTCGAGCGGTCGGTCCCGCGCGAGCGCGTGGCGGAGCTGCTTCGCAGTCACCGCTACGGACTCAACGCCAAGCCCCGCGAGCACTTCGGGATGGCCGTCGCCGAGTTCGTGGCCGCCGGCATGGTGGCGTTCGCCCCCGACGGCGGCGGCCAGCGGGAGGTCCT
The DNA here is from genome assembly GCA_964586205.1 of uncultured Halobacteriales archaeon. GTDB lineage: Archaea > Halobacteriota > Halobacteria > Halobacteriales > CAZPIG01 > CAZPIG01. The sequence continues at coordinate 2,516 of CAZPIG010000071.1, read as the reverse complement.
CGCCGGCCGCGAGGACCGGCTGTTCGACTCGACCGCGGGGGCCACCGACCTCCTCGCGGCGGCCATCGAGCGCGGCGACCGGCCGGAGCTCCCGCGGGACCGGTACGGCCGGGAGCGCTTCCACGACGCCGTCCGCGAGCACGTCGCGCGAGTCGTGGAGCGGGACGAACGGAGCGGAGAGGACGTGACGACAGTGACCGACTCCACGGAGGTGCAGCAGTGAGAGGTCTGTCTGAGGCCGGGAGCGCCGGGCGGGTCCGGCAGTCGACCGTCGTGCGCCACTGGCTCCGCACCGAGTGCGAGGCCGCGGCCGCCGGGCGCTCGGCCGGCCCCGTCGTCGAGACGGGGGCCGACGACCCGCTGCCCGACCCCGAGGCCGTGCCGTCGCTGTCGGACCGCGAGGCCCTGGACGCGCTCCTGGCCGCCAAGCCGGGCGCGGCGCGGTTCCTCGCGGTCGAGGGACCGGTGGCGTGGTACCGCACGGCGGTGGGCGGCGACCGCTTCGACCGGCTGCGGCTCGTCGAGTGCCCCGAGGGGACGCTCTGGCGGATGCTCGCGCCCGACCGGAGCCCCGTCACGGCCGCGCGGACGATACTCCGCGGCGACCCGGACGCGCTGGCAGCCGAGAGCGGCGTCGACGTCCCGCAGATACTCGACGTCCGGGACTCGCTCGACGCCGGCCGCCGGCCGGCGGCCGCGCTGGTCGTCCGGACGCGGCGGGGTCGGGCCCCGTGGACGGTCGTCGACGGGAACCACCGGGCGGTCGCGCGGGCGACGGCGCTGGTGGGTGGGCGGCTGACGGAATCGGACGTGGTCGACAGTGCGGCGGAGTCGGAGGCAGGCAGCGGTGTGGCGGACCGCGACGGCAGCGCGTTCGCTCCCCAGCCGGTATACGTGGGCGTCCGCCCGAACCCGGTCGTCCGGCCGCTCCGCGAGCGGCTGGGCGGGCTGGTCCGGCGGCTGCTGGGACGGGGACTGGAGCCGCCGTAGGGGACGGATCACGGATGCCGGACGCGACGCTCCGACACCCGCGCCCGCGGACCCGAACCAAACCGGTAACAACCCATTCACGGCTGGCGGTCGTAGCCCGGACGATGGTATCAGAGACCGACTTCAGCGACGAGCAGGTGGGAAAGCGGGTGGTGGACGCCGACGGCGGCACCGTCGGCGAGGTGGCCGAGGTCCGAGACGGCTCGCTGTACGTCTCCCTCGGGCCGGACGCGGACCCGGACGTGGTCGACCAGCTACGGTGGGACGGGCCGGTCAGCCAGCAGGTCCACCACCTCCAGTCGCAGTACGTCTCGAACGTCACCGACGACGTCGTCCGGCTGCGCGTCTGACCGTTTTCGGAGTGGCGACGTCGTCGACGAGACGTGAGCGGCACCCCACGACCAGAAACCACGACCCCGACCGAAGCGTAGCCGTTTTCCCGCCCGCGGCCCGACCGGCCGACAGCGACCGATGGACGCCGACGACATCGACGGGCCCGTCCTCGACAACCACCTCCACATAGACCCCGAGCACGGCCGCGGCATCGACGCCGTCCGGGAGTTCGCCCGCAGCGGCGGCACCCACCTGCTCGTCGTCAACAAGCCGTCGTGGCACCACGGCATCGAGGTCGAGGCCGGCGAGGACTTCCGGCCGGTCTTCGAGGCGACCGTGGACGTGGTCGAGCGCGCGACCCCCGAACTCCCGGGACGAGCGTGGCCCGTGCTCGGCGTCCACCCCGGCCTCGTCTCGCGGCTGGTCGACGACCGCGGCTTCGACCCGGAGGACGCACGCGACCTGATGCGGGCCGGCCTCGAGGTGGCGGCCGAGTACGCCGCCGACGGCCGCGCGGTGGCGCTGAAGTCCGGACGGCCGCACTACGAGGTCAGCGACGCGGTGTGGGACGCGAGCAACGCCGTCCTCCGTCGGGCGCTCGCCCTCGGCGCGGAGACGGGCGTCGCGGTCCAGCTACACACGGAGGCCAGCGAGGACCTGACGGAGATAGCGACGTGGGCGGAGGAGCGGGGCCTGCCGGCCGAGCGCGCCGTCAAGCACTACGCGTCCGGGCGGCTGGCGGGGCCGACCCCGAGCGTGATGTGCCGCAAGGAGTGGCTGGAGACCGCCGCGGAGCGCGGCGAGCCGTTCCTGATGGAGACGGACTTCGTGGACGACCCCGACCGCCCCGGCGCGGTGATGGGGCCGAAGACGGTGCCCCGGCGGGTGCGCTGGCTGCTAGAAGAGGGCTACGACGAGGCAGTGCGGACGGCGCACGTCGAGATGCCCGAGATGGTGTACGGCATCGACACCGAAGGGACGCTGGCGGCGAAGTCGCAGTAGCGGCGGCCACTCGGCCGGGGCAGAGTTGGACCGCCGAACGGTCCGAGCGTTCACCCGGAGGGCGGCCGCCACGGGTCCCACGGCCAGCGGAGCATGAATGCCACCCACCCGACCAGCGCGCTGAGCGAGAGGAGGGCGAAACTCGGGATGCCGCCGTCGTAGCCCACGAGCCAGACGGTGCCGACGGCCGC
>CAZPIG010000070.1:4902-10984 GCA_964586205.1 uncultured Halobacteriales archaeon | reverse complement strand
TTCGTTCGGCTCGCCGTCGCCGGGCTTCGTCCAGCGACCGGCCCCTTTCAGTCCCACCCGACGGTGGATTGCGGAGGTAGCTACCGCTAACGTTGACATCCCAGGGTCGAGAGACACCAGGGGCCCCGGCGTGCAGGCCGGCGACGACAGTCCGTCGGGACCCCACGCAAGCGTCAGGACTCCACGGGCGCGGGCGCGAGGTCGCCGGCCTTCGACCGCGCGCGCTCGACGACCGACGGGCGGGCCTCGAAGTCCACCACCACCTGCTCGGAGCCGTAGTCCACGTCCTCGACGCGGGCGTTGTCGTGGACCCACGAGACGAGGCTCATCGCCTCGTCGTCGAGCGGCAGCACCAGCCGCTCGCGCTCGAAGTCCGGTAGCTCGCTGTCGATGCGCTCGACCAGCGCGTCGACGTTGTCGCCCGCGAGGCCGCTGACGGCGACGGGGTTCGGCGCGAGCGCGGAGAGGGCCTCCCGCTTTCGCTCTAGCTCGGCGTCGTCGACGGCGTCGACCTTGTTCAGCACCGTCACGATGGGGGCCTCGTTGCGCTCGTAGAGGGTGTCGTGGCTGGTCACCAGCTTCTCGCGTATCTCGGGCAGCGGGTCGCTGACGTCGACGACCAGCAGCACGAGGTCCGCCCGATAGACGGCGTCCAGCGTGGACTTGAACGACTCGACCAGCCAGTGGGGCAGGTCGCTGATGAAGCCGACGGTGTCGGTCACCAGCACGTCCCGCCGGTCGGTGGCCAGCTTCCGCGTCGTCGTGCCGAGGGTGGTGAACAGCCGGTCCTCGGACTCCGCGGTGGCGTCGAGGTCGGGGTGGAGGCCCTCGTTCTCGTCGACGGCGAGGTCCTCGGCCAGCCGGCGCAGCAGCGTGGACTTGCCGGCGTTGGTGTAGCCGGCCATCGCCACGAGGTCGAAGCCGGACTCCCGGCGCTGCTCGCGGCGGTGCTCGGCGCGCTGCTCGATGGCCGATAGCTCCGACTGGACGTTGCTGATGCGCGCCTTGATGTCCTGCTCGCGGCTCTCGTCGTACTCGCCGAGCCCCATGAAGCCGGGGTGCTCGTCGCGCTTCGCGAGGCTGGTCTTGGCCTCGGCCCGGGGGAGCTCGTACCGCAGCTCCGCCAGCTCGACCTGTAGCTGGGCGGTCCGGGTCCGTGCGCGCTGGCCGAATATCTCGAGGATGAGCCGGAAGCGGTCGAGCACCTCGGTCCCCTCGGGCAGCTTCTGGCCGAGGTTGTACGTCTGGTACGGCCCGAGGCGGTTGTCGAACAGCACCGTCTCGGCTCCCGTCTCGCCCACGACGCCGGCTAGCTCGTCGGCCTTGCCCTCGCCGACGTGGTAGGCGGGGTCCTCCGTGCGGCTCTGGGTGAGGACGGCGCGCACCTCGTAGCCCGCCGCGCGGGCCAGCGCCTCCACCTCGTCGGTGTCGGCGGTGCCCGAGTCGACGCGCTTGACGACGACCGCACCCGTCACTGGCGGACCACCCCCGTCATCGGTGTTCGGTGGTTTCGGACGTGATGCCGATTGGTGGTCCTCGGCGGGCCGGCGGTGCTCGGCGGGTCGGCGGCCCCCGGGCAGTCAGGCTCGGCGGTCCGCCACCCCGGTTGGTCGCCCGTTCGGCCGACTCATGGGCGTGCGTTGGGGACCGATGGCCTTGAATCTCCCGCCCGATGCGGTGGCCCGCTCTCGCCCGATGCGGTGGTCCGCTCTCGCGCAGGCAGTGGTCCGTCCTGCGTCGCACGGGCCGCGTCGACGCGCCTCTGAGGCGTCCCGTTCGACGGCCGCGCCGTCGACGGCCACGCCCCTGCGATGGCTCCGACCACTCCGCAAAGGCCCGCGACCGATTAGGGACGGCCGCTCACGCATCCGCGAGCGTCCGGCCACGCGCCCGCCTACACGTACTCGCGGACTCCCCGGACGATGTCGTCCACGTCGTAGGTATCCTCTGCCTTGTCGAAGACCACGTCGCCGTCCACCTCGACGCGGAAGACCCCGTGGTCGCCGGTCCGCAGGGTCACCGTCTCTAGCTGCTGGCCGAACTGCTCCAGCAGCGCGTGCTGGACGTCCTCGGCACGGTTCAGGAAGCCGCACGGAACGCAGTACTCTATCTCGACGTTCGTCATTGCTGGTCTCGTCGGCGACTAGAGCGGGGAGGTGGTTAAATGTGGACTGTGGCCGGAGTAAGCGGCCCGCGAGAGTCGGGGCGTGGTGTGCGGACCTCGGGACGTGGTGTGCGAACCCCGAAACGTGGTATGCGAACCTCGTGGACCTCGGATGCGAGCAATCGAGGTCGACAGCCCCCACCGTCATCCGAACACCGCCATCCACCGGCAGTCTTCAGATAAGCCGGTCAGTCGGCGGCGATTGCCGACTAACCATCCGCACGGGCGGGACTCCGGAAGGGGCGGCGTCCTGGCGAGCGAAGCGAGCCAGGGCTTGAGGGAGCTTGCTCCCTCAGTGCGCTCGGCGAACCCCGGCGAAGTAAGCAGAGCGAGGTCCGACGGACCTCGCAGGCCGTGCGGCGCGGGCGTGGCCGCGTCGCAGACACTGCAGGCCGCGGAGCGGCCGAAGCGCGCAGCGAGCGCGAGGTCCGAGCGAAGGGAGCGCCGCGACCCGCGCGAGCGGCGAAGCCGCGAGCGCCGGGAGAGCACGCTCTCCCGAGCCCGCGCTCACTTCGTTCGCGCGGACGCCGCGGGAGCCGAGCGCGCCGGGGCTTCCGAGCGCCAAGCAGCAGTGCGGTCAGTTTCACAACCTTATCTGAACACTGCCCATCCACCCAGCACTGTTAACTTAGGACGGACGCTATCGTTCCTGGTACTGGCAGCCCGAAAGCCCCGGTCCGCTCGGCTCGGGGGCACCGGAAGGCTCGCTTCGCTCGCCTTCCGAGGTCGCGCTCACTTCGTTCGCGCGACCCTCGCTGCGCTCCTCACTCGGTCGCTTCGCTCCCTCGTTGCGGTGCTTGCGTCGGCCGCCGTCGCCGAGCGGACCGCCCCTTTCGATGCCCCACCCCGTCGAGGAATGCGGAATCGGTCGTCGCACGGCGGTTGCGTCGCTTGCCTAAGTTAACACCGCCATCCACCGAGGCCGAAACACTTTGCCGCTGGCCCGCGTCCCATCCGCTCGGATGACCTATCACGACGTCGAAACCGCGGACCGCGAGGAGCTCCGCGAGCTCCAGGACGAGCGCCTCCGCGAGACCGTCCGGAGAGCCCACGAGCAGGTCCCGTTCTACCGCGACGCGCTCGACGAGGCGGGCGTCGCCCCCGACGACATCCGCGGCGTCGACGACCTGGCTGACCTCCCCTTTACCACCAAGGAGGACTTCCGCGACGAGTACCCCGACGGCCTGTTCGCCGTCGACATGGCCGACGTGCGGCGCATCCACGCCTCCTCGGGGACGACCGGCAAGCCGAAGATAGTGGCCTACACCGACGGCGACCTCGACGTGTGGCGGCAGGTGATGGCGCGCTCGCTCGCGGCGGCGGGCGTCGAGCGGGGGGCCACCGTCCAGAACGCCTACGGCTACGGCCTGTTCACGGGCGGGCTCGGCTTCCACGACGGCGTGGAGGCGCTCGGCGCGACCGTCATCCCCACCGGCGGCGGCAACACCGCCCGGCAGATAGACATGCTCCAGGACCTCGAAAGCGACGCGCTCGCGTGCACCCCCTCCTACTGCCTGTACCTCGCCGAGGAGGCCGAGGAGCGCGGCGTGGACGTGCGGGACCTCCCCGTCTCGACGGTCACCATCGGCGCGGAGCCGTTCACCGACCCCATGCGCGAGGAGATAGAGGCCGCGCTCGGCGTGAACGCCATCGACGTGTACGGCCTCTCGGAGATAATCGGCCCGGGCGTCTCCATCGAGTGCGTCGAGGCCCAGGACGGCCTCCACGTCTGGGAGGACCACTTCTACCCGGAGGTCGTCGACCCGGAGACTGGCGAGGCCTTGCCCCCGGGCGAGGAGGGCGAGCTGGTGCTGACGACGCTGACCAAGGAGGCGCTGCCCGTCCTGCGCTACCGCACCGGCGACATCACGACGCTCGACGACGCGGTCTGCGACTGCGGGCGGACCCACGTCCGCATGGACAACGTCGCCGGCCGGACCGACGACCTGCTCATCGTCCGCGGCGTCAACGTCTACCCGAGCCAGATAGAGGCGGCGATGGTCGACGGCGACGGTGTCGCGCCCCACTACCGCATCGACCTCTACCGCGAGGGCAATCTGGACACGATGGAGATAACGGTCGAACACCACGAGGAGTTCGACGGGAGCAACGACGAGCTGGAGCGACGAGTGGAGCAGCGCATCGAGGACGCGCTGGACGTGACGCCGGACGAACTGAACGTGGTGGGCCCGGGCGTCGTCGAGCGGACCGAAGTCGGGAAGGTAAAGCGCGTGTTCGACCACCGGTAGTCGGCTCTCGAGGAGCGAGTAGACCTCCCGGCGGTGATTCCGTCCCCTCGCCGAAACGGGAGTCGACACTCCGGCGAGCGAATACCGCAAATCCGAACCGTCACGCTCGTGTCTGCCCACCACCAACCACCGAGTAGATGGGTCGCCCCCACGTCCTCGTGACCAACGACGACGGCATCGACGCGGTGGGCCTCGCCGTGCTGGTCGACCGCCTCGACGCCGCCGCCGAGGTCACGGTCGTCGCGCCCGCAGACGACCACAGCGGCGTCGGCCGCGCCAACTCCCACGAGGCGACCGTCGAGCGCCACGAGCGCGGCTACGCCCTCGACGGCACGCCCGTCGACTGCGTGGCCTTCGGGCTCCGGGGCCTCGACCGCGACTTCGACGCCGTCGTCGCCGGCTGCAACCCCGGCCCCAACGTCGGGATGCACAAGCTGGACCGCTCGGGCACCGCCAGCGCCGCCATGGAGGCGGCGTTCCTCGGGACGCCCGCCGTCGCCGTCTCCGCGTACCACCCGGTCGAGGGCAACTTCTTCGACCCCGCGCCGGAGGACTTCGAGGAGGCCGCGGCCGTGGCGACCCACCTCGTCGCGGACGGCCTCGGCTCGGGGGTGTTCGAGACGGCCGACTGGCTGAACGTCAACGCACCGACCGAGGCCGAGGACCCGCGCGTCCGCGTCACCCGTCCGGCCGTGGCCTTCGACGTCGCCGTCGAGCGCGACGGCGAGCGAGTGTCGTTCACGGACCTGTTCTACGACCCGCTCCGGCCCGACCACCCGGCGACGCTCCCCGACGACGAGGACGGGACGGACCGCGCGGCGCTGGCGCGCGGCGAGGTCAGCGTCTCCCCGCTCCGGAGCCGCCACGAGGTGGTCGATCCGGACGCGCTCGCGACGGCCGTGGCCAGCTACCGCGACTAGAACCCCTGCCCCCGCCCCTTCCGTTGGCGGCTCTTCAGGCTCCGCTGGACCCACTGTCTGACCGCCCGCTGGGTCGTCGAGACGTTCCCGGAGTTGTCGACGACGGTGACGTCCTCGGGGACCGGGTCGAACGCCTCCTTCTTCTCCGCGTACGCCCGGTGGCCGGCGTCGCTCACGTCGCCGCTCCGCTCGGCGAGGCGCTCTCTCACCACCGCCTCGTCCGCCTCGACCTTCAGCAGCCGGAACTCGGTGCCGGCGCGCCACGCGATGTCCGCGGCGGCCTCGCGCTTGTCGCTGTCGCTGAACGTGGCGTCGAGGACGACGTGCTCGCCCCGCTCCAGCGCGGTGGCGGCCCTGTCGAACAGCTCCTCGTAGGTGGCCGCGTCCTCCTCGGGGTCGTACTGGGGCTCCTCGAAGAGCTCCTTGCGGACCTCGTCGGACTGCAGGTGCGTCCCGCCTAGCTCGTCCACGAGCGTCGTCGCCACGGTGGACTTGCCGACGCCCGGCAGTCCACAGAGGACGACGAGTGCTCCGAACGAGGGGGATGCGTCGGTCATTTGCGGTGGGGGAACTCGGCTCGGTGGGGTCGGCCGGACCGCGAGGGGCCGGCCCCACCGGCGCGGTGTAGCCGACCTTCCGGGCCCTACACAATAAGATTGCCTTTGGCGAACGACGACGGTCGGAACGCAACGTCGACCGCCGCCGGTCAGGGCCGGTAGACCCGGCCGCGGAACGTCGCGACGCGGTCG
>CAZPIG010000070.1:0-4802 GCA_964586205.1 uncultured Halobacteriales archaeon | reverse complement strand
GACGACCACCTCGTACTCCGCAGTCCGGTCGCTCAGGTGGGTCTCGGCGGCGGTCGCGCGGAGCGTCGCCCCGGCGTCGACCGCCTCGAGATACGAGACGTTCGTCTCCAAGGCCAGCGCCGTCTCGCCGCGGGCGTTCGAGGCCGCCGCGAACGCCGCGTCCGCCAGCGAGTAGAGCGCGCCGCCGTGCAGCGTCCCGTGGAAGTTCAGCAGGTCCTCCGTGACTGCCAGCTCCGTGGTTGCGGTTCCGGGGCCGAGGGCCACGAGGTCGATGCCGAGCGTGGCGCAGTAGGGGTCGGCGGCGATGCGCTCGCGGACCGCCTCGGGAATCTCTTCTGTATCAGTCATCGGTCCGTTCGAGCGGCGTGCCGCCCACGAAGAGGTCGTCGCCGGCCTCGCGGTCACCCGGGAACGAGTTGTGGTACTCCATCAGCTGGAACAGCGTCCCCGTGGGATTCCGCGGCGAGACGAACGCCTCGGTCCAGTCGTCGAACTCCCTGTAGTCGACGACGCGGACGCCCGCCGATTCGAGGTACTCGACCACCGGGTCGATGGCGGCCACCTCGAGGGTGACGTGGTGCAGGCCGGGGCCGTGGGCCGCCAGGAACTCGGTCAGGAACGTCTCGCCGTCGCCGACCGGCTCGATGAGCTCGACGCGCGAGGCGTCGCCGAGGCGGTAGTAGACCCACCGGTAGGTGTCGGCGACCGCCTCGGCGTTCAGGCGCTCGCAGCCGAGTAGCTGGAGGACCGGCTCGGCGTCGGCGACCGACTCGACGGCGATGCCGACGTGGTCGACGCGGACCGGGACGTCGTGGGGCGTATCGGCCATGGCGGCACCACGGGACGGGTGGTGAAAACCGTGTCCACCGTGGGCAGTGTCCGGATCGCGTGGACCAGCCGAGCGCGGGCTTGCGAGCGCCGTGCGACAGTGCGCCCGGCTTCGCGCGGCGTGTCCGAGCAGCGTCCGGACGCGAAGGCGGACGTTTCATAATTGCACCCGCGGAACACCCGTCCATGTACCAGCCCGACTTCATGGAGGGCACCCGCGGCACGATGGCCGTCGACTGGGAGGAGCGCATCGACGTGAAGCGCCTCCGCGAGCAACGCAAGGAGCGCGCCGTCGAGCGCATGAACGAGGCCGGCCTCGACAGCATGCTGCTCGTGAACGACCCCAACGTCCGGTACGTCACGGGGCTCGCGATGACCGGGGGCAGCGGCGCGGACCACTACACCCTCGTCACGGCCGACGGCGACGTGGTCCACTGGGACACCGCCGACCACGCCAGCAATCAGCGCTTCAACTGCCCGTGGCTCGACGACATCCGGTACGCCTGTCCCGGCCTCGGGAACGTCCCCCGGGCCTCCGGCCGGGACTCCGCGCGGGCGTTCCTCGTCGGCCAGATGGCCGAAACGGTGGTCGCGGCCGCCGAGGAGTACGGCGTCGCCGACGGGCCGATGGGGCTGGACGTGGGGAACGCGAAGCTGGTGTCCGCTCTGGAGGACCGCGCAATCGACGTCCGCACCGCCGAGTGCGCGCGGGTGATGGAGGACGCCCGGAAGACCAAGACCAGAGACGAGGTCGAGTGCCTCCGGCAGGTCGCCGCCATCTGCGAGGCGGGCTTTCAGCGCATCAAGGCGGTCGCGGAGCCGGGGATGCGGGAGTCGGAGGTCTGGGGCGCGGCCGTCAAGGAGCTGTGGCGACACGGCGCGATGGTCCAGGGCGGCTACCTGACCTCGGGGCCGAACACGTGGCCGAAGCACCAGGCGAACACCACCGACCGCATCCTCCGGCCGGGCGACCTGCTGTACGCGGACTTCTACAACGTCGGCTTCCTCGGGTACCGCTCCTGTTACTACCGGACCTTCTCGCTGGGCGAGCCGACCGACGCCCAGCGCGAGGCCTACGAGACGGCCCGCGACAACCTCTACGACGTGCTGGAGCGCGTCGAGCCCGGCGCGACCACCGACGAGGTCGCGGAGGCCTTCCCGGACATGGCCGGCGAGCACGCCGACTGGTACGGGGCCGACGAGCACTGGCAGATGACGACGAACCACTGGGCACACGGGCTGGGCCTCCAGCTCTACGAGGTCCCCCTGATATGGCGCGGCATCTCGCCGGACCACCCCATCGAGCTGGAGGAAGGCATGACGATGGCCGTCGAGACCCAGGAGCCCGCAGAGCGCCAGGGCGTCCGCGTAGAGGAGATGGTCGTCGTCCGCGAGGGGGGCGTCGAGGTGCTGAGCCGGTGGCCCGTCGAGGAGATAACGGAGATCGACTACTGAGCCGGGCGACCCCACCGAGCGGGGCGCTCGCCCGTCGGGCGGTCACACTCGTCGGGCGATGCAGCCGCCCCCGTCGAGCGGTGTTGTCGTACTCCTTCGGCTGCCGTAACTCCCCGTTTCCGGACAGTTCGACGCGGACTTGCCTTCACCCACCCCGCGCCGGAACGAACTGCCGGTAGGACCGCCCTACCCCGCCAGCACCGCCGCCGATTCGGAGGGGCCTCGCCATGTTGGCGTGCGCGCTCGCGCGCGCGTGCGGGGGATTTATGACCCCCCGACGCCTAGTGGTAATCGGATTTTATGTCAGAGGAGCCAGAGTACGGGGCCGGCCAGATACAGGTGCTCGAAGGGCTCCAGGCCGTCCGGAAGCGCCCCGCGATGTACGTGGGCTCGACGGACGCCAGGGGGCTGCACCACCTCGTCTACGAGGTAGTCGACAACGCCATCGACGAGGCACTGGCCGGCTACTGCGACGAGATAGCGGTGACCATCCACGACGACGGCTCGGTGACCGTCGCCGACGACGGCCGGGGCATCCCGGTCGACACCCACGAGGAGTACGACCGCCCCGCCGTCGAGGTCATCATGACCGTCCTCCACGCCGGCGGGAAGTTCGACAGCAAGTCCTACCAGGTCTCCGGCGGCCTCCACGGCGTCGGCGTCAGCGTCGTCAACGCCCTGTCCGCCCGGCTGGAGGTCGAGGTGGCCCGCGACGGCGGCCGCTTCCGGCAGGCGTTCGAGCGCGGCGAGCCGACCGGCGACGTAGAGCGCGTGGGCGACCTCGCTCCGGACGAGGAGACCGGAACCGTCGTCCGCTTCTGGCCGGACGAGGCCATCTTCGAGACCGTCGACTTCACCCGCTCGACCCTCCAGAACCGGCTCCGGGAGCTGGCGTTCCTGAACTCGGGGGTCGAGATAACCCTCCGCGACGAGCGCGGCGACGAGCCCGTGGCGGAGACCTTCCAGTACGAGGGCGGCATCCGGGAGTTCGTCCGGTACCTGAACGAGACGAAGGGGGCGCTGCACGACGACGTCATCTACTTCGCCGACGAGGCACCCGCGAGGAGCGGCGAGGGGGCGGTGCAGGTGGAGGTGGCGATGCAGGCGACCGAGGAGCTACAGGGCTCCATCCACGCGTTCGCCAACAACATCAACACCCGCGAGGGCGGCAGCCACCTGACGGGCTTCAAGACCGCGCTGACCCGGTGCGTCAACGACTACGCCGACCAGGAGGGGCTGCTGTCGGACCTCGACGAGAACCTCACGGGCGAGGACGTCCGCGAGGGCCTGACGGCCGTCATCTCGGTCAAGCACCCCGACCCGCAGTTCGAGGGCCAGACGAAGACCAAGCTGGGCAACAGCGAGGTCCGCGGCGTCGTCGAGAGCGCGGTCCACGAAGGGCTGACGACCTACTTCGAGGAGCACCCCTCGACGGCCCGGGCCATCGTCTCGAAGGCCGTCGAGGCCGCGAAAGCGCGGAAGGCGGCGGAGAAGGCCGAGGAGCTGACCCGCCGGAAGAGCGCCCTGGAGTCCACGTCGCTGCCGGGTAAGTTGGCAGATTGTCAGAACCGTAATCCCTCGGAGGCGGAGCTGTTCATCGTCGAGGGCGATTCGGCCGGCGGGAGCGCCAAACAGGCCCGCGACCCGGAGTTCCAGGCCATCCTCCCGCTGTTCGGCAAGATAATGAACGCCGAGAAGAACCGCCTCGACAAGATACTCGAGAACGAGAAGATACGGAACCTCATCACGGCCATCGGGACGGGCATCGGCGGGGAGTTCGACCTCGGGGAGGCCCGGTACCACAAGATAATCCTGATGACCGACGCCGACGTCGACGGCGCGCACATCCGCACGCTGTACCTGACGTTCTTCTACCGGCACATGCGGCCGCTGCTGGAGGCGGGGTACGTGTACGCCGCCCAGCCGCCGCTGTACCGCATCCGCCACCGCGGCGAGACCTACGACGCGATGACCGAGGCCGAGCGCGAGGAGATAGTCGAGGAGAAGTGCGACGGCGCGCCCGGGCAGGTCCAGCGGTTCAAGGGCCTGGGGGAGATGAACCCCGAGCAGCTCTGGGAGACGACGATGAACCCCGAGACGCGCATCCTGAAGCGGATCACCGTCGAGGACGCGGCCGCGGCGGACAAGATGTTCAACGTCCTCATGGGCGACGCCGTCGAGCCGCGCCGGGAGTTCATCAAGGAGCACTCGGCGGAGGCCGAGTGGGTGGACATCTGAGAATCGGTACCATGACACGACCATTCCGACCCGCGAGTGAACGCTCCACCGTAGCGGCGGCCGACCGACGAGCGCCGACCACCCCCGTCCCGGAGGTGACCCGCGCGTGAGCGCCGACCTGCCGGGCGAGCCGGCGGACGCGAACGTCCGCGCCGTCCGCGTCGAGGAGGAGATGGAGCAGAGCTACATCGACTACGCGATGAGCGTCATCGTCGGGCGCGCGCTCCCCGACGCGCGGGACGGCCTGAAGCCCGTCCAGCGGCGCATCCTCTACGCGATGC
>CAZPIG010000069.1:0-11003 GCA_964586205.1 uncultured Halobacteriales archaeon | reverse complement strand
CCGCCGGTGCCTCCGTCTCGGTGCCGGGCTCCTCGGTGCCGACCAGCGGCGTCTCGGTGGCCGCCGGCTCCGGCAGGTCCGGCGTCGGGTAGACGGCGTACGCCCCCGGCGAGAGCGGGACGGCCTGCGAGCCCTCCGGCGTCATCAGGGTCTGCTCGGTGGAGACGTTCTCGATGCGCACCGTGAAGGTCGTCGCCTCGGCCTCCGCCATCAACTGGCCCCGAATCGCGCCCGCCGGGTTCTGGACGGTGTGCACGTTCACGTAGTACTGGTCGGGGTTCGCGAGGACGTCCTCCACCAACTGCTGGTCCTCGATGGTCCCCGACCGGACGATGGGGTCCTCCGCGGTCGCGTCGCGCGGGAACCCTTCGCCGCTGCCGTCCGGGTTCGGCGTGAACTGGAACAGCGGGGCGACGACGGGGCCGCTCTCGTCCGCGCCGCCCTCGTGGATGTGTGCCTGCGTGATGCCGGCGAGGTCCACGACGACCACCCGCCAGTCGAGCGTGCCGTCCTCGTTCAGCGTGAAGGTGGCCGTGCCGGTCCCCGTCGTCGCCACGGTCGGCACCTGGTTCTCCCCCGAGAGCAGGGCTGTCAGCCGCCTGGTGCCCTCGGCCTGGTCGAGGAGCCACCCCGCGCCCCCGACCAGGGAGGCCCCCGCCCCCAGACCGAGGGCTCCGAGGACGCTCCGCCGGCCGACGCCGCGCCCGTCGTCCGTGTCGTTTGTCTCGTTGTGGTCCATGCTCCGGGATTCGCTTCGACCCGTTCACCGTTAGTTATAATCGGCCAATCAGGCGTAACGCAGGATTAGACCGCGGGGGTCGAATCGGCCGTCTCGCGTAAGTCGACTGTAGAATCGGTAAAGCCCGGCCCCGACGGGCGTAACTGACAGTGGACCGACCACTCACTTCGAAGCGAAAGCCTATTGCGGACCGCCCGCGAGGCCGACGACATGGACACCGTCGCAGCAAGCGACTACCACGACCTGGTCGGCGCGAGCGACCCCCGCGTCGACCCGGCCGGCGAGCGGGTGGCCTTCGTCCGCCGCGAGCCGCGAGACGACGAGGACGACGAGAAGACGATATACGTGGTCCCGCTGGGGGGCGGGGAGCCGCGGCAGTTCACGGTCGCCGAGGGAGCCGACAGCCAGCCGCGGTGGAGCCCCTCCGGTGACCGCCTGGCGTTCGTCAGCACCCGGGGCGCGGACGACGACCGCCCGCAGTTGTGGGTCATGCCCACCGACGGCGGCGAGGCCCGGCAGGTGACGGACGTCGCGGGCGGGGTCTCGGCCATCGAGTGGAGCCCGGACGGCAGCCGCATCGCGTTCGTCCAGCGGGTGTCCGCAGACGACCGCGAGGCCGACCGCGACCTCGAGGTGGACGAGGAGTTCCAGCCGGAGCCCCCGGACCCGCGGGTCGTCGACCGGACGGTCTGGCGGTCGATGCAGAACTGGTTCGACGGCAAGCGCGCGCAGGTGTACGTCGCCCACCTCGCTGGCGGCAGCGCGCCGGCCAGCAGCCCGGGGGGGAGCGACGACGCGCCGGACGACGACGAGATAGAGCGCGTCACCGACGAGGAGTACGACCACAACAGCCCGACGTGGGGCGACGAGCGGACGCTCTACTACTCGGCCAGCCGCGGCGAGCCGGACCCCGACGACTCGACGGAGTACGACGTCGTCGCCTACGACACCGAGACCGGCGATACCGAAACCGTACTCACCACTACGGGCTGGGGGATGGGCCTCGCCGCGACGGCGGACGGCCGGGTCGCCCACCTCTACACCGACGAGGACCAGTCGTCGCTCCGCCAGACGGAGTTGAAGGTGCTGGACGTCGACAGCGGCGACGTCGCCCACCCGACCGCGAGTCTCGACCGGACGCTCGGCTTCGGGGCCGCCCCGCAGTGGGGTCCCGACGACGAGCAGCTATACTTCGCGACCCCCGACGAGGGCGCGAGCGCCCTCTGGCGGGTCGACTGGGACGGCGACGACCCCGAGCGCGTCGTCCGGCAGGACTGGGCGAGCATCGACGGCGCACACGTCGGCGAGGAGGCGGTGGCGTTCGTCCGCAGCGACTGGGACCACCCCGGCGACCTGTTCGCGGCGACCCCGGGCGGCGGCGAGGAGCGCCGGCTCACCCGCCTCAACGACGGGTACTTCGAGGACCGCGCGGTCAGCGAGCCCGAGGAACTCTCCTTCGAGAACGACGGCACCGACCTCCAGGGGTGGGTCCTCACGCCGCCGGACTTCGACCCCGACTCGACGTACCCGATGGTCGTCGAGGTCCACGGCGGCCCGCACGCGATGTGGACCACCAGCGGGACGATGTGGCACGAGTTCCAGACCCTCGCCGCGCGCGGCTACGTCGTCTTCTGGTCGAACCCCAGGGGCTCGTCGGGCTACGGCGAGGAGTTTATGGCCGCCATCGAGCGCGACTGGGGGCCGGTCACCATGTCGGACGTGATGAGCGGGGTCGAGGAGGTGGCGGCGCGCGACTACGTGGACGAGGACAACGTCTTCCTCACGGGCGGCAGCTTCGGCGGCTACATGACGGGCTGGATGGTCGGCAACACCGACTACTTCCGGGCCGCCGTCGCCCAGCGCGGCGTCTTCGACCACGTGGGGTTCTACGGCTCGACGGACTGGGCCTACCGGCTCGTCGAGGGCGACTACGACACCACGCCGTGGGAGGAGCCGGAGTTCCTCTGGGAGCAGTCGCCGACGGGCCACGCCCACGAGGTGGACACGCCGACGCTGCTGATCCACTCCGACGACGACTACCGGACGCCCGCGAACACGGCCGAGTTGTTCTTCCGGCTGCTCCGCAAGCACGACGTGGACACGCGGATGGTCCGGTACCCCGAGGAGGGCCACGAGCTATCGCGGAGCGGCGACCCGGGCCACGTCGTCGACCGCATCGAGCGCATCGCCCGGTGGTTCGACGGCTACTCGGACCACCACGAGGCCCCGCGCGCGCTGGACCGCGACCGCGACGACGGGCTGTCGGCGGGCGAGGACGAGGAGGACGAGAACGGCGCGGACGACGATAGCTGACGACGGCCGCCGTCGACGGCGGCCGTACAGCCGACAGCCTGCCGTCGGCGACGCCGGACGCCGACCGCGCCGACGCCGACAGACCACAGTTTCGACTGGAGATACTTCCTCCCACGACTCTGCCGCCGCAAGTCGATTCTGCACCCGAAGCGATGGGGTTTCGACGACCGTCGAAACGGCTTCAGTCGACGATTATCTCGCCCTCGTCGTCGCGTAGCTTCTCCGGGCCGGCCTGCATCTCCTGTTGGTAGTGGTCTATCCAGTCGGCGAAGCACTCCGGGCAGAGCCGCTGGGCGTCTATCTCCGAGCGGTCCACGGTGAGCCTGACGGTGCGCGCGAGCGCGTCCCCGATGACCTCCCCGCAGTCGTCGCAGGCGTCCTGGGGCATCGTCCCGACGATGACAGGCCTGGCCTATAGGTGTTGCGCGGACGGACCGACCGGCCGGCGGACACCTCGCCCGTGGCATCGACAGAGTAATGTACCCTTACCCGAAACCGCCGGACGTGACGGGGAACACCGGTCGCGGGGACGCCGTCCGCGACGGCGTCGAGGACCCCATCGCCGACGCGGTGCTGTCGGGCTCCACCTACCAGCGGCTCCGCGTCCGGCGGCTGAGCCTCTTCAGCCAGCCCGTGCCCCAGCGGCTCGGGTGGCAGGCGGCGACGCTCGGCGCGCTGGCACTCGTGGCACCGCTCTGGATGACGGCCCCCGACCAGGTGCGGGCCGCCGCCGGTGCCGCCGCGTCGCCGACGGTGCTCGTCGTCGGGCTGTTCGCCATCGCCACCCAGGTGCTCGGGGCCGCCGGCCACGTCGCGACGGCGCTGGTCCGGCTCCGCGCCGAGGAGCTGGACGAGCGGACCGCCCGCCGCCTGCTGGCCGCCGAGGACGCGAGCTCGCTCGTGGGGCTCGCCACCGGGGGGTTCGCGACGGCGGTCACCGTCGGCTACTTCGCGCTCGGACGGCTCGACCCCGAGACCGTCGCCACCGTGGTCGAGTCCGGCGGCGGCAACCCCTTCTCGCCGTCCGGCCTCGGCGTCAGCGTGACCGCGGTGGCCGGGGCCGCGCTCGCGGCCGCCGCCCTCTGCATCGCCGCGAGCCACGCGCTCGACGTCGCGCTCCCCGAGACGTAGCACTGTCGCGCCACACCCCGCAGTGTGCGGTTCGTCTCCTGCGACCGTGACGGCCCCGCCCCGAATCATCCGCCGCCGCGACGGCCGTCGCCGACCCCGACGAACGTATCGACACCCCGAGACGACCGGCCGCGCCGACGCCCGCCGTCCCCGTCCCGTCGGCCATCCTTCGCGGCGAGCACTGTCGAAGTAACTCTGTCGTAACGTGACGGAGTGATTCATCCGATTCCAGACATCTTCGTCTGTCAGCCTTACCGACCTCGCCCGAGCGGGTAGTGCGACCCTATTCGACCGATAGAGGCACTCTATCGGGGTTGCGGACGACCGACTGCCGGAGCGACGGGGGAAGTATCAGATTCGCCGGTCGTTGTGCAGCTTATAAGTATCTCTGAATCTTATATGTTCTGCGCATGCCCCGACCTGGCCGTAGAGCGGTCCGGCCCCGGATCGGCACCGCCGGGATGGCCCCGTGCTCAGCGGGAGGGAGGTGGTCCGTCGACAACACTGGGCAGCTAGTCTCCACCGTCGCGGCGTCCGTACCGTCCGCGACGGCCGCGGCCCTCGCGACGACCGCGACCTCCGCGGCGTCCGTACCGTCCGCGACCTCCGCGACGGGCGCGGCCCCCGCGACGGCTGCGACGTGCGTCACGGCCGCGGCGCTCGCACCGTGCTCCGCGGCGGCCGCGGACCTCGGACGGCCCTCCGTGAGAGGGCGGGCGTCCCGGCCCGACCCGGATGGTCGATAGCGACGAGGTCGCGGCCAGCCGGGCGGTCCAGCGCCGGACTGGCCCGACCTTCCACCTCGCGACGCGGCTGCTGCCCCGGCGGGTCCGCCGGCCGACGTACGTGCTGTACGCGTTCTTCCGGCGGGCCGACGAGGTGGTCGACGACCCGGACCCGCCGCCGCCCGACGAGCAGGTCGCCGAGCTAGCGCGCCTCCGGGCGGCCGCGCTCGGCGAGCGGGCGACCGACGACCCCCTGCTCGCGGCGTTCGAGGAGGTGCGCCGCCGCCACGGCATCGACCGCGCCGAGGTCGAGGCCTTCCTCTCGGCGATGGCCGCCGACGCGACGACCGCCCGCTACGAGACGCTCGCCGACCTCGAGGCCTACATGCGCGGGTCGTCGGTGGCCGTCGCCAACATGATGACGACGGTGATGGACCCCGACGACCCCGCGGCCGCCGCACCCCACGCCGCCGCGCTGGCCGAGGCGTTCCAGATGACGAACCTCCTGCGGGACGTGCGCGAGGACCGCCGCGACTACGGGCGGGTGTACCTCCCCCGGGAGACGCTCTCGGCCCACGGCGTCACCGAGGCCGACCTCCGGGCCGACGTGGCGTCGCCGGGCGTCCGCGCGGCCGTCCGCGACCTGCTCGCGGAGACGGAGGCGCGCTACCGCGAGGGCGTCGCGGGCATCCGGTACCTCCCCGCTGACTGCCGGTTCGGCGTGCTGCTCGCGGCCGTGCTGTACGCCGACCACCACCGGCTCGTCCGCGAGCGCGACTACGACGTGCTCGCCGACCCGCCGTCGCTGTCGACGGCGCGGAAGCTGTGGCTGGCCGCCCGGACGGGGCTCGCGTGGCTGCGCTGGCGCGACCCCGAGCGGGTCTTCTACGCGGTGAGCCCGGTCGAGCGGAGCGCGGCCGCCGTCGAGCGGCCGGCCGGTCCGGCGGCCGGCGACGCGGTCTGAAGTCGGCGAGGTCGCCGACGGGCCGCGGCTCGCGGCAGACGCGACCCTGGCGTCGGGGCGGTGCTGTCCGTTCAGACAAGCTCCGCCACGGCGTGGAGGTCGGGCACGTCGTCGTAGACGCC
This sequence comes from uncultured Halobacteriales archaeon, assembly GCA_964586205.1. Classification (GTDB taxonomy): domain Archaea; phylum Halobacteriota; class Halobacteria; order Halobacteriales; family CAZPIG01; genus CAZPIG01. The sequence continues at coordinate 5,009 of CAZPIG010000069.1, read as the reverse complement.
CGCCCGGAACGCCGCTATCTGGGACCGCTCGTCGTGGCGCTCGCGGGCCGCCGCCCGCTGGGTCTCGGGGGCCGGCGGCTCGACCAGCACGCCGTCGTTGTCGAACAGCACGGCGTCGTACTCCGTCACTCCGTGGGGGCAGACGGGCGCGCGAAATGGCTGTATCGGTTCGGGCTTCCACGATGGGGTGGGCTCCGCACGACCCGCGCCTACACCGTCCGGAACGCCCGGTCGCCCGCGTCGCCCAGGCCGGGAACGATGAAGCCGTCGTCGTCCAGCCGGTCGTCGATGGCGACCGTCAGCAGGTCCGCCTCCGGGAACTCCTCGCCGACGCGGACCAGCCCCTCGGGGGCCGCCACCGCCGAGAGGACGAACAGGTGCTCTGGGTCGGGAGCGTCGGCCGTGACCTCCTCCAGGACGGCGCACATGGTGCTCCCCGTCGCCAGCATCGGGTCGGCGACGACGACGGTGTCCGCGGCGCGTATCTCCGGGAGCTTCACGTAGTCCACGGCGATGGGGAACCGCCCCTCGTCGTCCTGGCCGGCCTCCTCGTCGCGGCTGGCGCTGATGACGCCCTGGCGGGCCCGCGGGAAGGCCTTGAGCAGCCCCTCGACGAGCGGCGTGGCGGCCCGGAGGACGTTGACGATGACCACGTCGTCGAGGCCCTTGACGCGCTCGCCGGTGGTCTCGGCGAGCGGCGTGGTGATGGCGGTGTACTCCGTCTCCATCCGGCCGTCGATCATCTCGTAGCCGCAGACACGGCCGAGCTTGACGAGGCCCTTGCGGAACTCGACCTGCTCGGTGCTCACGTCCCGGATGCGCGAGAGGGTGTCCTTGGCGAGTGCGTGCGTCACGAGGTAGGCGTCGCCGCGGTCCTCGATGGCCATGTCTCGGGCTGGTCCCGCAGGGGTCTACAAGGTGTCGGTCGTAGAGGCGGTCGTGGCGTTCGGTCGGCGGACCGCTCGTTAGTGATTGTCACAACCTTTGAATACGCAAGCCGGACCTCCCGACAGACTCGGCGCTCGGCGACCAACCGCCAGCGGGTGGGACTGAAAGGGGCCGCGCGCTCGACCCGCCCCCGGCGACGCAAGGACCGCAGGGCCGAAGGCCCGAGGACCGCAGCGAGCCGCGGGTGGTCGAGCGCGCGGGGGGCTTTCTGGGCCACTGCGCTGCCGAGACACACTGAACCGCACCCCTGATGCCGACTCCATTGATTCAACAGTTACGTCGACCACTATGGAGCGGTCCCAGAGGCCCCGACCTTCCGACGACCGACCGCTTATGACCCCCGGCACCGGACCCCGCGAGCATGGACGAGTACTTCGAGGACGTCGCGGTCGGCGACAGCCGCGAGTTCGGCAGCTACGAGGTGACGGCCGAGGAGATAGTCGACTTCGCCGAGCGGTACGACCCCCAGCCGTTCCACCTCGACCCGGAGGCGGCGCAGGACTCGCTGTTCGGCGGCCTCGTCGCCAGCGGGTGGCACACCGCCGCCGTCTGCATGCGGCTGGTGGTCGACAACCTCCTGAGCCCGGAGACGAGCCTCGGAGCCCGCGGCGTCGACGAGCTACGGTGGCACCGGCCCGTCAGGCCGGGCGACACGCTGTCGGTCCGGACGGAGGTCCTCGACAAGCGCCCCTCCGAGAGCAACCCCGGGATGGGCCACGTCCGGAGCCGTCTCGAGGGGTACAACCAGGACGACGAGCTGGTCGTCTCGTGGGTCGCGCTGGGGATGGTGCGCAAGCGGGAGCCCGACGCGGCCGATTGACGACGGACCGACGACGCAGGCGATTGACGACGCAGGCCGGGCGCAGGTGACGCCCTCTCCCCCCGACTACCGCAGCTCCACCCACTCGCGGTCGCAGTCGGGACAGCTCCGGCTGTCGTCGTCGCTGGTCGGGTCCACGTCGGACCGGAGCTCGGTGCTGCAGTTCGAGCAGACCAGCCGGCCGTAGGTGTCGCGCTCGACGTCGCCGCGGCGCAGCCCCTGACGGACGGTGCGCATGGAGCCAGGTAAGCCCACGATTCCACTAAGGTATAGACCGGCTTCTCATCGCGCCGTCGTGCGGGCAACGAGCGCCCACACTCCACGGCGTGCAGTAGCCGGTCACTACCGTCGACCCCGGGACGACGACCGCGAGCGGGTGTGACGCCGTCGGACCCGCTCGGGACGAGGGGTGGAGCGAGCCGTCCCGTCGCCCTCCGTCGGTCGAGCGGCGCGGCCGCGGGCAGTAACCTATTTCCATCCGAACCACCTACAGGGGGACGACCAGATGGAGGAGAGCATCTCGGGCTTCAAGGTCCGCGGGGCGTGGGCCGACGTCGTCGAGCACGGCGAGCGCATCACGCGCGCGCTGCGCGACGCTGGCGTTCCCGACGACCCGCGGTACAGTGAAGCGTTCGAGGAGTGGGACGAGTGGCGTCCCAAAGCACACGAGCGCATCGAGGACGACGTCAGCGAGAAGACCGCCGACCAGGCCAGCGTCTCGGAGGGCGAAGGCGAGAAGGCCGGCAAGTCCCCGGAGGACGACCTGAAGAGCGCCGGCGAGAAGCTCAGCGAGTCCTACGAGAAGCTGGAGGACGAGGACACCGAGGGCGCGGTCGAGGGGTGGCAGGACTCCATCGGCTACGTGCGCCGCGCGGCCGACTCGGCGGGCCGGAAGGCGCTGCGCTCGGTCGAGAACACGGTCTACCAGCGGGTGATGACACAGCTCGCGCCCTACTACTTCGACAACGCGCTGGTCAGCGCCAACGTCCAGAAGACGACCCGCGGCGGGGAGGCGTTCGTCTTCGAGGTCAACGTCAACGACGACGACCTCAAGGCGGCGGTCAGCGACCGGCTGGCGGAGTACGAGGACGAGCACGACCGCTGGCACGTGGACGTCGAGAAGGAAACCGAGACCGCCGAGCACGCCGAGGGCGTCGAAGCGCCCCCCTCCGAGGAGCGGTCGAAGCCGACGACGAACTGAGTGGCGTCTGCGGGAAGCCCGAAGCTTTTCCTCCGGCGTCTCCCACGGGCTCCGTAGATGGTGGCCGTCGCCACGGTGTTCACCCTCGTGGTCGCCGCGCTCGCCAGCCTGTTCATGGCGTGGGCCATCGGCGCGGGCTCGTCGGGCTCGACCCCGTTCGCGCCGGCGGTCGGGGCCAACGCCATCTCCATCCTGCGGGCCGGGTTCGTGGTGGGCATCCTGGGGTTCGCGGGGGCGGTCCTGCAGGGCGCGAACGTCTCGGAAGCCGTCGGCGGCGAGCTAGTCGTCGGCGTCTCGCTGTCGCCGCTCGCGGCCATCGCGGGACTGCTCGTCGCCGCGACGCTGGTCGCCGCGGGCGTGTTCGCCGGCTATCCCATCGCCACCGCCTTCACCGTCACCGGGGCCGTCGTCGGCGTCGGCCTCGCCGTCGGCGGCGAGCCGGCGTGGGCGAAGTACCGCCAGATAGCCGCGCTGTGGGTCGCCACGCCGTTCGTCGGCGGCGGCGCGGCCTACCTGACGGCCCGGTGGCTGGCCGCCCCCGGCACGCGGCGGCGGGTGGCGATTCCCGCGCTCGGCGGCGTCGTGGGCGCGCTGGTGGCCAACGTCGAGTTCGCGCTGCTCGGGCCCGCCGGCGGGGCCGCCGCCCCGGCGGCCGTCCTCGGGGCGCAGGTCGGCGGTCCGGTCGGCCGCGCCGCGGCCACGCTGGCGCTGGCCGCGCTGGCCGTCCTCGCGCTCGCCCGGGAGGTCCGCGTCGACGCGGACCGCGGCCAGCGGCGGTTCCTGGTGGCGCTCGGCGGGCTGGTGGCCTTCTCGGCGGGCGGCACCCAGGTGGGGCTCGCCGTCGGGCCGCTGCTCCCCCTGCTCGACCCCTCGGAGGTGCCGTTGCAGGTGCCGCTGTCCGCGGTGCTGGCCTTCGGCGGCCTCGGGCTGCTGGCCGGGTCGTGGACCGGCGCGCCGCGGATGATAAAGGCGCTGTCCCAGGACTACTCCGCGCTCGGCCCCGACCGCTCGGTCGCCGCGCTCATCCCGGCGTTCGCCATCGCCCAGACGGCGGTCCTGTTCGGCATCCCGGTCTCGTTCAACGAGATCGTCGTCTCGACCATCGTCGGGAGCGGCTACGCCGTCTCGGAGGGCGGCGACGCCGTCAGCGCGGAGAAGATGGGCAAGACCGCCCTCGCGTGGGTTGGGTCGCTGGCGCTCGCGTTCGTGGCGGGCTACGGGCTGATGGCCGTGGCGGGAGCGGTTTGACGGGGCCCGGAACTCCGTGCCACGTCCGCCCCGCGGTCCCGGTAGTCACTCCGCGCCTTCGACCTCGGCCGCCTCCTCGCCGTCGCCCGCCGGCTCGCGCTCCTCGCCCGGCGCGGGCTTCTCGACGCGGGCCTTCAGGATGCGCGTGTTCTCGACCTCCTGGACCGTGATGGTGATGCCGTCGAAGGCGATGCGCTCGCCCTCCTCTACGAGACGGCCGGCGCGGTTGAACACGAACCCGGCGATGGTCTCGAACTCCTCGCCCTCGGGGAGGTCGATGCCGAGGGCGTCGTTGACCTCGTCGATGTTCACCTCGCCGCGGACCACGGCGGTGTGGTCGTCGAGGTGCTCGATGGGCTGCTCCTCCTCGCCCTCGAGTATCTCGCCGACTATCTCCTCGACCATGTCCTCCATCGTGATGAGGCCCTCGGTGGTCCCGAACTCGTCGATGACGATGACCATCTCCATGCGGTTCTCGCGCATCTCGGTCAGTAGCTCGTCGACGTTCTTGCTCTCGGGGACGTGCAGCGTCTCGCCGACGAGGTCCCGGAGGTCCACGCCGTCGGCCTCGCCGTACTTCTGCTCGCGGACGAGGTCCCGTAGCTGGACCACGCCGAGGACGTTGTCGAGGTCGCCCTCGTAGACGGGGATGCGCTCGTGGCCCGTCCGGACGCAGGTCTGGGTCGCCTCCTCCACGTCGGCGTCGACGGAGACGGCGTCCACGTCGAGGCGCGGGGTCATCACCTCCTTTGCGATGGTGTTGTTGAACCGGAAGATGCGCTGGAGCATCTC
>CAZPIG010000068.1:0-11129 GCA_964586205.1 uncultured Halobacteriales archaeon | reverse complement strand
ACGACACCGATTCCGACGAACCGACCACCTCCGCTCCGGTCACGGAATCCATTTAACCGTCGGGGAGAAACGGAGAGTCACATGACGCGGGTGTTACACACGGGGGACACCCACCTCGGCTACCGGCAGTACAACTCGCCGACGCGCCGCGAGGACTTCGCGGCCGCGTTCCGCCAGGTGGTCGAGGACGCCGTCGAGGGGGAGTTCGACGCCGTCGTCCACGCGGGCGACCTGTTCCACGACCGCCGGCCCGCGCTCGACGACCTGCTCGACACCGTCGACGCGCTCCGGGACCTCCGGGCCGCGGACGTGCCCTTCCTCGCCGTCGTCGGCAACCACGAGCGCAAGCGGTCCGCCCAGTGGCTCGACCTCTTCGCCGACATCGGCGTGGCGACGCGGCTCGACGCGACAGGGACGGTGGTCGGGGACACGACCTTCTACGGCCTCGACTACGTGCCCGCGTCCCGGCGGGCGGCCCTGGCGTACGACTTCGAGCCGAGCGAAACCGACCACGCCGCGCTGGTCGCCCACGGCCTGTTCGAGCCGTTCGCGCACGCCGACTGGGACACCGAGGCCGTCCTCGATGCCGCGACCGTGGACTTCGACGCGATGCTGCTCGGCGACAACCACGTCCCCGGCCAGGAGAAGGTAGCGGGGACGTGGGTGACGTATCCGGGCTCCACGGAGCGGGTCAGCGCCGACGAGCGCGACGAGCGCGGCTACAACATCGTCGAGTTCGCCGGGGGCGAGGCGACCATCTCCCGGCGGGCCATCGACGTCACCCGCGAGTTCGTGTTCGTGGACGTCGAGCTAGCGGCCGGCGAGGGCGAGCAGCGCGTGCGCGAGCGCGTCGCCGAACACGACCTGACCGACGCCGTGGTCGTCGTCTCCGTCGAGGGCGAGGGCGAGGCGGTGACGCCCGCCGCCGTCGAGACGTTCGCCGAGGAGGAGGGCGCGCTGCTGGCCCGGGTCCGGGACCGCCGCGAGGTGGAGTCCGCCGACGAGACGGACGTGAGCTTCGCGGACCCCGACGACGCGGTCCGCGAGCGCGTGCGCGAGATGGGGCTCAGCGTCGCCGCCCGGGACGTCGACGACCTCGTGCGCTCGCCCGCGGACGTCGCGAAGACCACCGTCCGGGGCCGGGTCGAGGAGCGGGTCCGGGACCGCCTGGCGGACGGCCTCGCCGCCTTCGAGCCGGCCGAGGGCGCGGCCCCGCCGGCGGACGCCGACGACGAAGCCGACGACCGAGAAACTGCCGACGACGATAGCGCCGACGATACCGACGACGGAGAACTCGGCGATAGCGCCGACGGGGCCACCGACGGTGCGGACGACCCTACCGACAGCCCCGACGCCGGGGATAGCACCGACGCCGCGGCGGACGAGGCGGCCGACGGCACCGACGACGCAGATATTGCGGACGAAACCGCCGACCAGGCCTCCATGGAGGAGTACCTGTGAGGTTCGACCGCATCCGCATCGAGAACTTCCGGCCGCACGCCGACGTGGACCTCGCCCTCGACCGCGGGGTGACGGTCATCCACGGCGTCAACGGCAGCGGGAAGTCCTCGCTGCTGGAGGCCTGCTTCTTCGCGCTCTACGGCGCGCACGCCCTCGAAGGGACCCTCGAGGACGTCATCACGAACGGCGAGGAGGAGACGACAGTCGACCTCGCCTTCACCCACGGCGGCCGCGACTACCGCATCGAGCGCCGGGTGAAGCTCCGCGGGGACCGCGCGACGACCACCGAGTGCGTCCTCCAGACGCCAGACGGCAGCGTCGAGGGGGCCAGGGACGTCCGTCGCCGGGTCACGGAGCTGCTCCGGATGGACGAGGACGCCTTCGTCAATTGCGCGTACGTCCGCCAGGGCGAGGTCAACGAGCTCATCCACGCCAGCCCCGCCCAGCGCCAGGACGTCATCGACGACCTCCTCCAGTTGGGCAAGCTCGAGACCTACCGCGAGCGGGCCGGCGAGGCCCGCCTCGGCGTCGAGGACGTGCTGGGCGAGGTCCGCGGCCAGCTCGACGGCCTCGACGAGCAGATAGCCGACAAGGAGGACCGCGACCTCCACGCCCGGCTGAACGACCTCGAATCCGAGTTGAAGGAGGTCGAGGCGGACGTCGAGCGCCTCGAGGGCAACCGCGCGGAGGCCGAGGAGACCCTCGCGGAGGCTCAATCCCTCCTCGAGGAGCACCGCGAGCGCCGCGAGGAGCTGGTGGAGCTCCGGGAGTCGGTGTCGGACCTCCAGGCGACCATCACCGAGACCGAGCGCGAGCGCGAGGCCCTCCAGGAGGAGATACGCGAGGGCCGGGACCGCGTCCAGTCGCTGGACGAGCAGCGCAACGAGCTGCTCGCCGGGACGGAGCTCCCGGCGAACGCCGACGAGGAGGCCGTCGCCGAGCGCCTGGACTCCCTCGAAGCCGACCGTGAGGAGGTGGCCGAGTCGCTGGCCGACCTGCGCGCCGAGCGCCGCGAGCGGGCCGCCGAAGTGCAGCGCCTCCGGGAGCGCGCCGAAGACCTCGACGCCCGCACGGCCGACGAGCGCGAGGAGGCCGACGACCTCGCGGAGACGGTCGCGGAGCGCGAGGACGCGCTCGAAGAGCGCCGCGAGGAGCTGGCGGAGCTGGACACCGAGATAGAACGCGAGCGGGCGCGCTTCGAGGACGCCCCCGTCGAGTTCGGCGAAGCGGAGGCCCACCGCGAGGACCTCGACGCCGAGCGCGAGGCGCTGGAAGCGGAGGCCGCGGAGCTGCAGGTCGAGGTCGAGCGCCTCCGGGACGCCGTCGAGACGGGCGAGGCGCTCGAAGCGGCCGGCAAGTGCCCCGAGTGCGGCCAGCCGGTCGAGGGCTCGCCCCACGTCGATAGCCTCGCCGAAGACCGCGAGGCCCTCGCCGAGGCCGAGGACGAACTGGCGACGGTCCGCGAGGAGCTCGCAGACGTGGACGAGCGCGTCGAGCGCGCCGAGGAGCTGGTCGCGGCCGAGCAGGCGGTCGAGCGGCTGACCGAGCGCCGCAGGAACGTCGCCGCGCTGGTCTCCGAGCGCGAGGCGGACCTCGCGGACCGACGCGAGCGCGTCGCGGCCCTCCGCGAGTCGGCCGACGACCTGGAGAGAGAGGCGGAGGACGTCCGGGCGGAGGCCGACGAGGCGGCCGCCGACGTCGAGGCGCTGGCCGAGCGCATCGACGACCGCGAATCGGAGCTGGCGGACTTGGACGACCACGTGGACCACCTCCGGGAGGTGCAGTCGCTGAGCGACGAGCGCGGCGAGGTGGCCGACCGGCTGGCGACCCTCCGGGAGCGCCGCGAGAGCAAGGCCGAGCTGAACGCCGAGCGCCGCGACCGCCTCGCCGAGCTCCGGGAGCGCCGCGACGACATAGAGCAAGCCCACGACGAGGCCGCGGTCGAGGAGGCCCGCGCCGAGAAGGAGCGCGCGGAGGCCTACTTAGAGGAGGTCGAGTCCCGCCTGGCGACCCTCGAAGCCGAGCGGACGCGCCTCCAGAGCGAGGTCGGGGCCGTCGAGAACCAGCTCGCGGAGCTGGACGAGCTCCGCGACCGGCGCGACGCCCTCGCCGAGCGCCTAGCGGCCATAGAGACCCTCCACGACGAGACCGAGCGCTTGGAGCACACCTACGGCGACCTCCGCGCGGAGCTGCGCCAGCGCAACGTCGACCACTTGGAGCGGCTGTTGAACGAGGTGTTCGACCTCGTCTACGGCAATGACTCCTACGCACACATCGAGCTGAGCGGCGAGTACGAGCTGACCGTCTACCAGAAGGACGGCGAGACGCTCGACCCTGAGCAGCTGTCGGGCGGCGAGCGGGCGCTGTTCAACCTCAGCCTCCGGACGGCCATCTACCGGCTGCTCGCGGAGGGCATCGAGGGGTCGGCCCCGATGCCGCCGCTCATCCTCGACGAACCGACGGTGTTCCTCGACGCGGGCCACGTCTCCCGGCTGGTCGACCTCGTCGAGTCGATGCGCGAGCGGGGCGTCGAGCAGATCGTCGTCGTCAGCCACGACGAGGAGCTGGTGGGCGCGGCCGACGACCTCGTCACCGTCCGCAAGGACCCCACGACGAACCGCTCGTCGGTCCAGCGCCGCGAGCAGGCGCTCCCCGTCGACTGAGCGCGGTCGGTGCGGTGCCGTCGCACGGGGACCGGGCGGCCGCAGGTCGGTCCGCTATTGCTCGTCCCGCAACGACCGGAGCGCCGCGACCCCCTCCTCGGCGGTCCCGGTCGCCCGGTAGGCGGGCGCGTCGCCGACCGTCGTCTCCGCGACGAGGCCGGCGGCCCGGAGCGCCGACAGCATCCCCACGAGGTCGCTCTCGCAGCGGTCGGTCGCCGCGAGCAGGTCCCGCGCGGGCTGGGGGCCGCGGTCCACGAGGTCGACGAGCAGCCCGAGCGCGGCGGGCTCGGGGACGCCGGCGACCACCTCGCGGACTGCCGGTGGCACCGCCCGCGCGGCCGCGTCGAGCGGCGGCTCGCCGTCGACCGGCTCGAGCCCCGCGGCGTCGCGGTAGGACTCCGTCCCCGTCGCGGGGTCGCGGACGAGCCACGCGTCGTCGCCCTCCTTGACGAGGAGGTAGCGCTTGCCCGACGCGTCGCGGACCGTTCGCATGGACGGTGGTTGGCGGCGGCCGGTGATAACGGTACTGCCGGCGCTACGGTCACCCGTCGTCCGGCGAGGGATGCTTGGAATCCGGGGATGAGTAGCCGTCGTCCGAGGAGTGGTCATCGTCCGACGAGGGGTGCTCGTAATTGCGGGCCCGCTGGAACGCCCGCGCCACCAGCACGACCCCGCCGACCACGAGGACTGCCCCGCGCCAGTCGCCGCGGAAGCCCAGGAACATCGCCCCGAGCGCCGCGGCGAGCAGCCCCACCTTCACGAGGAAGACCTGCGTCCAGAACGTCGTCCGGAGCCCCGCGGGAACGTCCACGTCTGACTGCGGGGAGAGCCTCGTATCCGGCGGGTCCGGGCCGGGGCGGTCGGGAACGCCCGGGCCGGGGTGGTCCTCGTCGGTCGGCCCGCCGAGCAGGCGGTCGAGGGCCGACCCGGAGCCCGCCGGGTCGCCGTCGGACTCCTCGTCCGCGCTCCCGTCCCTCGACGTGCTGGGGTCCGACACACCCGGAGGGAGGCCTGTGGTGGCCAAAAGGGTTGTCCTTGGCCGTCTCGGTCGGTCCAGCGCCCACGTCACTCACCGAGAAGAACCCACAGTAGCGGACGGAACGAACGGGGAGGGAACCGGGCAAAAAAGCGGGTCGCGGAAATCAGACGTGGTCGTCCACCGAGACCGCGCACGTGGCCTTCAGCCACGCGAGCGGGTTCTCGGCGTCGTAGAGTACGACCCCGTCCTCCGTTCGGTAGGACTCGACGGATTCGAGACCCGCGGACGGGTCCGGTAGGTCCGGGGCCTGCTCCGGGCCGGCGCGCCGTTCGGAGTCGGGGTCACTCGACATGGCCCGACGGTTGGTATGTGTTAACGTAGTATAAGCTTGCTGCCCGCGAGCGCACCTCCCCGTTTGATTTAACCGTCGGTTACGTGGAGTGAATCGGGCGCTACGACCACCCGGAGGTGACCGACGAAGTGGAGCGGAGTCGGAGGCCCGCCGCGAGGGCCCCGGACCGTTTCCAGTACCGTTTTATCCGGGGCGGGACCACCCCCACGTAGCGTGAAGGGCAAGGAGTGGTACCAGGAGGACGAGGTCGCCAGCCGGTACGAGGACAAGCGGTTCTCGCGGGGCGGCCGCGTCGTCGACCGGCGCGAGCGCGAGGTCGTCGGGGAGGCGCTCTCGCCGGTCGAGGGCAGGCGCATCCTCGAGATAGCCTGCGGGACCGGCCGCTTCACCGTGATGCTGGCCGAGCACGGGGCCGACGTCGTCGGCCTCGACATCTCCCGGCCGATGCTCGCTCAGGGGCGCGAGAAGGTCCGCGCCGCGGGGGTCGACGAGCGCGTCTCGTTCGTCCGCGGCGACGCCAGCCGGCTGCCGTTCCCCGACGACCACTTCGACGCGACGGTGGCGATGCGCTTCTTCCACCTCGCGCCGACGCCCGCAGTCTTCCTCCGGGAGCTACGGCGCGTCACCCGCGACCAGGTGCTGTTCGACACCTTCAACGCGGGCAGCGCCCGGTCGGTGTACAACTGGCTGCTCCCGATGGGGTCGCGGCTGTACGCAGACGCGGAGGTGACGCGCCTGCTCGCCGACGTGGACCTCGAGCTGACAGCGGCCCACCACGACTTCGTGGTCCCCTACGGCCTCTACCGCCAGATACCGTGGCCGGTGGCCAGACGGCTGCGCGGCCTCGACGAGCGCCTCGGCGCGACCGGCCTCGGCGAGCGGGCCGCGTCGGTCACCTTCTGGGACACGCGCGTTCGGTGACTCCGGGACGTTTCCGCTGTCGGTCTATCACCCTCCTCGCCGCTCTGACTCACCCGCCCTCGGGCGACAGCGCCTCGACGACGCGTCCGGGGTTCTTCGAGAACACCTTCGTCATCGCGTCCTCGGGCACGTCGAGGGTCAGGACCTCCATCACGGCCACGTTCGGGTGCGTGCGCGGCGCGCCCGTCCCGAACAGCACCCGGCCGGGGTGCTCCAAGAGGGCGCGCTCTAGGACCTCCCGGAAGTGAACGTAGGTCGTGTCGAGGTAGAGGTTGTCGTAAACGTCGAGCAGGTCGATGGCCTCGCTCATCAGGCTCCGGTCGAGCGGGTAGCCGCCGAAGTGCGAGACGACGACCGGGAACGACCGGCCGAGCAGCGCGTCCGCGACCGACGAGGGTCCGAACCCCCGGCCGGCGAAGGTCAGCACGGGCAGCCCGACCGACTCGAGGCGGTCGAGGGTCTCCTCGTCGGGCAGGCCGTCCTGGACGGGGTGGAGCTTGAAGCCGTGGAAGCGCTCGTCGTAGGCGTACTGCTCGACGTCCTCGGGGGAGGTGTGCCAGTCCTTCCTGTTGGCGGCGAGGTTCCGTAGCCGGCCGGTCGTGGTCTCGCCCGGCGAGCGCGGCCCGTTGATGCGCGCGACGGCGACGAACGGCCGGTCGACGCTCAGCCGCGCGACGGCGTTGTTCGCGGGGAGGTAGCTCTCGCGGTCCCGCGGGCCGGGGAACACCACCGACCGCACCACCCCGGCCTGGTGCATCTCCAGCTCGAGCTTCTCGGGGCTGATGGCCCGCCCGCGCGACTGGACGGCCCCGGGGTCGGCGTCCAGCCGCGCGTGAACGTCGACGGCCCGGAACCGGTGTTCCAGCTCGAGCATCCGACTCCCGTTTTCGCCCCGAGGTATTTTTTCGTATCGGTCGGGCGGGCGGGGTGACACTGACGGCGTTCGCGCGACTGCCCGTCACCGGCCCTTCGCAGTTGCTCCGCGTCGCCCGCGGTGTGCCAACGAATCGCGTGACGACGGCGGCCGTCGTCGGAAAGTTTTATATAGAACCGCTTACCACTACAACACGAACACAGCATGTCAGAGAACATCGGCCAGCGACGCATGGGGGGCCAGCCCATGATGATACTGAGCGAGGACAGCACCCGGACGCGGGGCAAGGACGCCCAGACGTCCAACATCGCCGCCGGCAAGGCGGTCAGCGAGTCCGTACGCACGACGCTGGGCCCGCGCGGGATGGACAAGATGCTCGTCTCCGACAGCGGCGACGTCGTCATCACCAACGACGGCGCGACCATCTTGGAGGAGATGGACATCGAGCACCCGGCGGCCCAGATGATAGTGGAGGTCGCCGACACCCAGGAGGAGGAGGTCGGCGACGGCACCACGACCGCCTCGGTGCTCGCGGGCGAACTGCTCGCCCAGGCGGAGGACCTGCTCGACCAGGATGTCCACCCGACGACTATCGTCGAGGGCTACCACGACGCCGCCGCCCTCGCCCGCGAGGCCGTCGACGAGATGACCCTCGAGGTGGACGTCGACGACGAGATACTCCGGCAGGTCGCCGAGTCCAGCATGACGGGCAAGGGCACCGGCGACGTGACCGCCACCCGCCTGGCGGAGACTGTCGTCGAGGCCATCGCGCACGTCCGCGACGACGGCGACGTCCGCCGCGACGACCTCCGGGTCCACACCCAGCTCGGTGCCAGCTCCAGCGCTACCGAGCTCGTCGAGGGCGTCGTGGTCGAGGAGGAGCGCGCCCACGAGAACATGCCCCGCCGCGTCGACGACGCCGCCATCGCGGTGCTCGACGTGGAGCTCGACGTCCGCGAGGCCAACGTCGACGCGGAGTACACCATCGACAGCGTCGAGCAGATGAGCGCCGCCGTCGAGGCCGAGGAGCGCGAGCTGGTGGGCTACGCCGAGACCCTCGCCGAGGCCGGCGTGGACGTGGCGTTCGTCACCGACGACGTCTCCGACCGCACGGCCGCCGCGCTCGCCGACGAGGGCATCCTCGCGTTCGAGAGCATCGACGACGGCGACGCGACGGCCATCGCGTCGGCGACCGGCGCGAGCCGCGTCGGCGACATCGACGACCTCGCGGGCGAGGACCTCGGCGAGGCCGAGACCGTCCGCACGGAGACCTACGGCGACGACGAGCTGGCGTTCGTCGAGGGCGGCGCGGCCGCCGAGTCCGTGACGGTGTTCGTCCGCGGCGGCACCGAGCACGTGGCCGACGAACTCGAGCGCGCCATCACGGACGCCATCGACGTGGTGACGGCGGCCGTCGAGTCCGGCGGCGTCGTCCCCGGCGCGGGCGCGAGCGAGATCGCCATCGCGGACTACGTCCGCGAGTCCGCCGCCAGCATCGAGGGTCGCAAGCAGCTCGCCGTCGAGGCGTTCGCGGACGCCGTCGACATCGTCCCGCGGACGCTCGCGGAGAACGCCGGCATGGACCCCATCGACGTCCTGGTGGACCTCCGGGCCGCCCACGACAGCGACGGGCGGGCCGGGCTGGTCGCCACCGACGGCGGCGACAACGAGGTCGGCGACCCCGCGGACGCGGGCGTCCTCGACCCCGCCGCGGTCAAGCACGAGGCCGTCGAGAGCGCGAGCGAGGCGGCGACGATGATAGTCCGCATCGACGACGTCATCGCCGCCGAGTGAGGGGCCGAGCGTTTCATCGCGAGGCCGCGGTCGGCGGCGAGTAGCTGCGGAGTGACCGGGTGAGCGGGAGCGAACCCGCGTTCGGCGGCGATTAGCCGCCGAGTAAGCACTGTATAACGACCCGCCGTTTTTCCCCTTTGTTCTCGTCGGCTAGCCGGTGAACTGTCGTTCTCGGAGCCTACTCGGCTATCCACCGTCGGGCGGGAGTTCCGCGAGCGAAGCGAGCGGAACGTCGGCGAGCTTCGCTCGCCGGGACTGAAAGGGGCCGTCCGCTCGACCCGGCCCTGACAAAGCAAGCACCGCAGTGAACGACCGAGCGAAGCGAGGGAGTGAACGAGGAGCGCAGCGAGTCACGGCCGGTCGAGCGGGCGGGGGCTTTCGAGAACCGGAAGTCAGATAGTCGCGCTCACAGTGTCCTCGAAAGCCCCGACGCGCTCGACTCGCGCGGCTCGTTGCGGTCCTCGCCCCTCGCTACGCTCGGGGCTGCGGTCCTTACGTCGCCGTGCTTCGCCGAGCGCGTCGCCCCTTTCAATCCCACCCGACGGTGGTTTGAGCACCGGCATCGAGCCGACGGAACTCCCCGCATCTCGTATACCACCCCACGACGCCGATCACGACAAGGGCCGGAACCACACCGCCGCCAGCAGCAGCGCGAGGAAGACGTACGCCCCGCGGATGAGCAGCTTCGTCGCCAGCTCCGGGCCCGCACGCCGCGCGACGGCGGCCACGACGGCGAACGCCAGCGCCGCGAGCAGCGTCCCCGGCGGGAACAGGCCGTCGAAGGCCAGCGCGACCACGAGCCCGAGCCCGGACAGCATCAGCACGTACGCGAGGGCATGGGCGCGCCGGCGACCGAGGACCACCGCGACCGTCCGCTTGTCGATGGAGCGGTCGTAGTCGAAGTCCTTGGCGTCGTCCACCACTTTCACGCCCGCGAGAAGCAGCACGAACACCGCCGCGAACGCCAGCGGGAGGGCCGCGAATCCGCCCGACTGGACGTAGTAGCTGCCGGCGACGGCCACCCCGATGCCGACCGGGTAGCCCAGCGTCGCCCCGAGCGGGTCGGTGTCCAACTGTGGCGCGTGGAGGTAGCCGATGACCCACGTCGGCAACGTCACGAGCGCGCCGCCGGGGCCGACGACCAGCCAGAGGCCCGCGAGCGAGAGCGTGAAGAGCGCCGTCGCGCCGACCAGTCCCAGTCGGCAGCCCTGCGGCGTCAGCGGGTGGTCGTCGTCCTCGCCGCGGACGTGGAAGTCGACGTAGCCGTCCTTGACGTGGGCGGTGTAGACGGCGCAGAACACCGCGACGGCGTGGAGCGTCCCGGCGACGGGGGCGAACGCGCCCGCGAGGGCGGCCCCGAACCCCGACGCCGCCAGCGGCGGCAGCATGAACACGGGGTGGACCTGGGAGGCGTACGCGCGCGTCAGCCCCCGGCCGCCGCGGACGAGTGCCATGGACCTGCTACCACGCCAGGGGGCTTAAAACCGGGTCCGGTCGCGGTGAATAATCGGCCGTGCAGAGATACAGCGCCGGGGGAGGCGACGCTCGGACCCACCGCATCGCGTCCGCCGCGGCGACACCCTGCACCGCGTCTGCGCGGTCGCCGCGTGGCGCGGCCGGCGCTGGCCACTACCGCACCGCGTCCGCCGCAGCGGCCATCACGTCGATGGCCTCGCGGACCTCCCCTACGTCCTGGGCGTAGGAGATGCGCGCGTAGCCGCGGCCGTGCTCGCCGAACGCCTCGCCCGGCACCACGACGACGCCGCGGTCGATGACCTCGTCGACCCAGCCGTCGGGCACCTTCGGCATCGCGTAGAACGCGCCCTCCGGCGTGGGCGTCTCCAGCCCCGCGTCGGCGAGCCCCTCCAGCAGGACATCCCGGCGCTCCTCGAAGGCGGCGACCATCTCGTCGACGGGGTCCTGGGGGCCCGACAGCGCCGCCTCGGCGGCGAACTGGGCGGGCGCGCTGGCGCACGCCTGGACGTACTGGTGGACCCGGAGCATCCGCTCGATTCGGCGCTCGCTAGCGACGACCCAGCCCAGCCGCCAGCCCGTCATCGAGTAGGTCTTCGAGCAGGCGTTGAC
>CAZPIG010000067.1:0-11260 GCA_964586205.1 uncultured Halobacteriales archaeon | reverse complement strand
CGGCCGGTCGCGGAGCCGGCTCCCCCGACGCCGGCCGGCCGCAGGACCGGCCTCCGACCTCGACGCCGGCCGGCCCCTACGTGTCGTTCTCGTTCCCGGTCGCGTAAGATTGAAACCAAGCCGCTCCCAGGTGGGCAAACAATGGCCGGAGCCGCCGAGACGGGCGACGAGTCCGCCGAGTTGTGGGACGACGTGCGCCGCCCCGTCTGGCGGCTGCTGACCTCCTACTACCGCTCGCACGTCCACTACTTCGGCTTCAACCTCCTGACCACGCTGTCGGCCCGGCTGCTGGGGCTGTACCCGCCGGTCATGGTCGGCGTCGCCTTCGACGCCGTCCTCTTCGGCCAGCGGGCCTACGAGCTCCCGTTCGTCCCCCAGCGGTTCATCCCGGAGACGCGGATGGCGCAGTTCTGGTTCACCGTCGGGTCGTTCGTCGCGCTGTACGCGGCCGGGGCGGTGCTGTACGTCCTCGGCGGCCTGGCGCGGAACGTCGCGACCTACCGGGTCCAGCACGAGCTGCGGACCGACGTGTACGCGACGATGCAGGACCTCGAGTACTCCTTCTTCGAGGGCGAGCAGACCGGAGAGCTGATGAGCATCCTCAACAACGACGTGAACCAACTGGAGGAGTTCTTCCAGGGGACCCTCCAGCGGGCTGCCAACGTCGTGTTCATCGTCGGCTCGGTCGGCTTCTACATGCTCGTTCTGAACTGGCAGCTAGCGCTCGTCGCGTTCGTCGGGCCGGTCGTCATCGTGGCGGTCAACTTCTGGTACTCGAACTACGTCGAGCCGAAGCACGCGGCCATCCGCAGCCGGGTGGGCGGGCTCAACAGCCGCATCGAGAACAACGTCGACGGCATCGGCATCGTGAAGGCCTACAACCGGGAGTCCTTCGAGGAGGACCGCGTCGAGGAGGCCTCCGAGGAGTACCGGGACGGCTCGTGGGTGGTGGCTCGCGCGCGCATCTTGTTCGGCCAGACCGCCGGTCTCTTCATCAACAGCGGCTACGTAATCGTCTTCCTCGTCGGCGGCTACTGGGTCCTGCAAGGGCCACCGCCGCCGTTCTCGGGTGAGCTCGCTGCAGGAACGGTGCTGACCTTTCTCATGTACAACCGCCAGTTCTCGGCACCGCTGATGCAGGCCACGGACCTGGTCGACAGCTACCAGCGCACGAGGGCCTCGGGGAGCCGCGTGCTCGGACTCGTCGACGAAGCCGAGGACCACACCGACCGCGAGACGGGCACCGACCTCGGCGACGTCCGGGGGCGGGTTGAGTACGACCACGTGACGTTCACCTACGAATCCGGCGACGAACCCGCCCTGCGGGACCTCTCCTTCGAGGCGGAGTCGGGGGAGATGGTCGGGCTCGTCGGCCCGACCGGGGCCGGCAAATCGACGGTGGTGAAGCTACTGTTGCGGTTCTACGACGTGGACGACGGGGCCATCCGGGTCGACGGCCACGACGTCGCCGACGTGTCCGCGGCCAGCCTGCGGCGGGCCATCGGCTACGTCGAGCAGGAGCCGTTCCTGTTCGACGGCACAGTCCGGGAGAACGTCGCGTACGGGCGGCCCGACGCGGACGACGACGTGGTGGAGGCCGCGGCCCGGAGCGCGGGCGCTCACGAGTTCGTCGCGGACCTCCCGGAGGGCTACGACACGGAGGTCGGCGAGCGCGGCGTGAAGCTGTCGGGCGGCCAGCGCCAGCGCATCTCCATCGCGCGCGCCATCCTGAGGGACCCCGCCATCCTCGTGCTCGACGAGGCGACCAGCCACGTCGACAACGAGACGGAGATACTCATCCAGAACAACCTCGCGGACCTGCGCGCCGACCGGACGACGTTCGTCGTCGCCCACCGCCTGTCGACGGTCTGCGACGCCGACCGCATCCTGGTGCTCGACGACGGCGCGGTCGTCGAGCAGGGCACCCACGAGGAGCTACTGGAGCACGGTGGCGTGTACGCCAATCTCTGGCGGGTCCAGGTGGGCGAGGTGGACGCGCTGCCCGAGGAGTTCGTCGAGCGGACGGTCGGGGTGGAGTAGGGTCGGTTCGCCGGGACGTGCAGGTCGTGACGAAGCGTCGCGGCGGCCCGACCGGTCCCTTTTTCCGCTCCTCGCCCCAACCCTCCCCCGTGAACGACCCGGTCCCCACGGGCTGTGACACCATCGACGACCTGCTCGGCGGTGGGTTCGAGCGCGGCACCGTCACGCAGGTGTACGGCCCGCCGGGAGCCGGGAAGACCAATCTCGTCCTCGCCGCCGCCGTCGAGACGGCTGCCGCCGGCGGCCGGACGCTGCTCGTGGACACCGAGGGGCTGTCGCTCGACCGCTTCGAGCAGGTCGCCGCCGCGCGCGTCGCTGGCCCGGACGCGGACGATGGACGCGCAAGGGACGGCGGACGCGCGGGAGACGGCGGCCGGGTGGAAGGAACGGCTGTCGAGGTCGGCAGCGAGGAGGACGGCGGACCGGCGAACCGCGACGCGCCCGCGAACCGCGACGCGCCCGCGAACCGCGATGCGTCCGCGAACCGCGACGCACCCGCCGACCTCGACGCGCTCGCGGGGCGCATCATCGTCGAGGAGGCCCACGACTTCGACGACCAGCGCGAGGCCGTCAGGGACGCCGCCGAGTTCGCGTCGCGGGCCGACCTCGTCGCGGTCGACAGCGCGACCGGCTTCTACCGCCTGGAGCGGACCGACGACGAGGAGGCCGGCGACTCGCTGCGCCAGGTCGCCACGCAGGTGACCCACCTGCTGTCGCTGGCGCGCAAGCACGACCTCGCGGTGGTCGTGACGAACCAGGTCTACACCGACCCGGACTCCGGCGAGGTCCAGCCGCTGGGCGGCCACACGCTCGCGCACTGGACCGGGACCATCCTGCGCGTGGACCGCTTCCGGGGCGGCAATCGGCGGGCGACCCTCGAGAAGCACCGCTCGAAGGAGGCGGGCGGGACGGCGACGTTCCGCATCGTGGAGTCCGGCCTCGAGGGCGTCGAGCGGACGTGAGCGGCGAGCAGGCGTTCGGACGTCGCCTACGGCGACGTCGAGAATCTTCGCGGTTTGCTTGCCGGTGCCGACGAGCGTAAAGCCGCGCGCTGGCAGCCACGCGCATGGACGTCCCCCTCCACGACGACCTCGACGGCCAGACCGCGCTCGTCACGGGCGCGACCCGCGGCATCGGCGCAGCCATCGCCGACGAACTGGTAGCCCTCGGCGCGACGGTGTACGCCGGGGCCCGCGACCCCGGCGACGTAGGTGCCGGTGATAGCGGCGTGGACGACAGTGGTGTGAACGACGACGGAGACACCCTGCGGCCCGTCCGGCTCGACGTCACCGACGAGGCCGATGTCGGGGCGGCGTTGGACCGCATCCGCCGGGAGACGGGTCGGCTGGACGTACTCGTCAACAACGCTGGCGTCGGTGGCCCCGACGGCGCTGTCGGCGAGGGCACGACCGGTGGCATCGACCGGGTGCTCGAAACCAATCTCCGGGGGCCGATACTCGTCTGCAAGCACGCGCTGGGGCTGCTCCGCGAACGCGAGGTGGCCCGCGTCGTGAACGTCTCCAGCACCGGCGGGCAGCTATCGACCGGGCTGGACCGCGTCCGTGGCGCGTACGGCATCTCGAAGACGGGGCTGAACGGCCTCACGGCGCACCTCCACGGCGCGTACGCCGGCGACGGGCTGCTCGCGAACTCCGCGTCGCCGGGGTGGGTGGAGACGGACCTCGGCGGTCCGGAGGCTCCGCGCACCCCCGCGGAGGGCGCGGACACGCCGGTCTGGCTGGCGCGGTTCGCGCCGGGTGCACCGGGCGGGCGGTTCTGGCACGACCGTGAGGAGATAGAGTGGTGAGGCCGCGCTCGCTCCGGGACCTCTGCGGTCGGCTCTAGTGACGGTCGGGTGCGGATACCCGACTCACGTGCCGCGGTGCGGTGCCGAGCGACGCGGTGCGGTGCCGAGCGGCGCGGTGCGGTTTCGGGAACGTCGATTGCAGTGAGGCGGTGTCGTGCGGTGCTGGGCGGTGGCGGTTTCAGTGGTGTCGACCGCAGCGGGGCGGCGCGGTACAGTGGGTGCGGTTTCAGGAACGTCAGGAGCCACGGGACGCCGTCGCTGTCGGTCGACTCGCCGCGAATCCGACCGCAAATCGACCCGCGACGGCCCGAGCCACCCCGAACCGCACCGCGACCGCAGTGGCAACCACGATTTCCGCAGAACGGGGGCGTCCTGACCCGCACCGCAACCACGGCCATGCCCCACTGACGCGAGCCACACTGAACCGCACCGCAACCGCATCCTCCGATTCACGCCACCCGACGACTCCGCGACGCCCACACGTCCACGCCGGGACTGTAGTGCAGCACCGGCTCCGAATCGGGGTGCTCGAAGCCGTTCGCTGCGAACAGCGTGTTGCGCTCCACCTCGGCCGTCGCCTCGCAGAGCGGCCAGCGCTCGTGCTCGACGGCCGCATACCGCAGGCCGTCCGGCGCGACCGCGTAGTAGCGGTAGCGCTCGACGAGGAACTCCGCGAGCGACCCCGGCTCCGGGCGGAACAGGTCCCCGTCGGGTCCGTAGCCGGCGACGTACTCCGCGGGCCACGCGCCGCGGTGCCGCCGCCGGCTGGAGAACGCCACCCGCTCGCCCGCCACGTCGTGGTCACCTCCGGCGTCGTCGCCATCTATGCTGGAAGCGCCACCGACGCCGGAATCGCCGTCACTGTCCACGTCGAGGTCGATGTCGGCGCAGTAGTACGGCAGGTGGTGGAACCACCGCGCCGCCGCGACCCCGAGCAGGCCGTCGGCGTCGAGGCTGAAGAAGTAGACGCCGGGCTCGCCGTCGCCCGGCCCCCGCACGTACGTCCGGAGGTTCAGCTCGGGGAGTCGGAACCCCAGCACGCCGGGCAGCCGCGCCGGCCGGACCGCGACGTTGGTGAACGGGACGACGGACAGCCACGCGTCGCCGTCGTAGGTGTCCAGCGCCAGCCCGTCCGGGAGGGCGGGCTCGACGACCCCCGGCTCGACGGGGTAGTGCTCGAACAGCAGGTGCCGCCAGCCGAACGCGATGGCGAACATCCTGGTCGGAGTGGGAGTGGTGGAACGTTAAGGTTGGTCTACGACCGCCGAACGGACGAACGGGAGCGAACCCTCCGCGGGACGAACCGGACCTACAACTCCCCCATCTTCCGCAGCAACTGCCCCCGGTACTCCTCGTCGCTGTGGACGCCCTTCACCTCCAGCACATTCCGCTCCAGCGTGTCCAGCGCGACGTGGAAGGCGCTCTTCGCGCCGTAGCCCTCCCCCGACCCCGCTATCTGGCCGCGGTTGGTCCGCAGCCGTATCTTGCAGAGCACCAGCGGCGTCCCGCGGAGCTTCTCCTTGTGCTCGTGCAGGCGCACGTGGGCGTGGCGGACCTGCATCCGCTGGTACTTGTCCACGACCGCCTCGATGCTCTCCCGCACGTGCGAGCGGTCGGCGTCGAGCAGGTCGATGTTCGTTATCTGGACGTCCATGTGGTCCTCGTCGGTGTAGGTCAGCGCCCGCAGCACGTCCGTCTTCGTGACGACGCCGGCGACCGTCCCGTCGCCGTCCTCCGGGCCGGCCGGCCTCTCGCCGTCCGCGGCATCCTCTCCGCCACCAGCCGCAGGCGTCACCACGAGTCCCGAGAAGTCGTCGTCGAGCATCCGCTCGACGGCCGCGCGGACCGTCTCGTCGGCGGCGACGGTCACGACCGGGCTGGACATCACGTCGTAGACGGGGAGGTCGAGCATCCGGTCGACGTCGCCCGAGCGCTCGCCCCGCGTCGAGCGCTGCTCGTTCCGGGTGGCGAACGCCACGAGGTCGTGGGCCGTCAGCACGCCGGTGAGCAGGCCGTCGCCGTCGAGCACGGGCAGCCGCGAGATGCCGTGCTCGCGCAGGCGGTTGATGGCCTGCCCGACCGTCGCGTCGTCGGTCACGGTCACCACGTCCTCGGAGTGTATCTGCCCGACCGTGATGGCGTCGAGGTTCGGGAGCACGGCCTCGAGGATGTCGTCCTCGGTGACGATGCCCCACAGCGAGTCGCCCTCGTAGACGGGGGCGACCGTCGTCCCACCCTCGACGAGGACCCGGGCCACCTCGCGGACGTCCTCGTGGCGGTCGACCGCGGGCGCGTGCCGGCGGAGCGCGGCGGCCTTCGCCCCGTCGTCGATGTGCGACTGGAGGAACGACTTCTGAGTGACCACTCCGGCGTAGTCGCCGTCCTCGACGAGGACGACCCCCTTCGGCCGGCCGTCGTCGAAGACGGTCCGTAGCTGGCCCAGCCGTTCGTCGGCCGGCACCTCGACGTAGTCCTGCGTCGCGATGTCTGCGATGTCCATCGTAGGCACGGTTCGTAGCGCCGGAAGTTAATAAAGGTGGTCCGCTCTCGGGCGTCGGGAATCGAACTACTGGACCTCCCGGTTCGGGCACCCGGAAGTCGCTCGCGGAGGAGTGGACGATGATTTGAAGGCCTCCCTGTTCGCCTGGACGACGTGAATGGAGATCTACGGCGACGAATCGGGACACCTTCGGAGCCTCCGCGATGGGAACTGTCCTATCTTTGTCCTCGGTGTCGTCGCGGGACCGGATCCGGACTGCACGTACTGCGCCTCTCGGGCTGTCCGCCACGAGGGCAATCTCGACGAGGCGAAGTGGAACGAGATGGAGCAGGTGACGAAGCGGCGATTCGTGGACTGTCTCGTCGAACACGCCCCCGAAATCGAACTAGGATATGTCGCTATCCGGAAGACAGATCTCGACCGTCTCGACGACCACCACCTCCTCTACCGCGACGAGGTGGGACTCCGGGACTGGGACCTCTACCTGATGGCTTTCGGCTACGCGGAGATTCTCGCCAGCTTCGGCATCGAAGATACCCGCCATCAACGGTTCCGCTTCGACCGCTTTAGCGGAGCGGACCAGTCGGACACCATCGCCGAGGTTCTCGATAGGGAGTACGGTCGGATGCAGATCGTTCACGACCCATCGCACAGACGGAAAGGCATCCAGACGGCAGACTGCTTTGCGGGCGCAGTCTCCGACTCCCTCTGCGGAGACGCCCAGTGGTTACAGGAACTCCCGACTGGCAACATAGTCACGCCCAGCGACTTCGCGCTCGCACGGCTGGAACAGTACCTCGCCACGGAAAGCACCGGCCCGTGATCGGCCTTCCACCCACTTGCCGGGCCGCGACCCGAACGCCATTCACGCGGACGGGCCCCGGGCGGCTAGGTGCTTTTGACACGCACGCAGGGGCATCGACCTCTCACGGCTTTATCGATGCTACACCTGACCAATAGAAGGAGGCGAACAAAAAGCCTTCGGCGGCCGTCGCTATGGTTTAGAAGTACAGCACGAAACGACTGAATACTGGTTTCGACGGACGGCTGTAAGTAGTGGAATACCGGTTCCCGACCGGTCCGAGACAGTACCGTTTTCCCCTGCTACTCCGAAGGCTTGATCGTGCTGTCGGCCACCACGTCGTCGCTGAACGCCGCCTCCCTCCTCCCCGACATTACCGTCCTCGGGCCCTACACCTACCTCGCGACCGAGGTGGTGTTCGGAGCCGCTGCGCTCGCCCTCCTCGTCCGGGCCGGTGGGGTCGCCCGTGCGGCGCGAACGATAGCCGTCCTCTACCCGGTCGCGTACGTCTGGGACTGGTACACCCTCGAAGTGGGCGTGTTCGCCATCGTCGAGCGCACGGGGGTGGAGCTACTGGGCATTCCGATAGAGGAGCACATCTTCATCGTCGTCGTCCCGTCGCTGGTGGTGGGCGTCCACGAGACGCTGCACGACGTGGCGGTCGAAGAGAGCGACGAGGAGGACTCACCGGAGCCGCGTGAGTCCACGTCGGACGCCGACACCGAGAAGGGTTGACGGAAGCGGTGCAGCCAGTGACTGGATTCGCGACCACCGCCGAAAGTCACTTGTCCCTGGGTGTGCCAGTGAACCCCACACATGGAGGAGTTCGGCGAGGACGGCGAGCGGGCCAGCGCGCGTCCGGTCGGCGAGGACCACTGCCCCCGGTGCGACGCGCCGGTGGCGGACACGGTCCAGCAGTGTCCGGACTGCGGGCTGGAGCTCTGAGCGACCTAGTTTCGTCGCCCCCCTCTCACCCGCCCGCGACGGGCGGGAAGACGCTCAGCTCGTCGCCGTCGGAGAGCGGCGTCTCCGTGCCATCGAGGTGGATGACGTTGCGGCCGTTCCGCATGATGGACAGCCGCGGCCGGATGTCGCCGTCCTCGTCGAGCAGCTCGCCAGCCAGCCCCTCGTACTCCGCCTCCAGGGACGCGAGCACGTCGCCGACGGTAGCGTCGTCCGGGCACTCGTGGGCGACCTCCCGCTGCCCGACGGCCTCGCGGAAGGTGGCGAAGAAGCGGAGCTCGATGTCCATGTCCGAGGGTGGGGAGCGGCGGCTATTAAAATGCCGGCGCGCCGCCTCGTCGCCCGTCCATCCCGGCCTTGGAACACTCGAAGCCGCCCGCCAGCAGCACCTCGTCGTGCACGGTGTGGCTCCACGGCTGGCGTTCGAAGCGTACGAACGCGTCGCCGGCCCGCCGCGATTGCTCGCCGGCTACTCCGGCGGACGGTCCCCGCCTACTTCTCCGCTACGTGCCGGACGTCGACCGCCACCCCGCGCGTGCTCGCGGCCATCTCGCGGCCGAACATCCGCGCGCGCCCGACCGCGAACGCGGCCGGACCCTCGACGACCACCTCGTCGCCGACGCGGATGGACTCGTCGGCGTCGACGACGCCCGGCGCGAGCACGCTCCCGTGGGGCGCGAAGTCGTCTATCTCGACGCGCTTCGTCGCCACGTCGCCCTCGACCCACAGCCGCCCGCCGGCGAGCGTCAGCGCGAAGGTGCCGTACTGCGGCACCAGCGCGGCGACTTGCTCGCCGTCCACCTCGAGGCGGTGCTTCGGGTACGGCCCGGTCACCTCGCACTCCCCGAACAGCTCGTCACCCGCTCCCTCGCCGAACTGGTAGTCCGCCACAGCCTTCACGGTGTTCTGCCGGCGCTGCCGGCGGGCGTACTTCAGCTCGCCGTCCAGCGCCTCGCGGAGCGCGGCGAGCGAGTCCCCGGTCGTCGGGTGGTCCGTGACCGTATACTCGAAAGGGACGTCGAGAGCCGCCTCCACGCGCTCGCAGACCTCGCGGTAGCCGTCCGGCGGGACGTGGGCGACGACGCGGGGGTAGTCGTTCTCCCGGAGGTACCGTTCGAGGACCTCGCTCACGAAGCCCACCTCGTCGTCGGTCCACCGGCCCGTCACGGCGGCGTCGTAGTGCTGGGCGGGGTAGGTCAGCTCCAGCTCCTGGGGCACGACGCCGATGGGGCTGGTCATCGACACCTTGTGGGCCCGGAAGTCGATGGCCCCGTGGAACTGCCCGTGACTCTGGGACTCGCCGTACGGCTTGACCGCCGAGCAGGGCACGAGCACGAGCGGGTGCCGGAAGCGGTTCCGGTACCGCGACGTGACGCGGTCGGCGAAGCGGCGTATCTCCACCCGCCGGATGGCGTCGCCCGTCGTGGCGTTCAGGTCCCGGTCACGGACGACCGGCGTCCGGGCTTCGAGGTAGCTCCACTGCTCGTCGAACTCCCGGAACCCCGCGGTCAGCCACGGCTCGAAGCGGACCTGGCCCTCCACGTAGTCCCGCAGCCGCCCCTCGCGGACGCGCTCGCGGAGCGTGGCGGCCGTCGCGGCCAGCACGTCGACGTTGTGGGCCACGCAGTCCTCGCGGTCGAACGCCTCGCGCGGCTGGCGGCAGGCGGGGCAGGCGCAGGGTAGCTCCACGAGGTCCTCTAGGCGGCGCTCGCCGTCGGTGGTCAGGTACCGCCCCCGCGTCCCGGCGACGACGGCGCGGTCGGCGTCCACGAGGTCCACGCCGGCGTAGACAAGTAGCGGCAGATTCGCGGGCGTCGCCACGCCCGGCAGGTAGAGCGCGGTGTCCGGCGGGACGGCCTCCCGGACGGCCACGACGGCGTCCCGGAGCGCCTCGCCGTGGCCGACCGCGCCCTGCGCGCCGGCGAGGACGTAGGCGTCAGCCCCTGCTGTTACATCCGTAGCGGTCTCGGGAGTCACCACGGCGGCACTGGGGAAGTCCACGTCCGGGTACTCGGGCGCGAAGGCGGCCATCACCGCCTCGTCCGTCCCCGCCGGGAAGCCCCGGTGGGGGAGGATGGTGAGGACGGAGTCGTCGCCGTCCGGAGTCGCGGCGTCGGCATCGCCGCCGGGGGATTCGGCGTCGCCGTCGGCGGGCGCGACCCCGCCGGCCCAGAGGCTGCCGGCGTCCCGGAGAACCGTCGGAATCCGCTCGCGGATGGATTCCGGGTCCCCTACGTCCTCCCGGCCCACGACCGCCGGCGTGGTCACGGGGTCCTCCAATCGGAGCTCCCCGCGGCGGGCGGCCGCGTCGCGGTCGTGGACCTCGAAGTGGTCGGTCATGGCGGTGGCTGGGGCGCGGTCGGGTATCTATCTTGGCTTCCAGGGCTGGGTGATGGCGAGGATGTTTGAGTTGGTAGTGCTGTGACCTAGCGCTCGGAAGCCCCGGTCCGCTCGGGTCGGGGACACCGGAAGGCTCGCTTCGCTCGCCTTCCGAGGTCTCGCTCACTTCGTTCGCGAGACCCTCGCTGCGGTCCTCGTTCACTCCCTGCGGTCGTTCACTGCGGTCCTTGCGTCAGCCGCCTTCCCCGAGCGGACCGCCCCTTCCGAATTCCCACCCGATGTGGGCTGTCGAATCGACAACGGCCCGCCGGCTGCTGCGCTTCTCCGAACACCGCCCCCGAATCCCGCCATAGATAGCAAGACGTTTGCCCCACACCGACGAGACTCCCGCCCGTGCCGACCTGCCCGGACTGCGGCGAGCCGGTCGCCGGCGACGACGGCCGGTGTCCGGCCTGCGGCGCGGCGCTCGCGAGAGCGGCCAGCGACGCCGCCGAGCCGGAAGCGGACGGACCGGAAGCCGCGGCTCCGGGCGACGAGCGGACCGCGACCGCCGACGGTCCGGAGGCCACGACCGACGACCTCTCCGCCAGAGCCGCTGGCGCGCGCGTGGACGACGAGGAGTACCTCGCCCCGCCGGGCGAGTGGGAGCCGCCGGACGCCGCGCAGGAGCCCACTCGCCAGCGTCCGGACGTCGCGGCGCTCGGGGCCGTCGACGCGCTCGCGTGGGCCGCGCGGGCGCTCGTGGACCGCCCCGTCGCCGCCCTCCCGGCCGCCGTCGCCGGCGTCGCGCTGGCCGCGGCCGCGGCCG
>CAZPIG010000066.1:0-11338 GCA_964586205.1 uncultured Halobacteriales archaeon | reverse complement strand
CGCGCCGACGACGCGCTCAACGTCGCGGGCCGGAAGGTCGGTCCCGCCGAGATAGAGGGCGCGCTCATCGACCACGCCGACGTGAACCAGGCGGCCGCCGTCGGCGTCCCGGACGAGACCACCGGGACCGCTGTAGTGGCCTACGTCATCCTCGAGCCGGGCGTCGAGGCCACCGACGACCTGCGCGAGGCGCTCCGGGACCACGTCGGCGCGGAGCACGGCAAGCCGTTCCGGCCGCGGGAGGTGCTGTTCGTCGAGGAGTTCCCGAAGACCCAGAGCGGGAAGATAATCCGGCGGGCCATCGAGGCGACGTACACGGGCGAGGACCTCGGGGACCTCTCCAGCATCGAGAACCCCGAGGCGCTGGACGAGATAGCCGAGGCGGAGTAGGCAGGACCGACCGCACGTCTCCGCCGACGGTCCGTCTCGCCTAGCAGTACCGCCCGGGGTCGAAGAACCCCTGGGAAACCTCCAGCAGACGCACTTGCTCGTCGGTGACGAGGTACGTCGCCTCGGTGTTGGCACCGTCGACGGCGGAGTCCGGCTCCCCGTCGCCGTCGCAGTCGAGGGAGACGCTATAGCCGACGTCGACCCGGACGACGACGCCGCTGGCGTTGCGCCGGACCCCCTCGTGCTCGGCCGGGTCGAGGATGCCGAACGAGAGACCGGAGAGGCTCGCGTACTCCTCCGCCTGCCGTTCGATGCGTGCCTGCTCGGCGGCGACGGCCTGCTCGCCGGCGGACCGGTCCGAGGGCGTCGGGGTAGGTGGTGGCGTCGTGGCAGTCGCCGGCGTCGAGGTAGCCGACGACGACGGGGTGACGGGCGGCGACGCTGTCCCCGATGACCCGGCGAACCCGCCGAGACAGCCAGCAGCGACGACGAGCCCGCAGATGGCGAGGAGGGCCAGCGGTCGGACCATTCAGTACGTTCGTTCCCCGACTGAACGTATAGGCTTTCCGTAGATTCGAGGGAGCGGGCTGCCGCGAGGACCGCCTGGAGCCATCGTCTCAGTACGTTTGGTAGCTCGCGGACCCCACCTCCACCCTGACCAGCGTGTTGTCTGCGTGCGCGTCGGGGTCGGCCCCGTACTTCTCGTTAATCCGGCGGTTCGCCGTGCGGAACTGCTCGTCGTCCTCGACGACCGTCGCGGTCCCCAGCAGCGTGACGGTCCACTGGGTCGCGCCCTCCACGTCCTTCTGGAGCGAGAGCGCGACCTTCGGGTTCGCGCGGACGTTCGCCAGCTTCCGGCCGCCGGTCACCAGCTCGACGCATCCATCCCTGTAGACGTACCAGACCGGCGCGGCGTGCGGGCGACCGTCGTTGCAGGTCGCGAGGTGGGCCATCACTTCGGCGTCCGTTATCAGGTCCTCGGCTTCGGGCGGGACGGAGCGAGTCATGGCCGGGAGTTCGGGATGAACGAGGGTAAAGGGCCGGTACAGTGGCCGCCCCACCGACTACCGACCCGCTCACCCCTCCTCGAACACCTCGCGCCGGTACCACGGCCACGCGTCCCGCAGGTACAGCCCGAACGGCAGCCACCAGACGAGGTCGTTCGTGACTATCAAAATCGTCGCGCGCGCCGGCCACGCGCCGGAGAGGACGAGCGCCGCCATCCCGGCGGGTCCGAGCAGCTTGCCGGCCAGCCCCACCGCCGCGATGGGCCACCCCCGCTCCGGCGCTCGGGCGACTTCGAGGTAGAGCAGCCCGTAAAGGCCGAGCACCATCCCGAGCGTGACGAAGACGGCGGGCTGGGACAGCCGCGCGAGCCCGGCGACGCGGGCGAACCACTGGGGGTCGAGCGCGGCGTACGCGCCCCACGCGAGGTTGTACGCGCCCGCGGCGACGAAGGTCGCCCGGTGGAGCCGGCGGCGAGGGACGCGGTCCATGGCGGGCTCTCGGCGGCCCCCGACGTAGGTGTTGGGCCTGCGTTCGAGGGCCGTTTCCGTGCCCCTAGTCTCCCTCTACGGCTCCCCAGGTGGTCCATAACTATCGGTGCCCGCGAGACAGTCAGCCGCGTGCAGCCGGGAGAGTGGGGTGAACTCGCGGGGGACTCCGTAGCGGACCGTGGCGACGCGGCCGCCGTGGAGGACGGAGCGGTCGAGGGCTCCGCGGCGGACGGCGTGGACGCGACTGCCGTGGAGTCCGGAGAGGGCGACGAAGCCACTACGGAGCCCGACCGACGCGACGACTCCGATTCGCCGGGCGTCGCCGCCTGCTACCGCGGTCCCTGAGCCCCCGACGGAGCGGTGGTAGCGAACCGAGGGACGGCGAGCGGCGGCTTCGCTCCGTGACTCGGGACGGACCCGGCGCACTGCTCGCTTCGGTTTCCGCCCGCTCGTTCGCCCTTCCGCTCACTCCTCCACTTCCATTCCATCGCGACTACCGCCGACGGCCGCGAGCAGGTCGACGGCGAGGTCCTTCGCGAGCGGGTCGTTGGCGTTCCCGCAGTGCGGCGACTGGACGCAGGCCGGGCAGCCGTCGGCGCAGTCGCAGGCGGCCACCATCTCCCGGGTCGCGTCCATCAGGCCCGCTACGTCGCCGAACGCCGCGCGGACCAGCCCCACGCCGCCGGGGTAGCCGTCGTAGACGAACACCGTTGCCCGGCTGGTGTGGGGGTGGACCGGGATGGACAGCCCGCCGACGTCGCGACGGTCGCAGAGCACCGACAGCGGGAGCATCGATATCATCGCGTGCTCGGCGGCGTGGATGGCCCCCGGGAGGTCGCCGCCGGCGCGCATCGCGTCGGCGACCGGCGGCGGGACCGTGAAGTAGAGCGCCCGCGTCTCGAGGGTCTGTTCGGGGAGCTCCAGGGTCTCGCGGCCGACGGGGTCCCCCGTTTTCGCGTCGCGGCGCTCGAACCCCGTCACCTGCTCGGTCGTCGTGACCTCCGCGAACCGGACGACGCCGTCGTCGCGGCCCGGCAGCGGGCGCTCGACGAGGTCCTCGGAGACGGTGATTGACTTCTCGGTCAGCACTTGCGTCCGGTAGTCGGCCCACGTCGGCGACAGCTCCGCGACGCAGGCCCCGAGGTCCAGCTCGACCACCTCGTAGGACTGGCCCTGGTGGTGGTAGACGGCTCCGGGGTGGGCGTCCCGGAGCGCGTCGCCGAACGGGAGCGTGGCCACCACCTCGCCGTCGCGGCGGTCGACCAGCTCCACCTCGCGGTCGTCGATGGTCCGGAGGCTCGTCTCGTGCTGGGGGCTGCCGTCGCCGTCGTAGGTCCACCGGACGCCGTGGCGGGTGTCGCGGCGCTCCAAGTCGCCCGTGGCCTCCAGCTCTGACACCACGTCGGGGAACGGCGGCCCGAAATGGCGGTCGTCGTCCGGGGCGAGCCAGTTCTCCCGCGCGGCCGACGCGACGTGGGCGGGCAGTAGCTGGTCGTTCTCGGGGTTGGAGACGGCGTCCTCGGGGTCGCCGTCGAACAGCGCGTCGGGGTCGGCCATCAGGTACTGGTCTAGCTGGTCCTCGCCGGCGACCAGCACCACGAGGCTCGGGTCCGTACCACGGCCGGCCCGCCCGGCCTGCTGGTAGGTCGCCATCCGCGTGCCGGGGTAGCCGTCGAGGACCACCGCGTCGAGGCCGCCCACATCCACGCCCAGCTCGAGGGCGTTGGTGCTCCAGACGCCGCGGACGTCGCCGTCGTGGAGTCCTGCCTCTAGCTCCCGGCGGCGCTCGTCGCGGAGCGCGGCCTGGTAGGCCGCGACGCGGTCGGCGAGGTCCGCGTCGCCGCGCTCGCGGAGTAGGTCCGCGCTCTCGGTCGCGTAGCGCTCCGCGGTCTGGCGGGCGCGGGTGAAGGTCAGCGTCTGGTGGCCGCGCTGGAGGAGGTCGGCGAACAGCCGCATCGACTCGGCGTGGTTCGACCGGCGGCGGCCGGTCCCGCGGTCGCCGCCGTGCTCCGGGGGGTTCCAGAGCACCCAGTGGGTCGGGCCGGCGGCGCTC
This sequence comes from uncultured Halobacteriales archaeon, assembly GCA_964586205.1. Lineage (GTDB taxonomy): Archaea > Halobacteriota > Halobacteria > Halobacteriales > CAZPIG01 > CAZPIG01. The sequence goes on along the minus strand of CAZPIG010000066.1, from coordinate 7,399 downwards.
GCGTCCTCGTCCACGAGGTCGAACGACGACTCCGGGCGGCCCGTAAGCGTGGCCGCGTGCTCGACGGGGTTCGCGATGGTCGCCGAGCAGCAGACGTAGTCCGGGTCGGCGTCGAAGCGCTCGCAGACGCGGGCCAGTCGCCGGAGCACGAGCGCGACGTGGCTGCCGAACACGCCGCGGTACTCGTGGACCTCGTCGACGACGACCGTCTCCAGCCCCGAGACGAACCACTCCCACAGCCGGTGGGCGTGCGGGAGGATGCCGTAGTGGAGCATGTCCGGCGTCGTCAGCACGACCGTCGGCTGGCGGTCCCGGACCGCGCGCTTGTCCTCGCGGTCCTGGCGGCCGGTGTACTGCGCGACGGAGACGCGGCTGCCGAAGCCCAGCCCGCTCGCGAGGTCCGACAGCGTCTCGTCCTGGTCGGTGATGAGCGCGTTCTGTGGGGCGACGTAGAGTGTTCGCCCGCCGTGGTCCATCGCGCGCTCGAACGCGGGGACGGTGTACGCGAGGCTCTTGCCGCTGGCGGTCGGCGACGCGAGGACGACGTTCCGGCCGTCCCGGACCGCGCGGACGGCGTCCGCCTGGTGGCGGTACAGCCGGTCGATGCCGCGGTCGGCGAGCGCGCTCTCGAGGCGGGGTTCGAGGTCGACGTCGGCGAACTCGCTGTCGCCGCCGGAAAGGACGCGGTGGTCCGCGACCTGGCCGTCGTAGTAGGGGCGGCTCCGCAGCCACTCGACGAGATCGTCCACAGTGTCGGTATCGGCGGGTGCGTACTAACGATTGTGATGGTCGGCGGCCGTCGCGGCGTTACTCCGGGTCGCGACGACCCTCCATCGACTCCCCGACGGCCGGCAGGACGGCGTCGACGGCGACGAGGACGACCACAGCACCGACGACGACGGCCCCGTCCGCCAGCGTCGGGAGGACGCCGAGCGAGACTATCAGCGTCGTCGCACACGCCGGCGCGTGTTCGAGGTCTGTCAGCTCCATCCCGCCTGCAGTGAGCGCCACGGACGCGACTGCCGCGGTCGCCAGCCGCAGCCAGCCACCCCCGAGGGGGTCGGCCGGCGCGAGCGCCAGCCCCGGCGCGAGTACGGCGTGGGCCGCGAGCCCCGCCACGACGCCGACCGCGTGGCCGCCGACGACCCGGCGGGGAGCGACGGCCGGGCCGTCGCTGGTCGCGAGCAGGTACGCCGACGGACCGAGACTGGGGAAGACGGCCGGGAGGCCGGTCGCCCACGCGACGATACCCGGCGCGGCCAACAGCAGCCCCGCCCGGCCGGCGACGCCGACGGCGTGGCTGTCCGTTGGAAGGGGGCTGTCGCCTGCGCGGAGAGGGCCGCTGACCATGGTGGTCGGGCGGACGCCCGCCCCAAACCGGCTTCGATGCGCGTCCGGACGGTTGGTGTCGAGATACCCGGATTCCGCTACCGTTACAGCCAGGGTGTCCAACCACCGGCGGGTGGGACTGAAAGGGGCCGGTCGCTGGACGACGGCGGCCGCAGTAAGCACTGGAGGCGAGCGAACAGCGTGAGCGAGCCGAAGCGCGCAGCAAGGCCCCCGAGTCCAGCGACCGGGGGCTTTCGAAGCTGCTGCCGCATCACGAGTAGTGGGACCAAGACGTGTAAAACTCACCGCCACCACGTCGACAGACTGAAACCCTCGCCCGGAGACGGCCCGCGTATGTTCCCGCCCGTCGAGTACCTCGAGTGGATACGTGGCCGCCCCGAGGCCGCGACCCACGACCTCGGCTCCAGCGACCTCCACGCCGGCGCGTCGCCGGGCGTCGTCCCGGACCGCCTCGCCGACCGGCCGGACCCCGACGCCTCGGTCGAGGAGCTGGTGGCCGCCGAGTACGGCGTCGAGCCCTCGCAGGTGCTCGCCACCGCCGGGGCGTCACAGGCGAACGTCCTCGCGGCCGCCGCGGCGCTCGGGGCCGCCGGCTGGACGGCCGGCGGCGGTATCCCGCCGACCGTGCTCGTCGAGTCCCCGGGCTACGAGCCGCTCGTGGCGACGCCGACCGGCCTCGGCGCGCGCCTCCGGCGGTTAGACCGCCCCGGACCGGAGTACGCGCTGGACCCCGAGCGCGTCACCGACGCAGCCGACGGCCGGACCGCCCTCGTCACCGTCTCGAACCGCCACAACCCCTCCGGACGGCTCGCGAGCCGGGAGCGACTCCGCGCGGTCGCCGAGGCGGCGCGCGACGAGGGCGGCCACCTGCTGGTCGACGAGGTGTACGCGCCATACGTGACCGCGACCGGCACGGCGTCGAGAGGTGGCGATAGGAGCGCCAGAACCGCCTTCGGCGGGCCGACGGCCGCGGGGCTGCCGGGCACTGTCGTCGTGTCGTCGCTGACGAAGTTCCTCGGGTTCGGCGGGCTGCGGGTCGGCTGGCTCGTCGGCGACGAGGCGCTCGTCGACCGCGCGCGGACGGCGATGGCCCACCTGCCCTCGGTCGCGCGGCCCAGCCGCCGGCTGGCCGCACGGGCGCTCGCCGCCCGCGACGACCTCGGTGTCGACTCCCGCGAGCTGGTCGCCGCCAACCACGACCTGCTCGCCGACTTCCTCGCGGCGCGGGACGACCTCGACTGTCGGCTGCCACCCGACAGCACCTTCGCGTTCCCCGCCCACGCGTCGGCGAGCGGCGACGCGGTGGCGGCCGCCGCGGAGGACCGGGACCTGCTGGTGATACCCGGTCGGTTCTTCGGCGACCCCGGTCGGTTCCGGACGAGCCTCGGCCGGTCGCCCGGCGAGTGCGAGGCGGCGCTGGCGGTGCTGGGCGGGGTGCTGGACGGGCTCTGACGGCGGCCATCGGCTCCGAGAAGTGTTTGCGGTCACGCAGTCAGTCGAGCGGCCGGAACGCGTAGCCGTACCGCGTCACGCCCTCCTGCTCGTAGACGCGCCGGACCACCGCCTCGACGCGGTCGCCGCGGCCCACGTCGGCGGGGTCGCAGTCGGTCAGCGTCCCCGGCACCCGCGCGCCCTCGTCTAGCTCGACGGTGACGACGCCGACCGGGCCGCCGCGGTCGAGGCGGTCCTCGAACTCCGGCGGCACGCCGCCGCTCACCACGGTGGCCGCGACCACCTCGCCGGTGCCCGCCGGCTCGAACTCCTCGAACTCCACGCGGGCGTCGCAGCCGACGCACGCGCCCTCCGGCGGGAAGTTCGCGGTCCCGCACTCGGGACACTCGCCGAGCACGAGCCGGTACCGGCCGTCGAGCGACCGCCACCACGTCGGGACGCTGACGTACGCCCCCATCAGTCGTCACCTCCCCCGACGTGGCCCCGCTGACGGAGGTACGCGGGGTAGGAGAGGGCCTCCGTCTCGCGGTTCCAGTCGGCATCCAGGCTCCCCTCCAGCCGGAGCGCGTCGGCTCCCGCCCCCGAGCCGTAGCCGAGGACGACCACCGCGTCGTGGCCCGCGCCCCACGCCGCGACCAGCCCCAGCAGCGGACTGGCAGCGCCGGCGTCGCCGAGGTCGCTCGCCACCTCGGCCACCTCGGCGTGGAAGGGGGCCGCGCCGGCGGCCCGGTAGGGGACATCGCCGTCCGGCGCGGTGGGAGCGATGGCGGGGGCCGCGGGGACGCCCTCCAGCGCGCCGCCGGCGACGGTCCGGACGGCCTCGCGGTCGTACTGGGTCGCGTCGTAGCTGTCGACCGTCTCTTCGCCGCGCTCGCGGAAGCGGGTCCCCGGGAACGCGCGGGCGTAGGCGGCCACGTCCGTAACGGCCACGGGCCCGTCGTCGGCCGCGACGAGGGCCACCGCGCCCGCGCCGGCGGCGTGCTCGATGGCGTCGCCGGGCTCCGCGAGCGGGCAGTCGGCGGCGACGGCGACGGCCGGGCCGTCCATCCGGAGCGCCGACAGCAGCGCGCGCGTGCCGGCGCGGGTGGACTGGGAGAAGGTGGCCACCTCGATGGCTCGCGGGAGGCCCGCCGCCTCCGCCACGCGGACGGCGACGTCCTCCTCGTCGACGGGCGGCGTGGTCGTCCCGAGCGCGAGCCCCGATAGCTCGCCGGGGTCGTACCGGGAGTCCGCGAGGACCGCGCGGACGGCCGCGACGGCCATGGTCACGCTGTCCTCGTCGGGGCCCGGGACGGCCTTCGTCTCGACGCCGCGCGCGCGGAAGTCGCCCCACGCCTCCTCGACGGCGTCGGCGGACAGGCGGTAGCGGGGGACGTACGCGGCCGCGCTCTCGAGGTTCTCTTTCATCGATTTCCCTCCTCGAAAACGGGGGAATCAACCCTAGCTACGGCCGGAGGGTGAAACCACCGCGGGGTGGGACTGAAAGGGGCCGGCCGCTCGATCCCTCCCCGACGATGCAAGCACCGCAGCCCCGAGCGAAGCGAGGGGCGAGGAGCGCAGCGAGGCGCGGAGGGTCGAGCGGTCGGGGGCTTTCGACGTCCCATGTGTCGCCTCACTCGTCTCGCAGTGACCCCGAAAGCCCCGGCGCGCTCGGCTCCCGCGGCTCGCTGCGGTCCTCGGGCGCTGCGCGCCCTGCGGTCCTTGCGTCGCCGGGGTTCGCCGAGCACGCCGCCCCTTTCAGTCCCGCCCCGCAGTGGATAGCGAAGCCGGCCACCGTAAGAGCCGACGTCCCGGGTGTAACTAGAGTTCACGCCCATCCCTCCTCGAAGACGTGCACCGTAACGGCCCCACCCGACCCGCCGACGTTGTGCGCGAGCCCGCGCTCTAGGTCCTCGACCTGCCGGTCGCCGGCCTCGCCGCGCAGTTGCTTCCAGACCTCGACCACCTGCCCGCCGCCGGTCGCGCCGATGGGGTGGCCCTTCGACTTCAGGCCGCCCGACAGATTGACGGGGCGCTCGCCGTCGGGCTTCGTCGCGCCGGACTCGATGTACTTCCCACCGTCGCCCCGCTCGCAGAAGCCGAGGTCCTCGTAGGCGAGTAGCTCGGCGATGGAGAAGCAGTCGTGGACCTCCGCGAAGTCGATGGCGTCGGGGCCGACGCCGGCCTCGTCGTAGGCCATCTCGGCGGCCTCCTCGCTCGCCGGGATGGCGGAAAGCGTCGGCCGCTGGAACAGCCCCACCCGGTCGCTTGCCTGCCCGCTGCCGGCGACGCGAACGGGGTGGTCGGACAGTTCCTGCGCGGCGTCCTCGCTGGCCACCAGCACCGCGCTCGCGCCGTCGGTGGTGGGACAGCAGTCGTAGAGGTTCAGGGGGTGGGCGACCGCGGGCGCACCCACGGCGTCGTCGAGCGAGCACTCGAAGCCGAGGTGGGCCTTGGGGTTGTTCGCGCCGTTGCGGTGGTTCTTGACCGCGACGCGCGATAGCTGCTCGCGCGTGGTGCCGTACTCGGCCATGTGGGCGTCGGCCATCTGGGCGTAGGTGCCGGCGAAGGTGGTGCCGGCCATGCGCTCGTAGGCCGTCTCGCCGCTGACGCCCAGCCAGTAGCGCGTCCGGTCGCCGGACATGTCCGACATGACCTCGAAGCCGCCCGCGAGGGCGACGTCGGCGACGCCGGCCCGGACCGCGAGCACGGCCTGCCGGAGCGCGACGCCGCTGGCCGCACAGGCGTTCTCGACGCGCGTGCACGGCGTCCCCGCGAGGCCGACGTGTTCGGTGACCGCGGGCCCCGACAGCCCCAACTGGCGGCCGCCGACGCCGAGCGTGCCGACGTAGGCCTCGTCGATGCGGTCGGCCTCCAGGCGTCCGTCGACGGCGTCGAGCGCCGCGTCGAACGCGTCGGCGAACAGCGCCCGGTAGGAGGCCGCCGGGAAGGCTCCGAACTCGGACTGCCCGGCTCCGATGACGTAGACGTCCCGCATGCCCCGTGGTTGCGAGAGGGCGGGCTAAACGCTTTCGTCGGCGGGACGGTTCGAGCCGCGGACCGCTCCGACCGGCCGCCACCGTGTAAACAGCTCGACAATCCCCCGTTCCGGGGCGATAATTATTAGTTCCGGCAGTCCCATCTTTTGTTCACATGAGTGGCGCAACGGAATCATTCGTGTCCCGGCTGCACCAGCCGGAGTACACCGGCGAGAATCGCTGCATCCCGTGCACGATAGTCAACCTCGTCATCGCGGCCGCGCTCGTGGCCGTCATCGGCTACGGCCTGTTCGCCGCGGCCGGCTCGATGGCGGCTGCGGGCGGCGTGGTCGTGAGCGCCGTGGCCTTCGTGGGGGCCATCTACTTCCGGGGGTACCTCGTCCCGGGGACGCCGACGCTGACCAAGCGGTACCTCCCCGACCGGGTCCTCCGGCTGTTCGACAAGACGCCCGAGCCCGAGGCCCCCGCTCAGGACCTCGACCCCGAGGAGGTCCTGATGGAGGCGGGGCTCGTCGAGCCCTGCGAGGACCGCGACGACCTCTGTCTGGCCGGGTCGCTGCGGCCGGAGTGGCGCGGCGAGATAGAGCGGCTCCGCGACGACGAGGAGTCGATGCGGGCCCGCATCGGCGCGCTCGTCGACCACGAGCCCGAGGAGGTCGAGATAAACGACCAGCGCGGGGCCTGCCTCGTCCAGGCCGGCGAGCGGACGGTCGCCCGGTGGGTTTCCCGGGAGGCCCTCGTCGCGGACCTCGGCGCGGTGCCCGTGCTCCGCGAGGAGTTCGACCGCTGGCACGACCTCGAGCTCCCCGAGCAGGGCCAGCTACTGAACGGACTGCGGGTCTTCCTCGAGGAGTGTCCGGCCTGCGACGGCCCGCTGGCGTTCGCCCAGGAGACGAAGGAGACCTGCTGTCGCGAGGTCGAGGTCGTCAACCTCGCCTGCCAGGAGTGCGAGGCGACGGTCCTGCAGGCCCAGCAGTGACGGCCCGCCCCGCGTAGACGGTTCGCTCCGCGCGCGACGGTCGTCGCGTCGCTCCGTTCTCCACCGCGAGGCCGTCCGACGCTCACCGGCAGGTACAGGCTTTTCGCTCTCGACCGGGTCGCGCTACGGTGGACGGGGCCCGTCGAACGACCCGAAAGAAGGAATCGAGTGTCCGCGGCGCTACGCGCTCAGTCCCGAACGGCCGCGTTGGGGTCGAGGAAGCCGGCCCCGTGGAACTCCTTGTCGCCCACGTCGCGAGCCGTCCGCTCTAGGGTCGAGCGCACCTGGTTCGGGCTGTAGTCCGAGTTGACGCTCTTGACGAGCGCGGCCGCGCCGGTGACCTGCGGGGCCGACATGCTCGTGCCGGCGATCCAGCCCCAGCCGCCGGGCACCGTGCTCAGCACGAGGTCGAGGAACCAGTCGACCCCGGTGCCGATGGCGGCGGGGTCGAAGTCCCCGCCCGGGGCGCTGACGCTGATGGCGTTGGTCCCGAAGTTCGTGTAGTTCGCCGGGGAGGTCGGAGCCTCGCGGAGGCCGGGGTCGCCCCACTGGAAGCCGATGGGGCCGGTGGCGCTGATGCTCATCACGTTGGCGGCCTCGTTCGGCAGGCTGATGACGCCGCCGTCGTGCTGGAGGTCGG
>CAZPIG010000065.1:0-11449 GCA_964586205.1 uncultured Halobacteriales archaeon | reverse complement strand
CGCGATGAACCACGTGAACCGCCTCGCGCTGCTGCTGGAGGAGTTCGCCTACCCGCCGGAGCCGCTGGACGGGTAGCGGCCGGTCGGCGACCGTTTTCGGCGGCGAATACGACCGGGAGTGCAGTAGTCCGTAGGTTCAAGTACGATAACGGGACCAACCCGGCCCAGTGGTGGAGATACGGTGAGCGACACTGGACGCAGCGCCGGACGACAGCGCGTCGGACGAGGGCCAGCCCTCGCCCGACGGCGGCGGGCCCCGAAGCGGCCGGCCGCCGCCCGACGGCGACCGGTCCGCGACGACGGACCGGACCCGCGGGCCCGCGACGGCGCGGCCAACCTCGACCGGGGAGGCATCGACCGATGACCGACACGGACGCCGCGACCCGCGTCGGCGGTCCGGCGACGGCTGCCGGCGGACGGTCGCCCGCCCGCATCGTCGACCGCGTCCTGTACGCGCTGTTCGGGCGGCACGCCGACCGCTCGCGCCACGACGCGGACCGGAAGCGCTACCGGGGGACGGACGTGGCAGCGAGCTTCGACGTCTTCCTCGCCCGCGTCTACGCGCTCTCGTGGGTCGCGTTCGTCGTCGCCTTCGCCGCGGCGCTCGCGGTCGGGCTCTCCGTCCCCGAGCGGACCGTCGCCGGCGTGGCGCGCTTCCTCCACGCCGGCCTCCCGGTCGTCGACCGGCTGTCCGTCCCGGCGATACCGCGGCTCCACGCGGCCGTCGGCGCGGCGGCGCTGGCCGGCACTGCGGGCAAGCGGGCGACGGTCCGCCTCGGCGGCCTCTACCTCCGGTGGGCGGCCGAGGCCCGCCGGACCGGCATCGAGCGGACGCTCCCCGGAGCCGTGCGGTACCTCCGCGCGCTCGCGGCCGGCAGCGACGACCGGCGCGCGATGCTCCGCAAGGTCGCCGACAACGAGGACGCCTACGGCGAGACGGCGGTCGCCGTCCGCAAGGCGCTGAACAAGGCGGCGCTCACGGGGAACCTCGGGGAGGGGCTCCGGATGGTCGCCCGGGACACTCCCTCCCGGGACGCGCTCGCCCCGTTCCTGCTGAAGTTCCGCGAGCACGCGGACCAGGGCGGGGACGCCCTGGCGGGGTACCTCCGGCTGGAGAGCCGGATGCTCTCGCACCGCCAGGCCCGCACCCGCGAGCGCGCGGAGGGCTATCTCGAGCTGCTGGCGGAGCTGTTCATCGTCCTGCTCGTGCTGCCGGCGCTGTTCGTCATCGTCGTCACGGTGCTGTCGGTGCTCGCGCCGGGGCTGGGCGACCGCGTCTCGACGCCGCTGGGCTCCACGACCGTGCGCGCGCTCGTGGTCTACGGCTGCGCCGCGTTCGTCCTCGTCGTCGGGGCCGCGGCAGCGGGCCTCGTGGGGTCGCTCCGCCCGGCCGACCAGTCCGCCGCGACCCACGACCTCCCCGACGGGGTCGTCGCCGTCCTGCGGACGGCTGCCATCAACCCCGCGAGCGCGGCGGTCGTCGTCGCCCCGCTGGCACTGCCGGTCGCCGGGCTGCTGTGGCGGCTGGGCTACCGGCCGGCGAACGTGGCCCTGCTGAGCTACGTCGCGTTCGCCGTCCCGGTCGGCGCGGTGGCGGTCCGGCGGTCGCGGCTGGACGACGCGAAGGACCGGGAGATACGGGACTTCGTCCACGCGGTCGCCGGCCACGTCAACCTCGGGCGGCCGTTCGGCGAGGCCGTCGAGCACGTCGCCCGCGACGTCGACCTCGGCGCGCTCGACCCGGACGTGGCCGACCTCGCGTTCGACGCCAACCTCACGACCCGCTCGGACGACCTCCGGGCGGCCGCCCTCCAGCGGTTCGTCGACCGCGTCGGCACGCCGCTGGCCGAGCAGACGATGGGGCTGGTCACCGGCGCGCTCGACGCGGGTTCCGACGCCGAGGACGTCTTCGAGACCCTACAGACCGAGATAGGACGGCTGTACCACGAGAAGCAGGCCCTCCGTGCGAGCATGCAGGTGTACGTCGCCGTGGGCTGGACGACGGCGCTGCTCGTGGTCGGCATCGTCGTCGCCGTCAACGCCGCCGTCCTCGACGGCTTCGCACAGCTGTCGTCGGTTCCGGGGACCGCGTCGGGACTCGCACTCGACCCCGCCGCGGTCCGTCCGGCCCGCGACCGCCGGCGGTTCTACGTCGTCACCCAGGCGACGATGCTCGCCTGCGGGTGGTTCGCCGGCACCGCCAGCCGCGGCCGGTACGCCGCGCTGCTGCACTCCGGGCTGCTGGTCGCGGTGGCCTACTTCGTGTTCGCGGGGGCGACGATGATATGAGTCGCGCACAGTCCCACGTGGTCGGCGTCGCGGTGCTGCTCGGGGTCACCGTCGCCTCCCTCGGGCTGCTGACCGCCAGCATCGGAGCGGTGGTCCAGAGCAACGCCGCGGCCGCGGACGCGGCCCGCGTCGCCCGCGGACTCGACCGGGCCATCGACCCGGTCGCGACGACCGGCGTCAACCGTGGCCGCGTCTCGTTCACCGAGGGCCGACTCTACACCGTCCGACGGGACATCCGTGTCCTGAACGCCAGCGGCGAGGTCGCGTCGGTCCGGACGGGCGGCCTCGTCTTCGAGGCCGGCGACAGGCGCGTCGCCTACGTGGCCGGAGCAGTGGTCCGCGGCGGCGACGGCGGCAGCCGCGTGTTCGCGCCGCCGCCCGTCACCGCCTCCCGCGACTCGGGCGGCGTCCTCGTCGTCGGGGCCCCGCGGCTGAACGCGACCGGCGTCGCGGTCGGCGGTAGTGGCCCGACGACGGTCGTGGTGCGGACCCGCGTCACCCACGACCGCCGCTCGCTCGGCAACGGGACCTACCGCGTCGCCGTCGAGACGGTCACTCCCGGCGCGTGGGCCCGGTTCTTCCGCGAGCGGAACGCGACGGTGACCGCGACCGACCGCGACGTGGATGGGGACGGCGTCGCCAGCGTCGTGGCCCGGTTCCCGGGCGAACGGGTCGCCTACCTCGTCGTCCACGACGCCCGCCTGGAGGTGGAGCGTGACTGACCCCGACGGGTCATCGGGTCGGTGCCCCAGCGCGTCGAGCCCGCGCGCTCCGGGCGATTCGCGCGCGGTCGCACCGGTCGTCGGGAAGGCCCTCGAGGCGGGGCTGGTCGTCGCCTACGTCTCGCTGCTCACGTCCGCACTGTTCGGCGGCGTCGTTCCGGACTACCGGACCGCCGCCGGCGACGCCGTGGCCGACCGCACCGTCGCCGCGGCCGCCCAGCGCGTCCAGCAGGCGGTCCCGCCCGACGCCACCACTGCCCGGGCGACCGTGCGCGCGTCCATCCCGGAGACCATCCGCGGTACCGCCTACGGCGTGGTCGTCCGGAACCGGACGCTCGTCGTGGACCATCCCCACCCCGCGGTCGCCGCGCGTGCGCGACTCGCGCTGCCCGCGGCGGTGGTCTCGGTCGACGGCCGGTGGCAGAGCACCCGGCCCGCGGTCGTGACGGTGCGTAGCGTTCCGGGTGGACTCGCCGTCCACCTCCACTCGGGGGGAGCGTCGTGAGCGACCGCGCCCAGGCGAACCTGCCCGCCGTGGCCGTCGCGCTGCTCGTCCTGACGGCGACGCTGGGCGTCGTCCTCGCCGCGGCCAACGGCAGCGTCCGGAGCGCGCAGCGCGCGCCGGACGAGCGCCACGCCGCCGCGGCGCTGGCGGAACGGCTCGTGAGCGCGGACGGTCCGGTGGCCGTCCGGGAGAACGTCCTCGACGAGGGCGCAGTCACAAATCTGACGCCTGCGAGGCTCCGGAGCGCGGTCCCGGTGTCGCGGGACCGTTCGATACGGCTCGCGCTCGACGACCGCGTCCTCGTCCGGACCGGCGACCCGACGGGCGGCGCGACGATTCGCCGCATCGTCCTCGTCGAGCGCCGGGAGCCGACCCGCGTCCGACCGCGGCTTCGGGCGCGGAGTGGTCGTCGCGTCTCGCTGCCCCGCCGGACGCCGCGCGTGACGCTCGACATCGCCCCGCCGAACGGGACGACGGTTCGCACCGTTCGGGCGGACGGCCGCGTGGTGCTGACGAACGCCAGCGGGCTGGCCGGCACCTTCACCGTGGACGTCTCGCGGCTCGACACCGTCACCTTGCAGTTCGACGCCTCCGGACCGCTGCCGCGGGGGAGCGTGACGGTGACCTACTACCCCGCCACCACGACGAAGGCAGTCCTCGGAGTGACGGTCGATGACTGACCGGGGACAGCTATCGCTGCCGGCCGTGGAGGCCGCCGTCGGCGTCGTCTTCGTCCTCGCCATCGCCGCCGGGCTGACGGTCGGCCCGGCGGCACCGGACGCGGCCACGGTCCAGCTCGAGACCTACGCCCACGACGCCGCGACCGTTCTGGCCGGCGAGCCGCCGCGGCACCGCTCGGCGACGCGGCTGTCGGAGGTCGTCGCCTCGCGGTCGACGTTCGAGCGCGAGCGCGACGCGCTCGCCCGTCGGGTCGAGCGCATCCTCCCCGACAACCTCCTGTTCCGAGTCGCAACACCGCACGGCGCGGTCGGCTTCCGCCGCCCCGGCGGGGTACCGGTCGGCGTCGCCACGGTCGCCACCGGCGCGGGCGACGTGACCATCTGGGTGTGGTACGCGTGACCCGCTCGGACCGCGGCCAGCTAGTGCTGCTGGCCGCCGCCGTCGTCGCGGTGGCGCTCACGCCGGTCGTGCTCGCCGTCCTGCAGTTCGGCTACCACCCGGACGTCCGCGCGAGCCGAGGGTACGCCGCCGACGGCCCCGACGCGGAGCGGGTGCTGACCGGAGCCCTGCATCGCGCCGCCGCCGGCGTTCCCGCCGACTTCCCGTGGTCCGAGCGGGACCGGGCCGTCGTAGCGGTCCGCGACCGCCTCCGGCCGAGACTGGCGGCCTTCGAGTCCGCGCGGGTCGAATCCGGCACGGGTGTCCGGGTCGACTACAACGCCTCGGCCGCGGCCGGGTGGGCGCGCGAGCGCTGCCCGCGGGGGCCGGACCGGCAGTTCGGCCCCTGCGAGGTGGTGGACGGTCTCGTCGTCCAGGAGCGCGTCGGCGAGACGCACGTCCTCGCGGCGTCGTTCGACGTCCTGGTGACGACCCGGCGCGGCCGGTCGCGGTTCACCGTCACCGTGCGGCCCGTCGGCGACTAGACGCAGTCAGCGCACGTGGACCGACTACTCGCCCGCGGCCTCCGGGGTCCCGCGGAGCCGGTCGACGAGGAGCAACAGGACGATGAACGGCAGCAGCGGCACCAGCAGGACCAGCAGGATAGCCGCCATGAGGTAGCCGAACGCGTTCATCTCGGGGTTCGAGACGAACTTCGAGCCGCGCGTGACCGTGTCGACCATACGTGGCAGTACGCGGACAGGGGTATAAATCGCTTCACTTCCGCCCGCGACGCTCACCCGAGGTGGTTCTCCAGGCCCCACGCCTCCGCGCGGCGCTCGGCCTCGCGGCGGGCCCGCTCCTGGATGGCGGCTATCTTGTCGTCGTCCTCGAGGAACGTCACGACGGGGTCCTCGCCGGGGGCGTCGACGTCGGTGGCATCCACGTCGGCAGCCCGGCGGCGGGTCCGCTCGGCGAGGTCGGGGTCGCCGGCCAGCCGGTCGGCCGCCATCCCCGGCGGCACGCGGAGCGGGTCGGTCGCGTGGACCGGGGCGAGGGCGTCGCCGTCCAGCCGGTAGAGGTCGGCGTGGTACGGCCCGGGCATCGCGAGGTCGCCCAGCGCGGCCGGGCCACCGCGGTCGGTGCCCGTGTGGTACGCGACGACCGGGACGCCGGCCTCGAAGGTCACAACTCCCCGGTCGTCCTCCTCGCTGAACAGCAGCGTCTCCTGAGGTTCGAGGACCGCGTACCCGGTCAGCGACCGGTCGAGAGCGCCGGCGAGGGCGGTCGCCGGGTCGTCGACCACCCGCGACCGGACGAGGCGACCGCGCGGGAGCTTCATGGCGGGTCGGGCACCACCGCCGACCGGAACCGTTCCGCGACGGTGCCGGACTCGCCCGGCCTGACGTCGAGGCTGTCGGCAGCGCGGCGGTAGGCGTCGGCGGCCGGGGAGTCGGGAGCGTGGGCGAGCAGCGGTTCGCCGGCGCGGCGGGCGCTGCGTGCCGCGTCACTGTCGGGGACGGTCGGGAGTGCCGGTCCGTCGAAGTACCGCGCCGACTTCTCGACGATGCGGTCGATGGGTGCGTTCTCGCGGACCTTGTTGAACAGGACGCCAGCGGTCCCCGTCCCGTAGGAGCGGCCGTACTCCTGGACCTTGAGGCCGTCGCTGAGCGAGGGAATGGTCGGTTCGAGGACGACCACGACCCGGTCGGCGAGGACGATGGGGAGGACGGCGCTCCGGCTCCCCACCGCGGCCGGCGAGTCCAGCAGCAGGACGTCGGCGTCGGCCGCGAGGTCGGCGACGACGTCCCTGAGCCGCGCCGGCTCGGCCGCGGCGAACCCGGAGAGGCTGGTGCCGCAGGGGACGACGCGCATCCCGAAACGGTCGTAGACGGCGTCCGCCAGGTCGGTGTCCGCGTCCGTGACGAGCAGGTCGTGGAGCGTCGTGTCCACGTCCGAGAGCCCGGCGTGGAAGAGGAGGTTCGCCATGCCGGTGTCGGCGTCGACGACCGTCACGTCGTACTCGTCGGCCAGCGCCATGCCGAGCGCCAGCGTCGTCGTGGTCTTGCCGGTGCCGCCCTTCCCGCTCGCGACGGCGAGCGCTTCCACCATCACGCCGGGTTTGTCCCGTTCCCTCGTTTAAAGTTTAGCACGGATGGGCTTCTCGTAGCGGCCCGCGGAGCCAGGATGTCGGTCCGGCCGGCGCTGCTCCGGCGGCTGCGGCGGCGCGGCGTCGTAGCGGCGCTGCTGCGCCGCCCCCGCGGCGGCCGCCGCGGCGCGGTAGCGGCGCGGTAGCGGCGCGGTGGCCGTGGCAGCGCTGCAGCGGTGCGGTAGCGGTGCGGCGGCGGTGGCGGTAGCGGTGCGATAGCGGTGCGGCAGCGGTGCGGTAGCGGTGGCGGTGCGGCCGCTTTTTGCTCGAGCTTTTTCGGCGCGCGATGGGCGGCCATCGGCCGCCCTCGCGCGCAGCAAAAAGGTCGTGGTCCGAAAGGTTCAGGGCCACACCGGTCCCATCCGCGCCCATGACGAGGTGGACGACCCGTGGACGATAGCGCGCGCCGCGTCGGGCGGGCGCTCGTCGTACTGACCGTCGGAGCCGTCGCACTCGTGGTCGGATGGGCCCTGTTCGTGTTCTTCCCCACCGACCTCGCGAGCCTGTTCGGCGTGCTCCTCGCGCTCGGTTTCGCCGCGGCGACCATGCGCTGGACGGCCCACGCGGCCCGCGCCGTCGTCCCGGACTACAACGTCGCCGAGGTGGCCGTCGACGACCCCATCACCCGCGACGGCAGCGGCGGCATCCCGCCCCAGCCCGGACTGACGCCGGCCGACGACGTCGTCGAGCAGATAGAGCGGGCGGACGACGACGCCAACGCCGAGGCGCTGCTGCTGCGGCTGAACACGCCCGGCGGCGAGGTGATACCGAGCGACGACATCCGCAACGCCGCCGCGGACTTCGACGGCCCGACCGTCGCGTACGCGACGGACCTCTGTGCCAGCGGCGGCTACTGGATAGCGAGCGGCTGCGACGAGATATGGGCCCGGGACGCGAGCATCGTCGGCAGCATCGGCGTGATCGGCTCCCGGCTGAACGCCGAGGAGCTGGCCGACCGCGTCGGGCTGTCCTACGAGCAGCTGACGGCCGGCGAGTACAAGGACGCCGGGATGCCGCTGAAGGAGCTGACCGACGACGAGCGAGCCTACCTCCAGGGCATCGTCGACGACTACTACGACCACTTCGTCGAGCGCGTCACCGAGGGCCGGGACCTCGACCCGGACGCCGTCCGGGACACCGAGGCCCGGGTGTTCCTCGGCGACGAGGCCCACGAGATCGGGCTCGTGGACGCCATCGGCACCCGCGACGACGTCGAGGACCGCATCGCCGAGCGCCTCGACGTCGAGTCCGTGGGCGTCCGCGAGTTCGAGTCGCCGCGCGGACTGATGGCGCGGATGCGCGGCGGCGCGCTCGCGCTCGCGTACTCGTTCGGAGCGGGCGTCGCGAGCGTCCTCGGCGACGGCGACGTCCGAGGGTTCGAGTTCCGGCTCCGCTGACCGGCCTAGCGGGTCGTCCTTCTCGTCGCGGAAAGCCGAGGTTACCGACAGGGGTGAGGTTTTTATCCCGCGGGTAACATCGTCTACGTACAGTGAGCACACTGGTGGTGTGTCTCGACCGCACGGACGACATCGGTCGCAAGACCGACCGGCAGACGCCGGTGGTGGGTGCCGAGGCCGTCCGCTCGCTGGTCACGGAGGTGGGGCTCGCCGACCCCGAGGGGTCGGCCGTGAACTCCCTGCTGGAGGCGCTACGGGTCGCGCGCGACCTCGAGGCCGACGGGAGCGAGGCGCTCGTCGGCGTGGTCTCGGGCGGCCGGGAGACGGTCGTCGGCGCGGACCGCGCGGTCGCGCGCCAGCTAGACGACCTACTGGCCGAGCACGACATCGACTCGGCGGTGGTCGTCATCGACAGCGCCCAGGACGAGCGGCTCGTCCCCATCATCGAGAGCCGCGTCCGCGTCGACTCCGTCGACCGCGTGGTGGTGCGCCAGGCGCGCGACCTCGAGTCGACGTACTACCTCCTGAAGCAGTTCCTCGCCGACGAGGAGCTCCGCCAGACGACGCTGGTGCCCCTGGGGGTCGCCCTGCTGGTGCTGCCGCTGCTGCTGGCGGCCGCCAGCACCGCCGTCGCCGTGGCGACCATCACGGCGGTCATCGGGATGTTCCTGCTCTACAAGGGCCTCGGGGTCGACGAGCACGCAGAGGACGTCCCCGGGCAGGTCCAGGAGGCCCTCTACTCGGGGCAGGTCTCCATCGTCACCTACGTCGTCGCCGCCGGGCTGTCGCTCATCGGCCTGTTCGCCGGCGCGCTGGGCGTCTCCGGGCTGTCGGGCTCGGAGGGCGTGCTCATCCCGGCGATGCAGTTCGCCTACGACAGCGTGGCGTGGATGGCCATGGCCGCCCTCGCGGCGAGCGCGGGCCGGCTGCTGGACGAGTTCATCCGCGAGGAGCGCCTCCGGACGCCGTACCTGAACCTCCCGTTCGTCGTGGTGGCCATCGGGCTGGTCGTCCGGGGGTTCTCCGCGTACTTCCTCGACCGGGCCGGCGTCCTGGAGCCGATGATGACGCCCGCCTTGCGAATCGGCTCGCTGACGCGGGACCCCATCGCGCTCCCGGCGGCCTCGCGGCTGGCGCTGTTCATCGTCGTCGGGCTGCTCATCAGCGTCGTCGGCATCCGCGTGGCGACGTACTTCAGCGACGTGGTGGTCGAGGAGGAGGTCGTCGAGGAGGAGTTCGTGGAGTAGCGTCGTGGAGGAGTTCGTCGGGGAGGTAGTTTAGATCACGCTCTAGTCCCTCTCGAACTGCAACTGTGACCTCGAAAGCCCCTGCTCGCTCGACTCGCGCGGCTCGCTGCGCTCCTCGGGCGCAGTGCGCCCTGCGGTGCTTACTTCGCCGGGCTTCGTCGAGCGAGCAGCCCCTTTCAGTCCCGCCCGGAGACGGTTGGTTCACGGGCTCCAGTGTGTCGACTGTGTCGTTTATCTCGACGCCACCGCAGAGGAGAGACGAGCCACTTTTCCCCCGGTAGCGCCCACGTCCGGCCATGACGGGCGCGGACGGCGACGGTGAGGTCGGAGATGCGAGCGATGGGAGCGTAGACGCCGGGTCCGAGGGCGCGTGGGTTAGCCTCTTCTCCGGCGGCAAGGACTCATCGTGGGCGCTGTACGAGGCGCTCCGCCGCGAGGATGTCCACGTCGTCCGCCTCGTGACGGTCCACCCCGACGGCGACTCCTACCTCTACCACACGCCCGCGACCGACCTCGCGGACCTGCTCGCGGAGTCCGTCGGCCTGCCGCTGGTCGAGGTCGACGCCGAGATGCCCGGTGGTACGGAGGACGACTCGTCCGATGCTACGACGAGCGTCTCCGAACGGGGCGATAGGGAGATAGCGCCCCTCGCGGCCGCGCTCGCGGACCTCGACCGGGACCTCCCGGGCGGCGTGGGGGGCGTCACGGCGGGCGCGGTCGCGAGCACCTTCCAGCGCGACCGCGTCGCGGCCGTCTGCGACGACCTCGGCGCGGAGCTGTTCGCCCCGCTCTGGGGCGTCGAGCCGGTCCCCGCGCTGGAGCGGATGCTCGACGCCGGCTTCGAGATACGCGTCGTCGCCGTGGCCGCGGACGGCCTCGACGAGTCGTGGCTCGGCCGTCGGCTGGACGGGGCCGCTATCGAGGAGCTGGCGACGCTCCACGAGGAGCGCGGCGTCCACCCGATGGGCGAGGGCGGCGAGTTCGAGACGCTGGTGACGGACGGGCCGCACATGGACCGGCCCCTGGAGCTGTCCTACGGGACGGCGTGGGATGGGACGCGGGGTCACCTCGTAATCGAGGACGCCCGCCTCGGCTGATGTGGAGTGCAAGCATGATATTTGGAGCCTGTGTATAGTTGAACTCAAGTAGCTTGAGGATGGTTCGAATCCCATGGCGCAGTCACGACGACAGTTGCTCCGACGCATCGGCGCGACGGCCGCGGCCGGCTTCGGCACCGCGGCGGCGACCAGCGGCACTGCCGCCGCCAGCCACTTCGCCCTCGGCGAGGCCGTCCACACCACCACGGCGCTGAACGTCCGGGACGCCCCGGGGACGAGCAACGGCGTCGTCGACACCGAGCCCCCGCGGATGCGCGGCCAGACGATGGCCGGCCCGGAGTTCGCCGACGGCTTCGAGTGGTGGCTGGTGGAGTTCGACGACGACCGCGTCGAGGACACGGCCACGGGCTGGTGTGCGGTCGGCGACGGCTGGCTGCAGTCCGGCAAGGACCGCGCGGGCTGGAAGTTCGTGCGCTACGACGGCGTCCACACCACGACCGCGCTCCACGTCCGCGACGCGCCGGGGACGGACGCGACGGTGGTCGACACGGCCGCCCAGGGCGCGACCGGCCGGATAATCGGCGGCCCGCAGACGGCCGACGGCTTCACGTGGTGGCACGTGGACTACCACGACCACGCCACGGGCTGGTCGGCCGACGACGGCTGGCTGGTCGAGGGGACCCTCGCGGCTTGCGGGCCGTGGGAGACCGACACCAACGTCTTCGCGCTGGGGAAGATACTGACCAGCGAGGCCGGGCGCTTCATCGCGAGCGACGCCGCGCGGCGGGCGGTCGCGTTCAGCGTCCTGAACCGGATGGACCGCATCGGCACCGACCAGGTGACCGACGTGTGGGACGCCTACGCCCACTCGCGGGAGCCGTCGAGCCAGAGCCTCGACCTCGCGCGGGACGTGCTGTCCTGCTCGGTGGCCGACAACAGCGCCGGCGCGACCCACTTCTACTCGCCGGTCAGCATGCCCAAGGAGGGCGAGGACACCTCCGGGTTCGACGTCGGCGGCGGCCT
>CAZPIG010000064.1:0-11476 GCA_964586205.1 uncultured Halobacteriales archaeon | reverse complement strand
GCCCGCGCCGCACGGCAAGCGAGGTCCGTCGGACCTCGCCCTGCTTGCGTCGCCGGGGTTCGCCGAGCGCGCCGCCCCTTTCAGTTCCGGCGAGCAAGCTCGCCGACGTTCCGCTCACTCCGTTCGCGGAACTCCCGCCCGACGGTGGTTTGATCCCATAGTCGAAGCTTAAGTTGACATCACCGCAGGGGACGGACTATCGAAACCTTGAATCGGAGCCCCCGCGAACCCCCGCCCATGGCCGACGACGAGGACGAGAACGGCGAGCCCGCCGTCGAGCTCGGCGAGGGCGCGACGGTCGAGGGGGCCCCGCTCGCACGGGTGGCTGCCCGGCTCACGTGGCCCCAGCAGAAGAGCGAGGTCGACCGCAAGGAGGGCGACAGCGTCGTCCGGACGCCGGAGGGCCCCCGGGAGCTGTCGGACGTCCTCGCGGCGGTCGACGAGACCTACTTCTCGCGCCGCCAGGAGTTCACCGAGGCCGTCCGGGATGTCGTGGGGACCGGGCCCATCCCCACCGCGGACGAGTAGGCCCGTGGTCGAGTGGAGCCGGGGGACGGAGGCCGTCTCGACCCGCCTCGGCACCGTCGCGGCCCGGCTCCGCGCCGCTCGGACCTACCTCCGGTCCCTCCCGGACCGGCTCCGGGCCGACCCGTGGCTCCGCGTCGCGCTGGTCGCTGGCGCGGTGCTGGGGATCGCGTGGACCGCGTGGCCCAGTCGGCCGGACGGCATCCCGGACCGCCTCGTCCGCGACGGGGTCTTCTTCCTCGCCGCCCCGGCCGCGCTCGGGGTACTCTACCGCCGCGACCTCGGCTGGCGGGTGGACCGCCGGGCGCTGCGGAACACGGTCGCTCTCGCGGCTTTCGTCGCCCCGTTCTACCTCGTCGGGTCGTCGCTGCCGTCGGTGCGGGCCTACTACCCGATGTGGGAGACCTCCGCGGAGCCGGCGGCCTTCCTCGTCCACACCGCCGGGCAACTGGCGCTCGTCGTCGCCGCCGAGACGTACTACCGCGGCCTGCTCTGCGTCGGCATCCGTCGGCTGGGACCGGTGGCCATCTTCGTCAGCCCCGTCGTCTACGCGCTGCACCACACGACGAAGCCGCCCATCGAGCTGCTGCTGTCGGGACCGACCGACGTCCTGTTCGGCGCGGTCGACTACCGGAGCCGCTCCATCCTCCCGTCGGTGGTGGCCCACGGCGGCGGGCTGGCGCTGCTCGACTGGCTCGTCCTGCACCCGCCGCTGCTGGCTCCAGAGCGGGTCGTCCGGTGGCTGTCGTGGCTGCCGCTCGGGTGACGCTGTCGCGGAGCGCAGGGCCGCGGCGCGACTCCGGCCACGTGTCGCCGGTGCGTCTCGCGTCGCGCCACATCAGGAACGGTTTTCGGGCCCGCGCGCGAAGGGCCGCCCACGATGAGCGACCTGCCCATCGACCCCGCGGCGGTGGCCGGCGACGACGTCGGCGAGGAGGTAGCGACCCTCGAGATGGACCACGAGGCGGCCGTCGAGCACGTCCGGGAGGCGTTCCTCGACGCCGGCTTCGGCGTGGCGACGGAGTTCTCGCCCTCGGAGCTGCTCAACGAGAAGGTCGACGCCGACCGGGACCCCTACTACGTGCTCGGCGCGTGCAACCCCGAGATGGCCGACCGCGCGCTCGACGCCAGCGAGAAGCGGATCGGCGCACTGTTCCCCTGCAACGTCGTCGTCTGGCAGGTCGAGCCCGGCGTCCAGCGGGTCTACCA
Organism: uncultured Halobacteriales archaeon; assembly: GCA_964586205.1. Lineage (GTDB taxonomy): Archaea > Halobacteriota > Halobacteria > Halobacteriales > CAZPIG01 > CAZPIG01. The sequence goes on along the minus strand of CAZPIG010000064.1, from coordinate 9,742 downwards.
CGTCAGCATCATGCGCGTCGCCCGCCTCGTGGGGCTCGCGCCCGACGACGAGGCGTGGGCGGACGTCGTCGAGCGCACCGGCGAGCTAGTCGACGAGGCGTGGTCGAACCTGGAGGCGGCTTAGGGAGCAGGTCGGTGCCGAGGTGGAGGCTCGACGCGCCGGTGCGCGGTCACTCCCCGTCGTCGGAGTCACCCTCGGTGGCCCCAGCGTCGTCGGGGTCGTCCGCCCCGGCCTGCATCGACGCCCGTAGCTCTGCCACCTCCTCGCGGAGCGCCCGCACCTCGGCCTCGACGTCGCCGTCGCCGCGCGAGCTCCGGAGCAGGACGACCGCGAGCGCGACGATGGCCAGCGGGATGCCGAACAGGAGGACGACGATGACGAAGATGACCAGCAGTTCCACGCCGCCGGGGATCTGGAGGACCGGGAACATGACTCCCGCTTCGGGACTGTCGCTCATGGGTCTTTCCGTGTCGGGGGCGGGTCGCGCGGCGTCGAAAGAAGGAGACCCCTCAGCAGGGGCAGAACGACTGGCAGTCCGAGCAGCAGACCCCGGTCGGGGCGATGTGACAGCCGCCGTCCGCACACGCGTAGTCGTGCATCTCGCAGGGGAAGCAGACGGCTGAGCTCGAGTAGCAGAAGCTCCCGTCCGGCGTGACCTCCGCCGTCTCCACGCCGCCGTCGCGCTGCTTCAGCAGCGTCCAGCGGTCGCCGCTGTCGTCGACGGCGTACGCGCGGTCGTTCTCGGGCTCGACCACGACGGTCAGCGTCCCGCCGTCGACGTCCGTCGTGGCCATCACGTGACCCGTCGGCGTGTCGCCGACGAGCAGCGAATTCCCGACGACGTCGTCGAACTCCCCCGGCGCGCCGTCCGCGAGGTAGCCGCGGTTCGCGAGCGCCGCCAGCAGGTCGCCGCCGTGGCTCCGGAGCGCGGCCGAGGCCGCGCCCGGGGCTGCGTACTGCTCACGTAGCTGGTCGAGGGCCACCTCGCCCGTCGGGTCCAGCGCCGCCGCTGTACCCGAGAGCCCCACGGCCGCGGCCGCGCTGGCCGCGACGCCGCGCAGGAATCCCCGGCGGCTGCCGTCGTCCGAGGGCTCGGCGAGGTGGTCGAGCGCTTCGCGTCGGTCCGGTCCGGTGCTTTCGTTCCCGGTCATTGTCTGGTCGGTGCCGCGTGGCACCGGTCGATACGACGGTCGCCTCGGCAATAAATTTCTAGTCTATATAATTAAAAATAAGTTGCGGGCCCGGGGTCCGACCCTCGAAGTCAGAGCACGGCATCGACGCCGCGGGCGGGGTAGCCCACCACGCTGTCGACGCCCGCCGCCTCGAGGGCGGCGACGCGGTCGGCGACCGCTCCGACGCCGCCGACGAGCGCGTAGTCCTCGCAGGCGGCGAGCAGCACCTCGCGCGCGCGGCCGGTGGCCGTCGCGTCGGTGGCCGCGCCGTCGGGCAGCGCCTCGGCGACCGGCCGCCGCCGGGCCGCGTAGCCCCCGACGGCGTCGAGGATGGCGTCCTCGTCGTCGGTCAGCACCGTCGGCGCGTAGACGGCGACCGTCCCCTCGAAGCCGGCCGTCCGGAGCGACCGGACGGCGCGGTCGGTCGTGGCGGACAGTAGCTCGAACTGCGTGCCGCCGACCGCGAGCGCGAGGCGCTCGATGCTCTCGGTGCCGACCCACGCGTCGGGGGTCCGCTCGCGCGCGGCGGCGAGCCGCGGCGCGATGGCCCGCCCGCGCTCGTCGTCGCCGAGGAACGCGGGGTGGCCCGCGACGAGCACGGGCGTCGCCGTCTCGGGGAGGTCGTCGTAGCGCCCGTCGTCGCCCAGCGGGTCGAAGCCGTCGGCCCGCACGGGCGTCGTGACCAGGAGGTCCTTCGCCTCCGCGAGCGCCGCGAGCGCGTCCGCGTCGGGGAGGTGCTCGCGGCCCTCGTAGTCGACGACGACCCGCGCCACGGGCAGGTCGACGCCGCGGGCGACGTCGCACTCCGCCGGCTTCAGCGCCGCGCCGGCGAGGCCGGTCTCCGCGAGGGCGGCGCTGCTGCTCAACATCGTTCTCCACCGCCTGTACCACCACGTCGGTCTCTCAGAAGGGGTCGACTATGCGCCAGCCGGAACGCGATCCATCGTCTGTGCGACCATGTGCGGGCGTCCCTTTCCCCCGGGTGGCCAAAAGCGTGTCGTTCGGGGCGAGGGGAGACGGTCGGAGGTGGTGTTCAGATACGGTTGTGAAGCTGACCCCACTGCCGCTTGGCGGTCGGAAGCCCCGGCGCGCTCGACTCGGGGGGCTCGCTGCGCGCTTCGGCGCTCACTGCGTTCGCGCCTGCAGTGTCTGCGGCGCGCCCGTGCGCGCGCCGCACGGCCTGCGAGGCCCGTCGGGCCTCGCTCTGCTTGCTTCGCCCGCCTTCGTCGAGCGCACCGTCGGAGCAAGCTCCGACGAGCCCTCGCTCGCTTCGCTCGCGAGGACGCCGCCCCTTCCGAAGTCCCGCCCACGGCGATTGTGGAGTAAGCAACAGCCCCCGCTCGACCGGCGTATCTGAACACAGTCGGTCGGACATCTTGCCGGCCCCGAAATCCATTCTCCGACCGCCACACGTTCACACCGCTACCTGCTCGACCAGCCACCTGACGGCCCGCCCGACGGCGAAGCCGCCGAGGCCGAGCACCGTGGCGAGAGCGAGGACGTAGACAGCCAGCGCGACCCCGCCCGCCGGGGTCGTGTCGGGGTTGCTGATGCCGAGCGCGGGCGCGACGACCATCCCCGCGGCGACGGCGAGCGCGGGTGCGGCCGCGAGGGCCGCGCCGACCGCGACGCCACCGCCGAGGTAGCCGCTGACGGCTGCGAGGACGACGCCGACGCCGATGACCGCCTCCAGCGCGACCAGCAGCGTCGCGTGGCTCGGCCCCGGCGCGTCCGCGGCCTCGAGGCTCCACGTCCCGACGAGCAGGACGACGGCGACGACGAACAGCCCCGCGGCGGCCCACGCGAACTGTCGGGCGAGCCCCGGGTCGCCGACGAGGAGGTCCCTGGGGAGCACGGTGTGTCACCCACGGAGCGGTACGCGCATAAGCGTGGCGCGACCGCTGGGGTTCAGAGCGTCGCGCCCACCTGCCCGAGGTAGCCGTCGCTGCTCTCCCACCGGGAGCCGTTGTCGACGAACGTGGTCAGTATCGAGCGGCCGAGGTCGAACCACGTGTCGGCGACCTCCCGTCTGGACTCGGCGAAGCTCCAGTTCACGTCGCCGCCGAGCTGGCCGTGGTCGTTCGGGTCGAGGTGCGCCTGGCCGACCACCGCGAGGTTGTCGTCGGTGTGCCACGGCAGGTCGTACAGCCGGACGTGGTACTGGTCCGGCGTGAGGATGGACCCGTAGTCCTTGCCGACGTGGGTGTCCTGCTTCTTCGTGTAGAGGGTCGTGGTCCCCTCGAAGTGGAGGATGACGTACCGGTCGCCCGCCGTACCGAGCCACGGCGTCGACCAGCCGCCGTCGTCGTGCATGGTCGTGCTTATCTCCGACGGCGTCATCCCGAGCGACTCGTCCCAGCCCACGTTGATGGGACCGGTCCGCTCGCCGAGGTCGCTCACGCTGGGGTTCGAGACGCTGGAGTTGTAGACGTACAGCGGCCCGGTGTAGGTGGTGGACTGCGTTGTCACGTCGCCCGCGCCACCGGCGAGCGCCCGCTCGGCCGCGGCGTGCTCGCGGAAGGTGCCGACGACGGCAGTGTCGGCGAACCGGACGGTGAAGGCCCGGTCGGGGTCGCGGTACCGCTGCGGGACGGCCTCGCGGTGGACCTGCTCGGAGTCGAACTCGACGGCCCGGCGGCCGTACCGCGCGAGGTCCGGACTGACGAACCGCGAGGTGACCCGAAAGCGGTCGCCGTCCGGCTGGAAGGTGTTGATGCGCGTGCCGCTCGCGTGTATCGGTCCGTCGGCGCTGGCCGTACCGCCCTCGTCTGCGCGACCCGCGCCCGCGGCCCCCGAGAGCGCCGCCCCACCGGCCGCCAGGCCGGCGAGGCTCCGGAGCGCGTCGCGACGGGACGTACCGTGGTCGGACATGTGCAGAACCGATTGGTAAGCGAATGCAATTAAAGCTTGGTAAGTGGGGAATATAGTTGGTGCACTCTCCCCGGAGGGTCCCGGCGACCGCGGTCCCGGCGAACGGCGAGCCGAATTCTGAACCCTTTTCACGTCGTGACGGCTTGCACCGGGTATGAGCGACACCGACGAGGAACCCCCGGAGGTCGAGGACGACGCCGACGGCGGCGGGACCGCCGAGGAGGCGGGCGCTGCCGAGGCTGACGACTCGGGCGGTCCGGAGGCCGAGGACGCTGGGACCGCGGAGGCCGAGGGCGCGCGGGCCGCGGAGACCGACGATGCGGGAGCCGTGGCGGAGGCGGACGAGACGGTCGACGACGGGGCCGCCGACGGCGAGGGAGCCACGGAGGGCGAATCGGACGAGGAGGCCGACGAGTCGGTGCTCGGGCCCGCGGCCACCAGCCTCGTCGCGAAGGTGGCCATCGAGGACGAGCGGCTGGCGACCGACGTGGAGGACCACCTCCTCGAGGCGGCGTCCGAGCGCGAGGCCGCCGAGCAGCGGGCGACCGAGGCCGAGGAGCGGGCCTCGGAACTGGAGTCGAAGCTGAAGCGCAAGCAGGCCGACTTCGAGAACTACAAGAAGCGCGCCGAGCGCCGCCGGGAGAAGGCGGAAGAGCGGGCGACCCGCGACGTCGTCGAGCGCCTGCTTGACGTGCGCGACGACCTCGTCCGCGCCGTCGAGGCCGACCACGACGACGTCGAGAGCCTGCGGGAGGGCGTGAAGATGACCCTGACCGAGTTCGACCGGGTGCTCGACGCCGAGGGCGTCACCGAGGTCGCGCCCGACCCGGGCGACGCGGTCGACCCCCAGCGCCACGAGGTCATGCTCCGCGTCGAGAGCGACCAGCCCGCCGACACCGTCGCCGAGGTCCACCGCTCGGGATTCGAGATGGGCGATACCGTCGTCCGGCCGGCCCAGGTGACCGTCAGCGAGGGCCCCGAGGACGGCGACGACCCGGACATCGGCGGCGGCCCGGACGACCTCGATGGTACGGACTCGTCGGGGGGCCAGAGCCCGGAGGACGTCGAGTCGTCGGACGGCGACAGCGGTGACTCGTCCACCGGCGACACTGGGGAGTCGTCGGACGGCGACGCTGCGGAGTAGCGCCGCGCCGTGGCGAAGCGCCGCGTGGACTGTGATTGCGGTCGGTTTATATCCTTTGGTAGATTCTCACACGCGCCGCGAGAATCGCAAGATAGCGATAGGGCGGTGCGCGGGACCCACGCGGTGAGTCTAGTAAGGTTTAAACGACCGAGCGCGCAACATTACCCACAAGATGGCGAGCGACAAGATTCTGGGCATCGACCTCGGCACCACGAACAGCGCGTTCGCGGTGATGGAGGGCGGTGACCCCGAGATAATCGTCAACGCGGAGGGCGACCGGACGACGCCCTCGGTGGTGGCGTTCTCCGACGACGGCGAGCGACTGGTCGGCAAGCCGGCGAAGAACCAGGCCGTACAGAACCCCGGCCGCACCGTCGAGAGCATCAAGCGCCACGTCGGCGAGGAGGACTACGCGGTCGGGATAGACGACGAGGAGTACACGCCCGAGCAGATATCGGCGATGATACTCCAGAAGATAAAGCGCGACGCCGAGGACTACCTCGGCGACGACGTCGAGAAGGCGGTCATCACGGTCCCCGCGTACTTCAACGACCGCCAGCGCCAGGCGACCAAGGACGCCGGCGAGATCGCCGGCTTCGAGGTCGAGCGCATCATCAACGAGCCGACCGCCGCGTCGATGGCCTACGGGCTGGACGACGAGACCGACCAGACCGTCCTCGTCTACGACCTCGGCGGGGGCACCTTCGACGTCTCCATCCTCGACCTCGGCGGCGGCGTCTACGAGGTCGTCGCCACCAACGGCGACAACGACCTCGGCGGCGACGACTGGGACGAGGCGGTCGTCGAGTGGCTGGCCGACGAGTTCGAGAACGAGCACGGCATCGACCTCCGGGAGGACCGCCAGGCGCTCCAGCGGCTGACCGACGCCGCCGAGGAGGCCAAGGTCGAGCTATCGACCCGCAAGGAGACCGAGATAAACCTCCCGTTCGTCACGGCCACCGACGACGGCCCCATCCACTTAGAGGAGAGCCTGACGCGCGCGAAGTTCGAGTCGCTCACCGAGGACCTCGTCGAGCGGACGGTCGGCCCGACCGAGCAGGCCCTCGAGGACGCCGGGTACGGCAAGGACGACATCGACGAGGTCATCCTCGTCGGCGGCTCGACCCGGATGCCCCAGGTGCAGGACAAGGTCGAGGAGCTGACGGGCAAGGAGCCGAAGAAGAACGTCAACCCCGACGAGGCCGTCGCCATGGGCGCGGCCATTCAGGGCGGCGTGCTGTCGGGCGACGTCGACGACATCGTGCTGCTGGACGTGACGCCGCTGTCGCTGGGCATCGAGGTCAAGGGCGGCCTGTTCGAGCGCCTCATCGAGAAGAACACCACCATCCCGACCGAGGAGTCGAAGGTGTTCACGACGGCCGCGGACAACCAGACCAGCGTGCAGGTCCGCGTCTTCCAGGGCGAGCGGGAGATAGCCGAGGAGAACGAGCTACTCGGCGAGTTCATGCTCGCCGGCATCCCGCCCGCGCCCGCGGGCACGCCCCAGATAGAGGTCAGCTTCTCCATCGACGAGAACGGCATCGTCAACGTCGCCGCCGAGGACCAGGGTTCGGGCAACCAGGAGGAGATAACCATCGAAGGCGGTGCCGGCCTGTCCGACGAGCAGATAGAGCGGATGCAGGAGGAGGCCGAGGAGCACGCCGAGGAGGACGAGCGCCGGCGCGAGCGCATCGAGGCGCGCAACGCCGCCGAGAGCGCGGTCAACCGCGCCGAGACGCTGCTGGACGAGAACGACGAGGAGATAGACGACGACCTCCGCGAGGACATCGAGGCCGAGGTGGAGGCCGTCGAGGAGACGTTGGAGGACGAGGACGCGACCAAGGAGGACTACGAGGAGGCCACCGAGAGCCTCAGCGAGGCGCTCCAGGAGATAGGCAAGCAGATGTACCAGCAACAGGCCCAGGCCGGCGCTGGCGGCGCGGGTGCCGGGCCGGGCGGTGCTGGTCCTGGCGGCGCTGCGGGTGCCGGTGGTGCAGCGGGTCCTGGCGGCGCTGGTCCCGGTGGCGCGGCCGGTGACGGCGACGGCGACGAGTACGTGGACGCGGACTTCGAGGACGTGGATGAGGAGGGCGACGGGGACGAGGGCGGCGACGACGAGTAGCGCGGTTTTCGGGTCTATTTCTCTACGGTTCGGTCGGTTCGTCGGCTACCGTGGCAGGAGCAGCGACGGGGCCGTCGCTTCGCGGACTTCCGGTCCGTCACCTTCATCGCACGTGGATACGCACACGCATCCGTGCCGGACACGACGATACGAGTCTCCGAGGAGACGAAGCGCCGACTCGAACTGGCCCGTCGAGAGGACGAGTCGTTGGAGGACGTCGTCCGCCGACTCACTGGCATCGACCGCTGGGCCGGATTCGGCGTCCTCGCCGACGAAAGCGAGGAGACGCGGACCGGAGTGCAGGAGATGCGCGAACAGATGCGCGACGGGATGGAGCGCGACCTCGACGAACTGAGCGGGTCGTAGCCGTCACGACCCGACGACGACTTCTTCTACCCACACGGCGATTCCACAACCGGCAGGCCGCTCCGGGAGTCCACGACAAGCTTGAAGCCCCTCCGAAAAGACACGCCGCCCATGGTCCCCCCACGAGCCGCAGTTCCAGCCGTCGCCCTCCTCGTCGTCCTCGCCGGCTGCTCCGTCCTCCCTGGCAGCCAGCCGCCGAGCGACGAGCGCGCACTCGACGCGCTGAACCGCACGACCGCGGCCGTCGAGGAGGTGCCGACGTACCGCTTCGCCATCGACGCCCGCGTCGCCGCCTCCGACGGCGACCGCAGCCGGACCGTCCACGTCGCCGGCGAGGGGACGGTCGACCGACCGGCTCGGCGGATGGTATCGAACGCGACCGCCGAGGGCGAGACGCGCGCGCAGTACGTGGACGGCCGGACGACGTACACCGAGTGCCCGGACCCGTGGGACGGGTGGGGCGTCGAGAACGCGAGCGGGTCGGCCGAGTGGTTCGAGGCGACGCCGCTCGGCCGCCAGTTGGCGCTGCTGGAGGCGACCGACGTCTACTGGGGCGGCAACGAGACCCTCGACGGCGACCGGACGTGGCGCATCGTCGCTCACCCGTCGAAGCGCGCGCTCGACGAGCTATCCACCACTGGCCGGACGGGCGTCGGCGACCTCGCGCGGGCGAACGTCCAGAACGCGACGCTCGAGCTGTGGGTGGACGCGGAGACGGGGTTGCCGGTGAAGTCGGAGTTCGTCGTCGAGCTTTCGACCCGCGGCGCGTCGGCTACGGCCGAGCTGACGACCCGGTTCCACCGGTACGACGAGCCGGCGACCGTCTCGCTGCCGCGCTCGACGCGGACGGACCAGTACGAGCTGGGCTGCCCGGGCGGGTGAGACGTGACGAGGGCAGAATCGGGTCGGGCACTGCGATAGCGGCGGCGTCGCCGTCGTGATCCGCCGCTAGCGCCCGCCCCCGCTACGGGTACCCGTCCTCGACCACCGAAACGTCGTAGCCCGCGGCGTGGAAGAGCAGCCCCTCCGTCTCCCGGGCGAACCGCGCGACGGCCGCCCCGTCGGTTCCCTCGCCGGCGAGGTCCGCCGTGACCCGGTCGCGGTGATAGGTGCCGACCAGCCCGTCGACGACCTCTCGGACGGCCTCCGGGACGGCCCGCAGGCGGAGCGTCACCGGGGACTCCGGCGTGCTCGTCGGGGACGCCTCCGAATCCGTCGCGGTCGTATCCGTCGGCGTCGGGCCAGTCGAGGCCCCGCGCTTCGAGACTGGCCTCAGCGAGAGGACGTACCACACCTCCCGGCTGAAGAAGGCGGCGTCGGTCTGCTGGAGCTTCCGGCCGCGGTAGGTGGTGCCGTCGCGGGAGACGTAGCCGCCGACGAACTCGTGGCGGACCCAGCTTCCGAGTTCGGTCTCGGGCGAGACCAGCGTGCCGCCGCGGTCGAGCGCGCTGTCGACGAACGCCCGCCGAGCGGGCGACAGATTCCTGGTGGGCGTCACGTCGGCTCCATCGGGGACCGACTCCACCGGCGTCGCGCCGACGCGCCACTCGTAGTAGGTGCCGCCCTCCGCCGCGACCTCGTAGCAGCCGTCGACGGTGCCGTCGGGCGATTCGAGGCGGACCGTCCCGAGTCGGGCGAGGAGGGGCTCGGGGGCGTAGACCGGCGTCTCGGCGCGGACGCGGAGCGGGCCGTCGGTCGTCGCCGCCTCGCGCAGTAGCGACCGGAGCTGCGCCGGGTAGACGGTCGCCGTCGTCCCCGGCGAGGGGTCGTCGCGCGTCAGCACGAGCCGGGATGGCGACGCCGTTCCTGACGACGCAGTCCCCGGGTCGGTAGCCGGCGGCGGGTCAGTTGCCGTGGGTGACCGCTCGGACGGAGTGGGCGACCGGCCTGTCCGCGGCGGGGTGGCGGCGTCGGTGCGAGTCCCCGACGGGTCGCGGGAGTTCGTCCGGCAGCCGGCGAGCGGTGCCGTCGCGCCGGCGAGGAGGGCGAGGAGGCCCCGGCGCGTCCGCCGAGTCATGGTCGGCGGGAGTCGGCGGCGCGGCAAGTGCTTTCGGGGGACGCCGCGC
>CAZPIG010000063.1:0-11586 GCA_964586205.1 uncultured Halobacteriales archaeon | reverse complement strand
GTGCAGTCGCGGTTCGACAGTTGAGGTGGGGGTCGCTTCTGCGGGTCGTGAGGTCAGTTCTGTGGTGGAGAGGTCGGTTCTGTGTGTCACCTGTTCTGCGGCTGCGACGCCCGTCCTGTGGTGCGGTCGGGAATCCGTCCTCCGATGGCGACGCTGAGTCTACAGACGGTCGGTACGACGCAGCCTCACCAGCACCCCCGCCAGCGCCAACAGTCCCGTCCCGAGGAGCAGCGGCGAGAGGATGAACAGCTTCCGCTGCCAAGTGCACGGGAAGCAGGTGCTCCACGCCCGAATCGGCCCGAAGAGCCAATGGGAGACCGAATCGAGTGTGAACGCGACGAGCGCGACGCCCGCGACGGTCAGCGCCCACTGGAGGTACCGCCACCGGTCGGCTCCGGCTGGCTCCGACGCACCGCTTGTGCTCACAGTCGGTGTGGACGACCGGGGCATCCGTCAATCCTGGTTCCGAGGCCCGGGCAGTGTTTAGATAAGCCGGTCATCCGGCGGGCTAGTGCTGACTCGACAGTCGGCGTGGGGTGGGACTACGGAAGGGGCGGCGCGCTCGGCGACGGCGGCCGACGTAAGCACCGCAGGGCGTGGAACGCCCGAGGAGCGCAACGAGGGTCTCGTGAGCGAAGCGAACGAGACCTCGGAGGACGAACGAAGTGAGTCCTCCGGTGCCCCCGAGCCGAGCGCGCCGGGGCTTCCGGGAGCCAAGAAATAGCGCGGTCAACTATGGAAGTCTTATCTAAACACTGCCGAGACCGTTCTCGACCGCCCGGACCCGTCTCGACTACTCCCGCTCTATCGACGACGCCGCTATCGCAAGCACCGCCAACACCCCGAGCACCACCCACGACCCCGGAATCGTCTGCGGCGGGGCCAGACAGCCCGGCGGGAAGCCGAGCCGGATGCACCCGAGCCACGGGATGCGGAACTCGGCTGTCCCGGTGACCCACGTGGGCCGGACCGGGCTGCTCATGCCGATGGCCTGGTCGTAGTAGTCGTTGTTGTCGCCCTTCGTCACGAAGCCGGCGTGGGGGGCCGGGCAGGCCGGTAGTTGCTCGCAGTTGCGGTAGTTGGGGCTGACGTACTCGGGGTCGGCCTTCGTTTGATACCAGTTCTCGCCCTCCTCGACCCAGAAGCGCGCGCGGTGGATGATGGGCGTCTGCTGGACGCTCCCGTCCGGCCTGTACACCACCACGTCGCCGTAGCTCTGGAAGGTGCGATAGCCGGCCGACTCGCCGCTCTGGTAGGTCACCACCCCCGTGGTCCCCTGGGCCGCCGCAGGCTGGAGGCGGTCCTCGTCCATGACGAACACGAGGTCGCCGACCTGCATGTGCGGGGTCATGCTGCCGCTCTCGATGGCGACCATGGGCGGCCAGACGCCGCTGACCCCGAACAGCAGCGCGCCGACGAGCAGGACGATGGCCGCGGTGCTGAGCATCTCCCGGACGGCGGCCACGCCGCCGTGGTCGGTGGTCCGCAGCCACCCGAGGAACTCGATGGGCGTCATCACCTCCGGCCCGTCTCCGGAGTCCGCGGCCCGCTTCGCCGGCGGTCCGTCGTCGCTACTCGCGACGGGGTCGCTGCCGTCGTCGGTCGGGATCTCCCGCACCTCGGTGGGCGTCTCCCGACCACCGTCCGTCCCCGCCGCTCCCTCGTCGGCCCCGTCCGCGTCGTCGGCACTCCCGCCCCCGCGGTGGTCGGCGTCGATGCTTCGCTCGCCCCCGCGGTCGTCGACTGGCTGGTCGTCGACCGGCCGGTCGTCGGCGAGTTCGTCGTCGCCATCGCCCCGACCGTCGTCGGCGTCGGCGCTGTCGTCACCCGGGGGCGACCCGTCGCCCGGCGGTTTCATTGGCCATCCGTAGTGGCGTGCAACGTTTGAACTTTCCCCCTTCGGTCGGCGAACGTTTCCCCCACGCGCTGACATGCGAAGCGGGCGTCGCCGGAAGGCGCGGCGGCGTCGCCGGATAGCGATGGAGGCGTCGTCGGAAGGCGTGGTGTCGTCGTCGGAAGGCGAAGCAGGCGTCGTCGGATAGCGATGGAGGCGTCGCGGAGTAGCGAAACGGCACCACACCCGCGAGCGCGCGGTCCGGCACGCTTTTGGCCGGGCGAACCGTTCCGGCGGGACGTGCCACTGGAGTCGGCCGTCCGCATCGTCGAGGCCCTCGCGGACCGCGGGTACAACGCGGACCCCGAAGCCGTGACGCTGCTGGCCGGGGCGGCCGACACCGAGCGGGCCGTCGAGGTGGCCGTCGAGGCGGCCGGCGACGCGCTCGTCGTCACCACCGACCACGCCGAGGCCGCGATAGACGAAGTCGGCCGCCGCCCCGCCGGCCGCGAGGCGGGCGCTGGCAAATCGGACGCCCCACGGGACGCCGAGGGAGGCGACACCTCGCCGTCCGACGGGGACGACATCCCGCCGTCCGACACCGACGACCCCTCTGTTTCAACTGGAGGTACCCCGGCGTTGGGGGAGCGTTCGGGCGGCCGAGCTCCAGTCGAAACGGAGGGGTCTGCGGAGCCGGATACCACGTCCCCGTCGGGCGATTCGCGGTCCCGGGAGCGGGGAGACGGTTCGGCCGGAGCGGGCGTGGAGGACGGTGCGTCCGGACCGGCACCCGGCGACAGCGCGCCAGCTAACGACACTCCGGCGGGAGCGGAAGCCGGCAACGCTCCGTCCGCAATCGAGGTCGCGAACGACGTCACCGGCCGGAGCACCGGCACCGGCGAGTACGGCGACTTCGTGGACGTGTTCCGGGACCGGTACAAGCGGCTGTCGTCGCTGCTCCGGTCGCGGGTCAACCACCGCCCCGCGTCGGCCATCCACGAGCTACCCGGCGGCAGCGACGCCGCGATGGTGGGGATGGTCAACGACGTGCGCTCGACCTCCGGGGGCCACCGTCTGGTGGAGCTCGAGGACACCAGCGGCACCTTCCCGTGTCTCGTGCTCAGCGACCGGGAGTTCGCGGCCGACGTCGAGCGCCTGCTGCTGGACGAGGTGGTCGCTGTCGAGGGCAGCCTCGCCGACGACGGCGGCGTGCTGTTCGTCGACGCGCTGCACTTCCCGGACGTGCCGCGCACCCACGAGCCCGCGACCGCGGACCGCGAGGTCTCCGCGGCGCTCGTCAGCGACGTCCACGTCGGCAGCCAGGAGTTCCTCGCCGACGCGTGGGAGCGCTTCGCCGACTGGCTCCACACCGACGAGGCCGAGGCCGTCGAGTACCTCCTCATCGCGGGCGACATGGTCGAGGGCGTCGGCGTCTACCCCGACCAGGACGACGAGCTGTCGATAATCGACATCTACGACCAGTACGAGCAGTTCGCCGAGCACCTGAAGTCGGTGCCCGGCGACCTCGAGGTGGTGATGATACCCGGCAACCACGACGCGGTCCGCCTCGCCGAGCCCCAGCCCGGGTTCGACGAGGAGCTGCGGTCCATCATGTCGGCCCACGACGCGCGCATCGTCGGCAATCCGGCGACGGTGACGATAGAGGGGGTGTCGGTGCTGCTGTACCACGGCGTCTCGCTGGACGAGGTCATCGCCGAGCTCCCCGCCGAGGACGCCAGCTACGACGCGCCCCACGAGGCGATGGCCCAGCTCCTCCGCAAGCGCCACCTCGCGCCGCAGTTCGGCGGTCAGACCCGGCTCGCACCGGAGGAGCGCGACTACATGGTCGTCGAGGAGGTGCCGGACGTCTTCCACGCCGGCCACGTCCACAAGCTCGGTGTCGGGCGGTATCACGGCGTGACCGTGGTCAACAGCGGCTGCTGGCAGGCCCAGACGGACTTCCAGCGCAGCGTCAACATCGACCCCGACGCCGGCTTCGCGCCGATACTGGAGCTGGATACGCTGGACGTGACGGTGCGGAAGTTCGCGTAGTGTCGTTTTCGGGGGTGGATAGCCGGGCCGGACAGTGGCGGCCCGACGTACGACGCGCGATTCAGGCAGGCTCCAGCCGGTACGTCGTCGTCTCCTGGCCCGCGAACGACGGCCCCGGGCCGACGGCGTCGAACCCCGCCCGGTCGGCGGCGTCGCGGGTCGCCGTCTCGTCGTCGGGGACCACCAGCTCCACGGCCATGCCCTCGCGGCGGGCGAACCCCACGGGCTCCTCCAGCAGGCGGTCGAGGGCGGCCGGCTCGCCCGCCAGTTGGGTCACGTGGACCGCGTCGCGGACGGCGTCGTAGCTGACGAACCCCAGCAGGTCGTCGGCGTGGTCACCAGCGACGTCCCGCAGTCCGGATTCACCGGTCTCCTGCGTTCCCGATTCGCCGTCGCTCGCGACCGCCACGCGGACCGTGCGGTCGTGGACCAGCCCCCGCATCGCGTCCGTCGGCGCGTCGGCGACGGCCGCCATCGCGTCGGCGTCGGCCTCGACCGCGTCCCGGACCTCCATCGCCCGCCCATACGGTCGCCGCCGGATAAACGCTGTCCGTTCCCGGCGGCCGACGTGCGGACGTGGCGTCGTTGGTTCGGTTCGGGGATCCAGTTCGCGGGTTCGGTTGGCGGATCCGGCTCGTAGACCGTCGTCCTCCCCCGCCGTCCCGCCTCGTAAGTAGATTGTCGAGGCTCAAGAGGCGATTGAACTCTACGCAAAGCCTTCACTGCGCCGGGAGCGAGGAACGGACATGCACCGACGAGCAGTGCTTTCTCTCTGTGGGGCCGGCCTCGCCGGCCTCGCTGGCTGTCCCTCGCGACGGGACGGCGGACGCGACGCGCCGACGGGTGACACCAGCACCACGCCGACTACGACAGCGACGCCCCGCGAGACGGAGTTGAGGGTCGAACTCGACGCTCTCCAGCCGGCACTCGTCGAACTGAACACCGACTACTACCAGCTAGCCGCGGAGAGCGACCGCCAGTACCTCGTTCTGGCCGTGTCCGTGGTCTCGGGGCCGCCGCCCCCGCGGTCGGCCCTCGCCTTCCGGTTCGACGGAGCCGCCCACGCGCCGAGGACGTGGGAGCGGATTCCGGCACGCCAGTCCGACGGGTCGGGTGGCGAGCAGTACTCTAGCGAGAACGGGTCCGGCTGGGTCGTCTTCGACGTACCGGAGACTGGCGACGCGAGCGACGCCGCGCTCGTCTGGCCGGACGGCGAGTGGCGTCCCGACGACCGACTGCGGGAGCAACTGGCGACACCGTTGCCCGCGCTGTCGCTGGCGGAGTGGCGGGGACCGGAGACAGCCCCGCTCGACAGCACCACGGCGTTCGAGCTCGCGGTCCGGAACGGGGGACCCCGGCCGGGGTGGTTCGTCGGCGGAATCAACGCGGAGGGGTGGTATCCACGTCGCCCCGTTGCGCACGTCTCGCGTCGTATCCCTCCCGGTGAGACCGTCGCGTGGGAGGTCCCCGGCGAGGAGATCGAACTCGAGGACGAAGGCTGGTCCGAGAGGGTGGGGGACGGGGAGGCGGACATCCAGTACGAACTGGTCTGGCCCGACGGCGACGAGCGGGCATCCGTCCGCGTCGTCGAGGAGTAGGTGATAGCGGGCTTGTCGGGACCTATCACCGCGAGCGGATTTCGACGTAGGCTCGGAGGTCTTCGACGGAAGCCCCGGAAACAAATGTAGCACGCGCAGGGTAGTTACTTACGACCCCCGTCCCAAAGCGGGCGACATGAGCGACGACGAGACCGGCGCTGGCGGGGGCGATGCCGACGCCGGCGTCGAAAACACCGACGCCAGCGTCGAACGAGGCGACGCCGACATCGCCGACGCCACGTCCGACGACGCCGACACTACCCCCACCGAGGCTGCGCACGACGACCGGAACCGGTGTGACTACTGCCGGCTTGCCGTCCCCGACGAGACGGTCGCCGCCGAGCGCGACGGGCAGACCTACCACTTCTGCTGCGGGGCCTGCCGGGACGCCTTCGCGGACCGCGAGCAGGTGTTCACCGAGTACCACGGCTTCCGCCGCGTCGAGTCCGGCGTTGCCGGCGTCGACGCCGGACTGCCCCAGGGCCTCCCCCGGAACGCCTTCGTGCTCGTCTCCGGACAGGCCGGCACGCGGGACGCCGAGCTACACGCCGAACTCGTCTGGCGGACGCTCCAGCGCGGCGAGCCCGCGGCCGTGATGACCTTCCAGGAGCCGCCCGGCGCGGTCGTCCAGCAGTTCGTCTCGATGGACTGGAACGTCCTCCCCTTCCTCGAGTCGGGCGACCTCCACATCGTGGACTGCTTCACCTACCGCCTGGAGGACCGCGAGCGTACCTTCGACCGGCTGAACGACTGGAACCAGCACATCTACGGCGTCGCCGAGGACGCGACCGTCGTGGTCCGGGACCCCACCGACGTGGGGGCCATCGAGAACAAGCTGGACAACTGCCTCGAGACGCTCGGGGCCAGCGACGAGGGGCTGGTCCTCATCGACTCGCTGACGGAGCTCGGGACCCACCTCCAGCCGGTCCAGGCCTACGACTTCGTGAAGGACGTGCGCGCGGACGTCTGCAAGGGCCGGTTCGTCCCGGTGTTCGCGGGCGCGACGTTCCGCGGCGACGGCGAGGAGTTCCCCCACGACCTCGAGTACGTGGTGGACGGCATCGTGGACCTCCGGCTGGACGGCGAGACGGTGCCGGACACGCTGCTGAAGCAGGTGCGCATCCGGAAGATGAACGGCGTGCTGGCCATCCCGGAGTGGCGCGCCTACGAGTTCACCGGCGGACTCGGGATGGTGACCTTCGACCCCGAGGAGGAGATGGAGAAGGCGGCGCGGGACCGGGAGGCGGCGGATGGACGGCCGGCCGTTAGGGGCGGCGACGGGGAGGACGGCGAACCGGCTGCCGACGGCCGGTCCGGGGACGGGGAGAGCGAGGGTGACGCCGAGTCGGGGTAGGCCCCGCCCGGCGGTGCTCCCCGCGAACGTTCGGCCCGTCCGATGCGGGCTTCCCGAGGGGACACAGTTATCCGCACCCCACGGAAACGGCCTCACATGACCACCAACGGACCGCGGGTGAGAGGATGCGCGTCGTAGCGAAGTTCGGGGGGACCAGCCTCGGGACCGGCGAGCGGGTCGACCGGGCCGCCGACTCCGTCGCCGACGCCGTCGAGGCCGGCCACGAGATACTGGTCGTCGCCAGCGCCATGGGCTCGACGACCGACGACCTCCTCGGGGACATCGCGTTCGACGCCGACGACGCCGACCGCGCCGAGATAGTCAGCATGGGCGAGCGCACCAGCGTCCGGATGCTCAAGGCCGCGCTCGCGGCCCGCGGCGTGTCGGCGCGCTTTCTCGAACCGGGCGACGACGACTGGCCCGTGGTCACCGACGCGCACGGCGAGGTGGACGCCGACGCCACCCGCGAGCGGACGGCGGCCCTCGCGGACGACCTCGGCGAGACGGTCCCCGTCGTCGCGGGGTTCCTCGCGGAGGACCCCGACGGGAACGTCGTCACGCTGGGCCGGGGCGGCAGCGACACGACCGCCGTGATGCTCGGGCGCTATCTCGACGCCGACGAGGTGGCCATCGTCACCGACGTCGAGGGCGTGATGACCGGCGACCCGCACGTCGTCGAGGGCGCGCGCAACGTCGGGGAGATAACGGTCGACGAGCTACGGAGCCTCTCCTTTCGCGGCGCGGAGGTCGTCGCGCCGAGCGCGCTGGCCTACAAGGACGACTCGCTGGGCGTCAGGGTGATTCACTACCAGCACGGGGACCTGCTCGTCGGCGGCACCCGCGTCGAGGGGGAGTTCAGCCGCCTGACCGACATGCGCGAGCGCCCGCTGGCCTGCATCACCGTCGCGGGGCGGGCCATCCGGAACCGGCCCGGCATCCTCTCCGCGCTGTCGTTGGCGCTCGCGGAGGCGGACATCAACGTCGACGCCGTCGCCAGCGGCCTCGACAGCCTGACGTTCTACGTGGACGAGGGGGTGGCCCAGCGCGCGGAGAACGTCCTCCACCGGTCGGTCATCGGCGAGGACAGCCTCTCCAGCGTGACCGTCGAGCAGCCGATAGGCGTCATCCGGGTCACCGGCGGGGCGTTCCCCGACCAGCCAGGCGTCCTCCAGGGGCTCGTCGACCCCATCTCCGACGCGGGCATCAATCTCCACGACGTGGTCACGAGCGCGACCAGCGTCGCGTTCTTCGTGGACTGGGCGGACGCCGAGGATGCCCTGGAGATAATCCAGGGCATCGAGGTGTAGGCTGCTCCGGCCTCGCCGCACCTGGTCGACCCGCCAGCGCGCGGTCGGACGATGCTGGGGACCTCTACGCTTACGGTGACGCCGCCCGAACGGGAGCGCCACGCGATGTTTCCCGAGCAGATGGAGACGGACCGGCTCCGTCTCGAACGGATGGCACACGGAACTGTCGACGTGTTCGCCCTCAACGAGTTCTACAGCGGCGGGGAGCACGCCGATGAGATGTTCGCGTACTGGGATTCGTCTCCGCACGCGACTGTAAAGGAGACGCACGACTACGTGGACGAGGCCGAGCGACTGTGGGACGAGGCCGAGGGTGCGAAGTACGTGATCCGACCCAGGGAGGGGGAGGACGGAGCGGGTGCCATCGCCGGAACGACGGGGCTGTACCCGGACTGGGGCAAGCAGTCCGCCAACTTCGGCGTCATCCTCGACGAGCAGTTCTGGGGGCGCGGATACTCCGGCGAGCGGGCCGACGCGCTCCTGGCGGTCGCGTTCGAGCGTCTCGGCCTCGAGCTCGTCGTCGCCGCACACGTCGACGGCAACGAGAAGTCCCGCCGCGCCATCGAGAAGTACGTCGACCGGTACGGCGGTCGGTACGAGGGCCTGCTGCGCAACTGGCACGTGCTGCCCGACGCCGTCGCCGACGTGCACCGGTACACGATATCGCGGGACGAGTACCTCGACGCAGTGGACTCGTGAGTCGGTCCCCGTGGTACCGAGCGGGAACCGCCGCTGGACGACCGACGTCGGCGGACTGGAGCTGCCGCTGCCGAATCCCCGGCCGCCGTCGCCGACATCGGCGAACGTCGATGGCGTCAACGAACCACCCATGGCGTCGAGAACCGCCAACGACCTCGACGAATCACCGACGCCCTCGACGAACCGCCGATAGCGTCGAAGAGACACCTGTGGCTCGGAAGTAATGCCCTCGGAGAACGCCTCACTATGACCCCTTGTCGCGAGAAGCACTTAAAGGAACCACGGCGGCACCCACGACCGACCGGCCGCCGCTTTGCCCGTTCTGTAGCCATCCTCGCTCCACACTTGCCTATCACCGCCCCTTACGCAGCCGGCTCCCTATCTGCTCGGGCAGCCCGACCTCCGCGACCGTGCGCTCGACGCGGTCGATGTCGTACTCGACGCGGCGCTCCTCGACCGTCAGGTCCTCCAGGTCGAGGACGGCGTACGCGGCCCTGGGGTCGCCGTCGCGGGGCTGGCCGACGCTGCCGGGGTTGACGACGACGCCCTCGTCGTAGGTCTCGTGGTGCTGGACGTGGGTGTGGCCCAGCACGAGCACGTCCTCGTCGCCGAGCAGCTCCGGCCCGAACTGGTCGGGGTAGGTGTAGCGGTCCTGGTCCTCGGGGTGGTCGTGGACCACCTTCAGCCGGTCGTCGAAGAGCTGCCGCTCCCGGGGGAGGTCGCCCAGCCACTCGATGGCCGTCTCGGTGAGGCGCTGGCGGGCGTACTTCACGCCCGCGGTGGCCATGCTGTTGAAGCCGAAGCCGGTGTCCGTCGCGACGGCGCGGTCGTGGTTGCCCTGGACCGTGGGCACGTCGTTGTCGAGCAGGAAGGCGATGCAGTCGGCGGGCCAGGGGTTGTAGCCGACGACGTCGCCGGCGCAGACCATCGCGTTCACGTCGGGGAGGTCGTCGAGAACGGCTTCGAGCGCGACCCGGTTGCCGTGCAGGTCCGAGACGAGGGCGACCTTCATGGGGACGGTGTGGGCCGCCCGGGACTTGAGTCCTGCCGACGGTCTGGACGACGACTTGCTCGTCGCTCACCGTCCCGCTCACCCGCCCACAGCCACGACCACGTGCTCGTCGCCCGTCCGCCGTCGCTCGACGGGGCCCACCCGCGAGAGCCGCGAGCGGAGGTCGAGACTGCGGTGGTGGACCACGAGGACCGCCCCGCCGGGCGCGAGGACGCGGCCGACGCCGGCGAGCAGGTCGTCGAGAACGCCGTCGCCGGCGTGGGTCGGCGGATTGCAGAGGACGCGGTCGAAGGTCCGGTCCGCGACGCCATCGAGCGCGTCGGCGGTGACGACGGTCCCCTCGACGCCCGAGGCTCGGAGGCTGCACTCCGCACACCGCGTGGCGACGCGGTCGTCGTCCGTGAGCCAGATGTCGCAGTCCGCGACGCTGGCGACGTACGCGCCGACCGCCCCGTAGCCGCAGCAGAGGTCGAGCACGCGGTCGCCGTCCGCGACGGTCGCCGCTTCGAGCAGGAGCCGCGTCCCGTCGTCCAGTCCGCTCGCGGCGAACAGCCCGGGGACGGTGACGAGCTCGAGGTCGGTGCCCTCGACGGTGGGGCGGATGGTCCGGGGCGTGACGTACGTCGGGGCTTCGGAGGAACGCGAGCCGTCCGGGGATGTGGCGTCGGGCGATGGCCACGCGTCGGACGGCGGGGCGGCGTCGAGCGAGGCCGGGCAGGTCGCTTCGAGCAGGTAGACGCCGTCCCGTTCGCAGCGGTGCTCGACCGTGCCGGCCACCTCGCGGAGGCAGTCCTCGTAGCGGGCACGGCCGGTCCGCCGCGAGGTCGCCACGAAGAGGCTGCCACCGGGGCGGAGCACGGACAGGGCGTCGGCGATGCGCTGGCACCCGACGGCGAGCGGCGTGTAGGGCTTCGGCGCGTAGGCGGCCGCGTCGAACGGGTCGTCGGGCGTGGCGTGGTCAGATTCGTCGGGTGCGGCGTGGTCGGGGTCGAGGGTGGTCAGGTCGGCGACGACGGACGTGGTCACGTCGGCGTCGTTCCGCGCGGCGTTGTGCTCGCAGAGTCGCGCCGCGCGGGCGCTCGACTCGGTCGCGTGGACCGTGCTCGATTGGTTCGCAAGCACGGTGGGGACGACGCCGTAGTTCGCCTCGGGGACGAGCAGGCGACCAGGCGCGCGGTCCCAGAGCGCCTCCACCAGCAGTAGCTCGGCGGGCCGGAACGACTCCTTCGAGCAGACGCCGTCGGCGGTCTCGAAGCGGTAGGTCGGACGCGCGTCCTCGACCCGCGACGCCAGGGCCAGCGCGTCGGACGCGCGACTCATCGCGGCGGCCCTCCCCGGAGCCGGATGGCTGACCGGAAGTCGTGCGGTGGGTCGCGTCCGCTGCGGTGTCGGTAGCGTCCCTCATTGGGGCGGTGATGGTCGCGTTCGGGACGGCGGCTGTGCTGTGCGTCGGCGTGCTGTCGCGTCGTCGGTGTCGTCGGCATTGGCGTGGGCTCGGCCGGTCGCGGCGGTCGGCAGTCGGGTCAGCCGGAGCCCTGCGCGTGGTCCGAAAGCGACGGTCCGGGCGGAGTCACGAGACGACGATGCGTGGAGTCACTGGACGACGGCGCGTGGTGTCACGAGACGACGGCGCGCGGCGTCATGGGACGATAGTGCGGCCGAACCGCGAAACTATTCCACGAACCGACCGCGTCGCTACGCGCAGGGCGAGAACGAGGTGCCGGTCAGCG
>CAZPIG010000062.1:0-11727 GCA_964586205.1 uncultured Halobacteriales archaeon | reverse complement strand
CCGGTCGCTGCAGTGTCTGCGGCGCGCCCGTGCGCGCGCCGCACGGCCTGCGAGGTCCGCTGGACCTCGCTCTGCTTACGTCGCCGGGGCCGTTCGCGGCGGCGACGCCGCCGCGGGCTCGGGAGAGCTTCGCTCTCCCGGCGGGTCGAGCGGCCCGCCCCTTTCGGAGTCCCACCCGAAGGTCGATTCTGCCGGCCACCTCGGCTTATCTTGACACTGCCCCCCGCCACCGCTCCGAGCCACTTTTAGGCCGCCCCGGACTACCCGCCGGCAATGACCCGCATCGACGTGGTGGACAACCACGGGCAGTTCACCCACCTCGAGCGCCGCGCGCTCCGGGACCTCGGGGTGGAGTCGGACCTCGTCGACAACGACACGCCGTCCGGGGACCTCGACGCGGACGGCCTGGTGCTGTCGGGCGGCCCCGACATAGACGACGTGGGCCGCATCGACGACCACCTCGCGATGGACGTGCCCGTGCTGGGCATCTGCCTCGGGATGCAGGCGATGGCGCGCGCGCTGGGCGGCGCGGTCGGCAGCGGCGACTACGGCGGCTACGCCGACGTGACCGTCGCGGTGACGGACGCCGACGACCCGCTGGTGGGGTCGCTGGCCCCCGAAACGGCCGTCTGGGCCAGCCACGCCGACGAGGTGACGAAGGTGCCAGAGGGCTTCTCCGTCACCGCCCGGAGCGAGGTCTGCGACGTGGAGGCGATGAGCGACCCCGAGGCGGACCTGTACGGCGTCCAGTGGCACCCCGAGGTCGCGCACACGGCCGAGGGGACCGAGTTGCTGGAGAACTTCGTGGCCATCTGTGAGTGAGCGACATCTTCGGTGACTGCTGGTCCTCGTCAAGGAGAGTTACTATCGGATTCCGATACCAGCGGTCGAGATAGCGAAGCCCCGCACACACGCGCGCACGCCCGCAGTCCGGCGGTTTCCGTCGAAAGCTTTAGAAGCAGTCTCGGCGTACCGGCGGGGTGATGACCGACCACCGACCACCCGGAGGTGACCCCGCTTGGAGCTGATAATCACCGAGAAGGACAACGCCGCGCGGCGCATCGCGGACATCCTCAGCGACAGTACCGCCGACGTCGAGCGCCGGAGCGGCGTCGCCGTCTACCGCTGGGGCGGTCGGCGCGTCATCGGCCTGTCCGGCCACGTCGTCGGCGTCGACTTCCCGCCGGAGTACAGCGAGTGGCGCGACGTCGAGCCCGTCGAGCTGATCGACGCCCCCATCCAGAAGACGCCGACCCGCGAGGACATCGTGGGCGTCCTCGAGGACCTCGCCGCGGAGGCCGACCGCGTGGTCGTCGCCACCGACTACGACCGCGAGGGCGAGCTCATCGGCAAGGAGGCCTACGAGCTGGTCCGGGGGGTCGACGAGGACGTGCCGGTCGACCGGGTCCGCTTCTCGTCCATCACCCAGACGGAGGTCAAGTCGGCCTTCGCCGACCCGGACGAGCTGGACTTCGACCTCGCGGCGGCCGGCGAGGCGCGCCAGGTGGTCGACCTCGTCTGGGGCGCGGCGCTGACCCGCTTCCTGTCGCTGTCGGCCCGACAGCTCGGCGAGGACTTCGTCAGCGTCGGCCGCGTCCAGAGCCCGACGCTGAAGCTCGTCGTCGACCGCGAGCGCGAGATAGAGGCCTTCGACCCCGAGGACTACTGGGAGCTGTTCGCCGACCTCGCCACCGACGACGAGTCGTTCGAGGCCCAGTACTTCTACGAGGACGAGGATGGGAACGAGGCCGAGCGCGTCTGGGACGAGGACGCGGCCCGGGAGGCCCTCGAGGCGCTCTCGCAGGCGGGGACGGCGACCGTCGAGTCGGTGCGCCGCCGGACCCGGACCGACAGCCCGCCGGAGCCGTTCAACACGACCGCCTTCATCAGCGCGGCCGGCAGCCTGGGGTACTCCGCCCAGCGGGCGATGAGCCTCGCCGAGGACCTCTACACCGCGGGGTACGTCACCTACCCCCGGACCGACAACACGGTGTACCCAGACGACCTCGACCCGCGCGACCTGCTCGCGGACCTCAGCGAGCACCCGTCGTTCGGCGAGGACGCGTCGTCGCTGCTCGACGGCGAGGTGACGCCCACCCGCGGCGACGAGGAGACCACCGACCACCCGCCCATCCACCCGACCGGCGAACTCCCCGACCGCGGCGCGCTGGGCGAGGACGAGTGGAACGTCTACGAGCTAGTCGTCCGGCGGTTCCTCGCGACCGTCGCCGACCCGGCGACGTGGGCCCACCTCCGGGTGGTCGCCACCGCGGGCGACCGGTCGCTGAAGGCCAACGGCAAGCGCCTCGTGGAGGCGGGCTACCACGACGTCTACCCGTACGTCGACGCCAGCGAGAGCTACGTGCCGGCGGTCGAGGAGGGCCAGCAGCTCCGGGTCGCGGAGGTCCGCATGGAGGACAAGCAGACCCAGCCGCCCCGCCGGTACGGCCAGTCGCGGCTCATCGAGCGCATGGAGGCGATGGGCATCGGGACGAAGGCCACCCGCCACAACATCGTCGAGAAGCTGTACGACCGCGGCTACGTCGAGGACGACCCGCCGCGGCCCACACAGCTCGCGCGCGCGGTCGTCGACGCCGCCGAGCAGTACGCCGAGCAGATAGTCAGCGAGGAGATGACCGCCCAGTTGGAGGCCGACATGGCCGCCATCGCCGAGGGCGAGGCGACGCTGGCGGACGTCACCGACGAGTCCCGCGAGCTACTCTCGGCGGTGTTCGAGGACCTGCGGGACTCGCGGGAGGCCGTCGGCGACCTCCTCCAGGAGTCGCTGAAGGCCGACAAGGCGCTGGGGCCCTGTCCCGACTGCGGCGCGGAGCTGCTGGTCCGCCGGAGCCGCCAGGGCTCGTACTTCGTCGGCTGCGACGGCTACCCCGACTGCGAGTACACGCTGCCCCTTCCGGACACCGGCAAGCCGCTCGTCCTCGAGGCCGTCTGCGACGAGCACGACCTCCACGAGGTGAAGATGCTCGCCGGCCGGAGCACCTTCGTCCACGGCTGCCCGCGCTGCGTCGCCGAGAGCGCCGGCGTGGTCGTCGAGGACCTCGGGGCCTGTCCCGAGTGCGGGGAGCGGGAGGGCGGCCGCCTCGACGTGAAGCAGCTCCGCAACGGCTCGCGGCTGGTGGGCTGCGACCGCTACCCCGACTGCGAGTACTCGCTACCGATGCCGCGGCACGGCGATATCGAGGTGACCGACGAGCGGTGTCCGGACCACGACCTCCCCGAGTTGGTCGTCCACGGCGACGGCGACCCGTGGGAGCTCGGGTGTCCCATCTGCAACTACCGGGAGTACCAGGCGCGCGAGAGCGACTCCGGGACGGACCTCGAGGCGCTGGACGGCGTCGGGCCGACGACCGCGGAGAAGCTGGCGGACGCGGGCATCGGGAGCGTCTCGGAGCTGGCCGACGCCGAGCCCGAGGCCGTCGCGGACGCGGTGGAGGGCGTGAGTGTGGATAGGGTGCGCGATTGGCAGGCGAAGGCGTGACGGTACAGTTACCGGGATTCCGGTTTGGTGCTACAACCACTCGTCAGTGACGTAGACGACAGCTTCGACGTCGTCCTGGTCGACGTACTTCGCCACCTCGTCGACGACCGACGCGACCCACCCTGCTGGTCGACCGTCGTCCGGTTGGAACAGCACGCCATCGTGGACCTCCTCGTCGACTTTCGTCAGGAAGTCGTCGTCACTCGTCAGGATTAGCCGGTCGTTCCGACCGGCGTATCGCGCGAGCGCTTCGTCGGACGCGCTCCTCTGCAACCCCGAACTCCCAGCGACGGTTTCGACGTCGTGGTTCGACGCCCGTAGTGCCGATACCACCGGCTCGGCGACGTTCTCGTCCGCGAGTATCCGGAACCCCATCCAGCTATTCGTCCTCGGGGCCGGTCGTCGCTCGCTCCCGGTTGGCCGCAGCTACCTCCTCGCGTCGGCGCTCGACCGCGGCCATCTCGTCGGGATGTTCGTGGTAGTACGCTAGCGCGCGGTAGACCTCGGCGAGGTCGAGGTCGAACTGCTCGGCGACCGTCTCCGGCCGCTTGTCCAGTTCCTCGACCTGGGCTCTGACAGTCCGGACGGTGATGCGTCGACCCTCCAGATGGGGCTCGTCGTGAACCTCACGGACGATCCGGCCTGTCTGCTTGGACATTCTACCCCGAGTTTGCTCCCCATCGTACTTGAAGTCTTGCCGTGCTGTAGTCGACTGGCCACGTCCGACTGCTCGCTCGCTCCGCTCCAGCCGACACACTGTCGACCCCACTCCGAAGCGACTATCACCTCCGGGCGGATTGACCCCGCTATGGAGTCGCCGTGGGTCGAGTGGGACCACGTCCTCAAGATCGACCCGGACAAGGACCTCGTGGCGGGCGACACCTTCGAGGACGTGGTCCGGACGGGCACCGACGCCATCGAGGTCGGCGGCACGCTGGACGTGACCGCCGACAAGATGCAGCGCGTCATCGACGCCTGCCGGAAGTACGACGTCCCCCTCTACCAGGAGCCCAACGACCCGACCGTGGTGGTGGACGACCCCGCGCTCGACGGCTACCTCGTGCCGACCGTCCTGAACTCCGCGGACCCGTTCTTCGTCGTCGGCGCGCACAAGGAGTGGGCGCGGCTCTCGGACGTCCCGTGGTCGAAGACCACTCTCGAAGCGTACGTCATCATGAACCCCGAGGCCTCGGTCGCGCAGTTCGCGCAGGCCGACTGCGACCAGACGCCCGAGGACGTCCACGCCTACGCACGGGTCGCCGAACGAATGCTCCACCAGGACATCGTCTACGTCGAGTACTCCGGCACCTACGGCGACCCGGAGGTCGTGGCGGCCGCGGCGGACGCCCTCGAGGAGACGACGCTGTTCTACGGGGGCGGCGTCCGGACCTACGACGCGGCTCGCGAGATGGCCGAGCACGCGGACGTGGTCGTGGTCGGCGACCTCGTCCACGACGAGGGGGCCGACGCAGTCGCCGAGACGGTCCGCGGCGCGAAGGATGCCGGGGAGTGAGCCGGCGACCGCGCTGGCCGTGATGGTGGTGCGGATAGCGGAATCGTCCCCGACGAGTCGCGGACGAAAAGCGGGCGCTTAAGACCGGCCGACGAGAACCCCGGCCCATGGACGACAGGACGCTCGCGGCCGAGGCGGTCCCGGGCGAGGAGGCCACCGTCGCCGGCTGGGTCCACGAGGTACGGGACCTCGGCGGCATCGCCTTCCTCATCCTGCGGGACCGCTCCGGGCGCATCCAGGTGAAGTTCGAGAAGGAGGCGATGGACGACGACCTCGTCGAGACCGGCACCGGCGTCGCCCGCGAGAGCGTCGTCCGGGTGACGGGAGCCGTCGAGGAGGAGGAGCGTGCCCCGACGGGCGTCGAGGTGGTCCCCGAGTCCGTCGAGGTGGTCGCGCCCGCGGACCCCGAGCTACCGCTGGACCCCAGCGGCAAGGTCGACGCGGACCTGCCGACGCGACTGGACAACAGGACCCTCGACGCCCGCAAGCCGGACGTCGCCGCCATCTTCCGCGTCCGCGCCGAGGTGCTCCGGGCGGTCCGGGAGACGTTCCGGGCGCTCGACTGCACGGAGATAACGACGCCGAAGATAGTCGCCACGGGCACCGAGGGCGGCACGGAGCTGTTCCCCATCACCTACTTCGGCCGCGAGGCGTTCATGAACCAGTCGCCACAGCTGTTCAAGCAGCTACTGGCCGGCTCCAGCGCCGAGCGGGTGTTCGAGGTCGGCCCCATCTTCCGGGCCGAGGAGCACAACACCCCCCGCCACCTCAACGAGGCCACGAGCATCGACTTCGAGGCCGCGTTCGCGGACCACGACGACGCCATGGACGTGGCCGAGCAGGTGGTCGTCTCGGCGTACGAAGCCGTCCGCGAGAACTGCCAGTCGGAGCTGGAGACCCTCGACCTGCTCGACGACTTCGTCGTTCCGGACGCCGACTTCCCGCGCATCGCGTACGCGGACGCCATCGAGCGGGTCAACGCGACCGGCGCGCTCGACGACCCGCTGGTGTGGGGCGACGACCTCTCGACGGAGGCCGAGCACGCCCTCGGCGAGGACGTCGGCGGGCACTTCTTCGTCACCGACTGGCCGAGCGAGGTCAAGCCGTTCTACATCAAGGACCACGACGACGAGCCGGACGTCTCGACGGGCTTCGACCTGAACCACCCGCGGATGGAGCTGGTCTCCGGCGGGCAGCGCGAGCACCGCCACGACCGCCTCATCGAGGGCTTCGAGCAGCAGGGCCTCGACCCGGCGCAGTTCGAGTACTACACGAAGATGTTCAGGTACGGCATGCCGCCCCACGCCGGCTGGGGGATGGGAGCCGAGCGGCTGGTGATGACGATGCTCGGGCTGGACAACATCCGGGAGGCAGTTCTCTTCCCGCGGGACCGCCAGCGGCTGTCGCCGTAGGCGACGACGCCGGGCCGTCCAGCGAGAGGTGGCGCGACGACGCCGAGGGTGGTCAGTCCTCGCCCGTCGGCTGACGTGCTACACCCGTCGAGTCAGCCACGGTCGGAGAAGTGACTTTGCCGACGACCGTGGGAATGTTTTTGGTTCGATAACACGAAAGCCGCCGCATGTCTGGTGGAAAGTCAGTTCTGTGGACAATTATCGCGCCCCCGACCGTGGTCGCTCTCCTCGTGCTGGTGGCCGGATGCGGGACGCCGTCTAACCCCCGGACTCCCGAACACGGGTTCGAGTACGGCGACGCGCCGGACCCGCCGTACCCGACGCGGCCCGGAAGCGACGGCGCTCGCCACGACGACGTCGGCCGAACCGAACTCGACGACGCCGACCCCGAAGAGCCGTACTTCATGCTGGGGAACAGCGTATCATACGAATCGTCACCACAGTTCGCCAACGACGACCCGGACGACGACGGGGTCGATTGGGTCGACGACGACACCGTGGAGATAACGGTCGGCCACAACGTCACCGAAGGGACGACGCTGTACGTGAACTTGTTGTTCGACCGCGGGGGCGACGGGTCCTGGACGGAGCAGGGCGACTGGGTCCTCCAGAACTTCGACATCCCCAGGTGGCGGTCGTTCAATCCGGGACTCACCGTCTTCGAGGTCGACCTGCCGGAGTCGAGGTGCTCCTACCTATCCGACTCGACCTTCATGCGAGTCACAGTCACCACCGAGCCAATCGAGAGCTACGACGGGACGGGGACGTACCCCGAAGGCGAAACCGAGGACTACGAGGTATCGGGCGTGGATTGCCTGCCCGTTCTCGAACTCCCGTCCCAGGACTTCGGCGACGCGCCGGACCCGTTCTACCCGACGACGGCCGACAGCGACGGGGCTCGCCACGACCGTGGAGGGTTCGTAGTCACGCAACCGAACGTGACTGGCACGGACGTCCGTCTGGGAGCGAACGTGTCTGTCGAGAGTGAGGCACAGACCCCCGACGTCGACGAGTACGACGACGGCGTCACCTGGGTCGACCACGACACCATCGCGATCGACGTCAGGAGCGTGGCCGGTCCCGAGGACGTCTTCCTGAACGTCCTGTTCGACCGCAATCGCGACACGTCGTGGGCAACCCCGGGGGACTGGGTCGTCCGCAACGCCGTAGCGGCGAGCGACTTCACCGGCCGGACCACCTACGAGTTCGACGTCCCCTCTAGCTGTGACTACACGAACGACTCGACGTACATGCGCGTCACGCTCACGACCCACGCCATCGAAGAGTACGATGGAACGGGGTCGTACGACGGTGGCGAGACGGAGGACTACGAGGTCACCGGCGAGCACTGTCCGTCGTTCGTGTCGAATACCTCTGTGTGGGACTACGGCGACGCGCCGGACCCCTCCTATCCGACGACGGCCGCCAGCGACGGGGCTCGCCACGCCAACGTCTTGGACCAGACGCTGTACACCGTTGACGCGACCAGCGTTCGTCTCGGGGCGAACGTGTCGTACGAGAGCGAGCCCCACCTGACGAACGCGGACGAGTACGACGACGGCGTCACGTGGGTGGACGACGACACCATCGCGGTCGACGTCAGGAGCGTGTCCCAGCCCGCACCGGTCTTCCTGAACGTCCTGTTCGACCGCGACGGCGACGGTTCGTGGGTGGAGGCCGGGGACTGGGTCGTCCAGAACGCCGTCGGGTCGAGCGACTTCCAGGGCCGGGCGATATATCGATTCGACGTGCCGTCGCGGTGTGACTACGCGGACAGCCCGACGTACGTGCGCGTCACGCTCACCACCCGGGAGCTACAGGACTACGACGGGACGGGGACGTTTCGGGAGGGAGAGACGGAGGACTACGAGGTGACCGGCGAGGGCTGCGACTCCGGGGGGAGTCCGACGCCGACCCCTACTCCGACTTCGACTCCGACCCAGACGCCCACTGCCACGCCCGCTCCCACCGCAACCCCGACGCCGACGGCAACGCCATTCCCCAACACCACGGCCACTCCGACGCCGACGCCCACTCCTACACCGACGCCCACGCCTAACGCAACGCCGACGCCGATCCCTAACGCTACGCCCACTCCTACACCCCCGCCTAACGCTACGCCGACGCCCACTCCCACCGTCACGCCGACGCCAACACCGACGCCGGTCCCGAACGCGACGGCCGACCTCCGACTGAACAAGTTCGTGAACGCCTCCTCCGTCGACGCCGGCGGTCAGGTCACGTACTCGCTGGTGGTCTCCAACGGCGGCCCGGACGCCACGACGGCCGAGGTCGTCGACGACCTCCCGCCTTGCATGGCCGTCCAGTCGACGTTCGGCCTCGGGGACTACGACGACGGCGAGTGGACGGTCGACCTGGCGGCGGGCGAGGGGGCCGTCCTCAACATCACAGCCTCGGTGAACTGCCCGTCCGGCAACGTGACCAACGTGGCCGTGGCGAACGCGACCGGCACTGTCACCGACCCCGTACCTGGCGATAACGCGGACGACGCCACGGTGTTCGTCACCGATACCGGGGCGACGCTCAGTCCGTTCGGGGTGTCCGGACCCACCGACCGCACCACAGTCGGTGGCGAAACGGAGCCCCCGCTCTCCGTCGCCCGCTTCGATCTGCGCATCGCGCCCTGGACCCATCGTCCGGCGGTGGTACCGCGGACCGTCACTGGACGGCACTACGGAGGGGAGTAGGACGGGGAGAATCGACGATCACCGGACCCACGCGGTCCTCGACAGACCCGGGCCGGCTGCTGGCCGCTCCGACCTCCAGTCGGAGTTCGCCCCGTTCTGTGGGTTTCGATTCTCACTCCCCGTCGCCCGCGGCGTCCTCTATCAGTTCCCGCGCCCGCTCGCGTAGCTCGGCGGTCATGTGGAGCCCGCCGCCGTCGATGCGTCGGAGCAGCGTCTTCGCCTCGTCCCCCGACGAGCGGCCCTCCTCGACCGCGCGGACGAGGACTCCGATGGTCCCCGTGACCGTCGCGCCGAGCCCTCTCGTGACGGTCCGGACTCGCCGGTCGTCGGAGACGACCCCCACCGCGCCGTCCGGGGACGATTCGCGCTGGAAATCGACTCCCATCGGACTGCCCTCCTCGGAGTCGACGTCGGCGTACACCGCGGCGACGAGCTCCACGTCGCCGTCGTACCCGCCCTCGCCGAGCAGCTCGCGGGCCGTCCGGACCGCGTCGCGGACCGACGGCCCCGGACCATCCGGCGAGAACGGCAGTGCTGACGGACCACGGACGTCCGCACGCTCCCGGAAGCGCCGGACGTTCGTCCGCGCGGGCTCGGTCGTGACCTCGGCCTCCACGGCCGGCAAGACGGCGGGGGTCCCGTCCAGCGTCGATAGCAGGTCCAACTCCCCGAGCCGTCCCAGCGCGACGAGCGTCGTCGCGTCCACGAGGACGACGGTCACAGCTCGCGGGCGGCCTCGGCGTCCATCTCGAGGTCCTCGGGCGTCAGCTGGGTGGTAAGGTTCCGCTCGCGCGCGATCTCGAGCCACTCCGCGACGCTGACGCCTGCAATGCGGGCCGCCTCGTTCGCCGACGCGTGGCCGGACTGGTAGCGCTCGACCGCGTGCCGGACGCGAAGCTCCGACAGCCCCTCGCGGAGGGCCTTCCTGATGGTGGTGCTCTTGTCCTCGTCGAGCAGGTCCGCGACCCGCTCCAAGTCGGCCTCGTCCTCGTCGGGGATGCGCGCGCTGATGGACGGCACGTATACGCGTTGCTAACGCGTAATCGGATAAAAGATTTCGGCCGCCGGCCGCGTCCGCATCGACGCACTTCTGCCCTCTGCCGTCGACTCGCTCCTCGACCGCTACCGCTCCACGTCCGGGCCGGGACCGCCCTCCTCTAGGTCCTCGTCGCGCACCTCCACCTCGTCGGGCGTGGTCCCGCCGCGGACGCCGTGGCCGTACTTCAGCAGCGCGACGAACACCGTGCCGCCGACCGCGTTGCCGAGGGTCGCCCAGAGGAGAAAGCCCCCGAAGTCCGCGACCGTCACCGCGTCGGTCCCGAACACGCCGAGCAGCACCTCGACGGTGCCGGCGATGCAGTGGGGCAGTTGTGCGAAGCCGATGACGGCCGCGACCAGCCAGACGAAGAACACCTGACTGGCGGTGCCCCGCCCGGCGGCCACCAGCCACGTCATCAGTCCCATCAGCCACCCCGCGAGCACCCCGCTCGCGAGCGTCACCTGCCACGAGTAGCCGGTCATCCCGGTGGCTAGCTCCTCGAACGCGGCCGGGTCGACCGTCCCGAGCGCCGGGCCGACGGCGACGGCGATGGCGGCGAACGCCG
Organism: uncultured Halobacteriales archaeon; assembly: GCA_964586205.1. Taxonomy (GTDB): domain Archaea; phylum Halobacteriota; class Halobacteria; order Halobacteriales; family CAZPIG01; genus CAZPIG01. Next base: position 991 of record CAZPIG010000062.1, on the reverse strand, counting down.
CCGCGCCGACGAGGTTCGAGACGTAGACGACGCCCCACAGCCGGCCGAGCTGGAGGAGGCCCGCCCGGCGGTTCAGCACCGGGATGACCGCGAGCGTGGTGTGCTCGGTGAACAACTCCGAGCGGCCGATGACGACGAAGACGAACCCCACGGCGTAGGCGTTCGCCTCGAGGAGCTCCACGAGCGGCGAGGTCAGCGTCCCCTCCGAGAGGGTCAGCACCATCACCATGAGCAGGGGCCCGAACCCGATGTCGAGGCCGGCCGACAGCCCGGACAGCGCGAGGCCGGTCGCCGGTCGCTCTAGCTGCGAGACCCCCTCCTCTATCTCGCTGCGGATTATCTCGCGGTACGAGGTGGGTGCGAGGTCCGGCTTGCCGTGGCGGGCAGGTCCCTCCATCGGTGACCAGCGGGAGTTGTCCGAACCACGCCTCGGACGGGTAAATGGGTGACGGCGCGGGGTCGGCGGGTCGTCTCTGTCGCCCGTGACCGCGACGTCGGTGTCCTCCGTCGACCCACGCCTATCCGGTCGGCGGCTCGGCTCCCTCCGGCAGCCACGTCTCGTGGAGGTGGACCCACTCGACGCCGTTCGGCGCGTCCCCGTTCCGGCGGAACAGCGCGCTGCTGTACCGGCCCTCCCAGTCGCCGTCGTGGCGCTGCCACTCCTCGTAGGTCACCAGGCAGCGCTCGCCGTCGTCGAATCGGGTCCGGGTGGTCGTGGCCTCGATGCGGAGCGGCGGGTCCGAGTCGGCGAACGCGCCGCGGGCGTCGCGGACGTCGGAGCGGATGGTCGGGCCCTCGCGGCGCTCGCCGCCCGGCGAGACGATCTCGAAGTCGTCCGGCAGGACGGCTTCGGCGCGCTCGAAGCTGGCATCGTCGGGGTGGTCGTCGTTCCATTCGGGGTCGTCATCGCCCATCCACGCCTCGAAGAAGTCGTGGAGGTCGACGACCTCGCGCTCGGCTCGCTCGGAGAGCGTCATGGTGGACGTGGCGT
>CAZPIG010000061.1:0-11883 GCA_964586205.1 uncultured Halobacteriales archaeon | reverse complement strand
CGGGACGTGGCGGTGGTCGGTCGGCGGCGGGTGAAGACGGTGGACGAGGGGCTGGTGCACGTGGTGGTGGACGGGCGGGTGGAGTGAGACTCGGCGCGGTGGTGACGCGCAGTTGGTCCGAGTGCCGTGCGAACGAATCCCACCGACAGCGAGCCTACTGAAGCAGATTTTGGTAGTGGACGCTACAAAAACATCATTCAGATTACACTGAAGTGGGTAGGGGCCCTCCACCTAGATGTGATGAGAGAAACGTCGAGCGGTCCTCCGGCGGGGCCGCACGGACGGCGACCGGCGCACAGTGCTGGACGAACGCTCCTTGGGACGGCCCTGCTCGCCGCGACCTTCGTGGCGGTAGTGGTGGTCGCCTCCTACCCGGTGGCCTCGGCGACGGTCGTCGGCGCTGCCGCGGTGACCGCGGTCGCGACCCGGCCCGTGGTGCGGCGCGCTCGTGGGTACGTCGCGCGGCGGCGCAGCGAGGGCCGGAGCCGCGAGGTCTGCGTGCCCGCGACGGACGTCTGCGTCGAGGCGTAACTGAGCAGACGGTCGATAGAGCGGGTGGTCCCCCGCTTTCGGCCCTCCACTTCGCATTTTGTGGGTCGGTTTTCGGAGATTCTCGACGTCGGTCGGCGCTCGTTCTGGCCGCGCGCGGTGCGGTCGCGGTGCCGTGCGGTGGCGGTTTCGGGACCGCCAGTACGAGTGGCGGTCACGGTTGCCGAGGCGGTCGCGGGGCGGTCAGCGGGGTTCAGGAACGCCAGCGCGAGTGCGGTCGGCGTGGTGGTGCGGGAGCGGTGCGGTTTCAGTGTCGCCAGCAGCCGCGAGACTCCGGAGCTTCCGGGTCGCGTCCGACCGCCGGATCACGAGAGCCAGCCACCAGGAACCGCGCCGCGACGCACCGCCACCGCCGCACGCCACGAGAATCGAGCCATCGTGACCCGCACCGCTCGGCTCCGCACCCCGACCGGCACCCCGCTCGAACCGAGCCACCACGAACCCCACCGCAACCACCGCCGCGAGACGCCCACGAAGTCGAGATACCGGAGCCCGAACCCTCTTACGGACACCCCGGAAACCACCCACGAAGAGGTCCGACCGAACCCATGCCAGACGCCACGCTCGTCGCCGAGAAGACCGACCAGGCCGCCGAGATACTCCGAGAATCCGACGCGAATATCGACTGCTGGCTCACCTTCTGCCGCGAGACCGGGGACGCGCCCGAGCCGGTCCTCCCGCTCGTGCTCGGCTACGACGTGGTCTGGCCTTCAATCATAGCAATAACACCAGACGGCCGGACGGAGGCCATCCTCGGCCGGTACGACGCCCCCGAAGCGGAGTCGATGGGCGTCCACGAGGTCCGCACCTACGACGAGTCCATCGAGGAGCCCGCCCTCGACCTCCTTTCCGACGTCGACCCCGAGCGAATCGCGGTCAACTACTCGACCGACGACGTGACCGCCGACGGCCTCTCCCACGGCATGTACCTGCGGCTCCAGGAGCTCCTCTCCGGCACGCCCTACGCCGACCGCCTCGTCAGCGCCGAGGACGTGATTGCGCGCCTCCGCGGCGTCAAGTCGCCGACCGAGGCCGAGCGCGTGCGCGCGGCCGCGGCGACCACCACCGAGCTACTCGACGGCATGGCAGCGGCGTGGGGGCCGGACTGGACCGAGGCAGACGTCGCGGAGTGGCTCTCCTCGCGCGTCGAGGAGCGCGGCCTCGGCTACGCGTGGAGCCCCGCCGCGTGCCCGACGGTCCACGCCGGCGCGGACGCCGAGGTGGGTCACACCACGCCCGGCGACCGGACGCTCCCGCCCGGCGAGGCGCTGCACGTGGACTTCGGCGTCAAGGTGGACGGCTACGCCGCCGACGTCCAGCGGATGTTCTACCGTCGGGGCGACGATGCCGACGGGAGCGGCGACGCGGCCGACGCCACTCCGCCCGACGACCTCCAGGCGGCCTTCGACGACGTCCGCGCCGCCCTCGAGGCGGGCCGCGAGCGCCTCGCGCCGGGCGCCGCGGGCCACGAGGTGGATGCGGCCGCACGCGAGCGCCTGACGGGCGCGGGCCACCCGGAGTTCAAGCACGCCTTCGGCCACACTGTCGGACGCAACGCCCACGACGGCGGGACGCTGCTGGGGCCGCGGTGGGACCGCTACGGCGCGGCCCCCGAGCGCCGGGTCCGCGCGGGGGAGTTCTACGCCATCGAGTGCGGGGTTCCGACCGACTACGGCTACGTGGGGCTGGAGGAGATGGTGTTCGTCGGGGAGAGTGGGCAGGGCGATGGGAACGGTGACGTGGAGTACGTGACCGGGCCGCAACGGGAGCTACGGGTGCTGGACGGCTGACCCGCGACCGGCGCTACTCGAACTCCCACTCGGCGACGACCTGACTGCTGCCGTCCTCGAACGTCGCCGTGACGGTGACCGTCGCCGGCAGGTCGACCGTCCCACGGACCTTGGGGTGGTCGGCGGACGGGTCGAGCATCCCGTTCAGCGACGCGCCCGACACCGAGAAGGCGGTGACCGACGCGAGGTCGCCGCCGGACTGGACGACGAGGAATAGCTGGTCGTCCCACTGCTCGGCCACGACGTCGATGGTCCGCGGCTCCGGCGTGGGCGTTTGCGCCGCCCCCGCGGCGTCCTCCGCGGGCCCCGATTGAAGCGCGACGTAGCCGATGCCGCTCGCTACGACCACCGCCGTCCCGACGAGGAGGATGGTCACCAGGAGGGCGTTGGCACGGATGTCCTCGGACATGAGTCGAACAGTTTCGTGCGAAGGTTCAAATAGCTTGTCCGTATCAGCATTTATAAATGGAAAAGATTTAACCATGAAGTTCCACATCTGGTTAATTCATGCGAACATTCAGTGCACGATTTGTTGCCGTAGTCGTCGCCGTCCTGCTCGTCACGGCGACGTTCACGCCGGCCGTCGTCGCGTCGGCGGTCGATTCGCCGACCGAGCGGACGGACCCCGTCACCGTCCGGGGCTCCTCGCTCGCCGAGGCGCTCGCCGCCCAGTTCGCCCAGGAGCCGCCGCGCGACCAGAAGCGACGGGCCGTCTCGCTGGTCGAGAACATCTCGGCGGGGCGGGCGAGCGGTGCCGAGCGCAAGCGCCAGCGAGCGGTGTCGCTGTTGTCCGGCACGCTCGACGACTACCGCGACCCGACGCGGGTGTCGGGTGAGGAGGTCTTCCGGAACGACTCGCAGGCGGTGCAGGCGCTCGCGGGACTGGCCGGGCCCAACAGCTCGGACGTCGACCTCGCGACCCGGCTCGTCGTCCAGGCCGACCGCGAGACGGCCCGGGTCGCGGTCGCCGACGCGCGGCGGGCGCTGAACCGGACCCGCGACCGCATCGACGTGCCGGGGCAGGTCCGGAGCGCCGAGGCCCACGTCGACAACGCCGAGCGCGCGCTCGACCGGGCCAACGAGACGCTCCGGCGGAGCCGGGGCGGCCTCTCGAAGACCGTCACCGACCGGGCGCGGGCCATCCGGCACCTCGCGACCGCGTGGCGGCAGGCCCAACTCGCGCTCGACGGCCTGGACCGGGCTACCGAACCGCGGGTCACCATCACCTCCAGGGCCGACCCCGTCCGGAACGGGTCGAACGTGACCACGCGACGGGTCGCCGTCGCCGTCTTCGACGTCCGGGCGTACGAACTCGACGACGTCACGCTGACGGTGGACGGCAACGAGACGTTCGTCGTCCCGCTGAACGGGACGACCGCGCCGGCCGAGAACGTGACCGGCGAGACGGAGGTCCCGCTACGCGACCGGGTGGTGCGCGTGGAAGCGACCGTCGAGGACGTGTCGGCCGGCGACGACGACAGCAGCGGGTCGGCCGGTGGCCCGCCCGGCGAGGACGACGGGTCGGCCGACGCCGCCGCGTCGCCGACCACCGACGTCCTCCGGCTGGACGGCGACGGGCTCCCCGACCGCTTCGAGGTCCGCGTCACGGAGACCGACCCGCTCGGCCCCGACAGCGACACGCCGCTTACGCCCGACAACGAGTCCGACGACGAGGTCATCGACGGCGTGGAGGACTTCGACAACGACACCGTGACCACCATCCGGGAGCGCGTCTTCGGCACCGACCCCTTCGACGCCGACACCGACGACGACCGGCTGCTCGACGCGACGGAACTGTTCTACGACCGGCTGGACCCGACGGCCGCCGACTCCGACGGGAACGGCGTCCCCGACGCCGTCGACGACCCCGACGGCGACGGCCTTGCGACGATTCACGAGGTCCGCAACGGGACCAATCCCTTCGTCGCCGACACCGACGCCGAAGGCCTCTCCGACGCCCGCGAGGTCCGCTCGGTCGGGACCGACCCGCGCCAGCCCGACACGGACGACGACGGCCTCGACGACGCCGCCGAACTGGAGGTCGGGACCGACCCGCTCGACCCCGACAGCGACGACGACGGGACGCTCGACGGCGAGGAGACGTTCACCACCACGACGGGCAACGAGTCCGTCGGTGTGAGCGTGGCCGTCACCGGGCAGGGCGACGTGGCCTCGTCGGTCGACGTCTCCGAACAGCGCTCCCCGAGCGTGCGGAGCGAGGCCGTCGACGAGGCTCGCGCCTCGCCCGTCGTCGAGTTGGAGTCCGAGCGCCCGTTCGAGCGGGCCGAGGTCACCATCGGCTACGACGCCGACCGGGTGTCGGGTGCGGAGTCGAACCTCGCGGTCTACCGGTTCAACAGGACCCTTCGGACGTACGTCCCGCTGAACACGACCATCGACGCCACGAACGACACCGTCACCGCCGAGACCTCGCACTTCTCGACGTTCGTCGTCTTCTCCGTCCCGAACTGGGAGGCGAACTTCCGGAGCGAGATACCGACCCGCGGCGACGAGCGCGGCGGGGTCTTCCAGCCCGTGGACGCGATGTTCATCATCGACTCCTCGGGGTCGATGTCCGTCAACGACCCCAGGGAGTTCCGGAAGGACGCCGCGCGACGGTTCGTCGGCGGTCTCATCGAGGGCGACCGCGCCGGGGTAGTGGACTTCGACAGCAACGCCTTCGTCCTCCAGGGGCTGACCGGCGACTTCGACCAGGTCAACGAGAGCATCGGCCGCCTCGACGCGAGTGGCGGGACCGACATCGGCGACGGCATCCGGGCCGCCAACCGCCACTTCGACGCCGAGAGCAACGCGTCCCGGTCCAAGATAGCCGTCCTGCTCAGCGACGGCCTCACCGTCAGCGAGGGCGAGGCCCGCAGACAGGCCGAGGCGGCGGCCGACCGGAACATCACCATCTTCACCGTCGGCTTCGGGAACCCCGACCGGGACCTGATGCAGGACATCGCGGACACGACCGGCGGCCAGTTCCACTTCGTCGAGGACGCCAGCGACCTGCCGGAGGTGTTCTCGCGGGTCGCCGAGAACGCCACCGGCGGGGTCGACAGCGACGGCGACGGGCTACCGGACGTCGTCGAGAAGGACGGCTTCGACACGGGTGCCGAGGGGCACGTCCGGACCGACCCGTTCGACGCCGACACGGACAACGACGGCATCCCGGACGGCGAGGAGGTGGGCGAGCGGCGGAACGTCACGCGACGGTTCACGATCGGCGGCGAGGTCGTGACGACCAACCGGACCTACTTCGCCCTGAACAGCGACCCCCTCGAAACCGACACCGACGACGACGGCCTCTCGGACTTCGCGGAGACCCGCGAGCGGCGGGTCGTGAAGTTCACCGACGACCCCGACCAGTCCGACGAGGTCATCGAGGCCGTGCGGGAGGACGAGGACACCGACGGCCTCTTCGACACCGAGCAGGTCACCTCCGACCCGTACTTCCACGACACCGACTCCGACGACCTCGACGACGGCCGCGAGGCCACGCTCGGGACCGACCCGGACGACGCCGACACGGACGGCGACGGCATCGAGGACGGCGAGGAGTTCGAGGTCGACGAGGACCCGACGCTGTTCGACACCTCGCCGCCGGACATCCAGATCCGGGCCATCCGGGCCAACAACATCGGCGACGTCGACGGCGAGTTGCTCGACGTCTTCGACGTCAGGTACACGGCCACCTACCGGGTTCGGGACCCGAGCGGCGTGACCGAGACCCGGCTGTTCAAGTCCGGCGAGATAATCCGGCCGAGCGACGACGGCGTCGTCAGGACCGGCGACGACGTGCCGACGGAGTTCTTCGTCACCGACGACTTCGTCGCCGAGAGCTTCACCACCTACACCGTCGAGTCGGTGCTCGGCCCGCAGGTGAAGGTGTTCGCCGAGGACGCCCACGGCAACGCCGACACCGTCTCCAGGCGCGACGCGAACGCGTTCGCGGCGTTCGCGGAGCTGCTGGCCGACGCCGGCCTCGAGATCGGCGGGCTCGGTGCCGACGAGGTGGCCGCCGCGCTGTCCGGGTTCACCTTCAGCATCGGCGAGGGGGTCGGCGGAATGGTCGACCTCGTGCGGGCGATCCTGGCCGCTCCGGAGGCGCTGGCCGAGCTCCCCGAGCTCGTCGACCGCCTCCTGACCGTCGACCTGGAGGTGCTTCGAGCGGCCAGCTCCGGGCTGCTCTCCTCGGTTACTACCTCCCAGCGCCGCCAGAACCCGTTCGGACCACGCGAGGCGAACAACGATACCTTCCGGCTCGCGTGGTTCGCCGGGTACTTCATCGGAATCGTCGCGACGGCCTTCGTCTCGGCGGGCGTCGCCCGCGGGCTGGTCGCCGTCGGCGAGGGAGCCGCGAGCCTGGGCTCGCGCATCGCCGCCCGGTTGGCCACCTACGGGGCCGCCGCGAGCAGCCAGACCGTCACCATCGCGGCGAAGACGGGTGCTACCATCGCCTTCCGTCTCGGACAGGCGACCTCGCTGGCGGCCGAGCGGCTGGCGTCCGTCTTCGGCGGGACGACCGTGAGCGCCGATACGATACTCGGGGAGGCCGTCGGGCGACTCAGCCCGTCGACGATCCGGGCCATCGAGACGAGACGCGCCGAGGCGGAGCTGGTCGAGGCGCTCGCGACCGGCGACGACCGGGCCGTCGCGCTGATAGACGAACTCGACGGCGAGGAGCTCGACGCCTTCCTCGACGAGGACGCCCCGGCGTCGTTCCAGCGGACGCTCGGGCGGAACTTCGCGGACGACGACGTCCCGCTGGAGGACATCGAGCGGACGCTCCGGTACTTCGACGCGCTGCCGGACACCGAGGCCCAGCTACTGGCCGCCACCGTCGCCGGCACCGACGGCTCCGGCGTGGAGTTCGTCGCGAGCTTCGACTCCCCGGAAGCCCTCGAGGACTACTACGACCTCCGGAGCGACGAGGACGTCTCGGTGCGCGAGCTCGTCGACTTCGGCGCGCGGACCGGGGCCGACGGCGCTGACCTGGTGACGGACCTCGACGACGACACTCGCCGGCGGTTCTTCTCGCTGGAGACCGGCGTGCTGCCGGGCTCCGAGCGGGCAACCGAGCTACTGCTCGTGTTCTGGACGCGGTTCACCGAGGAGGACGTCGACGTCGCGGCCGTGCTCGACGAGGTCGAGGCCGTCGAGGGGACCGACAGGAACGCCGTCGTCGAGGCCATCGCCGAGCGCGAACTGCTGCTGGCGAACGTCAGCGCCGGGGACATCCCGGTCGGCGAGCTAGCCGGCAACTACGACGACCTGAACGACGTCGAGCGCGAGCGGGTGGGGCCACGACCCGAGGGCACCGTGACGACGTTCGAGGGCGAGGTCGAGAACGACCCGACCGAGGTCGAGGTGGACGTCAGTTTCCCCGACGGTCAGGAGCAGTTCCTCCGGGTCGTCGGTGACGCCGAGGGCGACCTCACCGCGCTCAACACCACCGAGAAGGGCGTCATCGCCGAGGACGAGGTCGGCCCGCCGCTGCTCCGCCAGCGGGGCTACGAGGTCCTGTTCGGCGACAAGGGCGTCAACGACGCCGGCATCGACCTCATCGCACGGAGCAACGAGACCGGCCGGATAATCATCGTCGAGGGGAAGTTCACCACGTCGAACAGCGCCGTCGGCATCAGCCTGCTCGAGAACAACACCCGCGGCGAGGGCGTCCGCCAGATGAGCGACGAGTGGATCGACGACGCCTTCGAGGAGGAGATAGACGAGGGCGAGGAACTCCCGCCCGCGGAGTTCCAGGCGGTCGAGGCCGCCATCGTCGCGGAGACGTACCGCAAGGAGCTGCTGGTCGTGCAGGCCAACACGAACGCCTACCCCAAGACCATCTCGACCAGAACCCCAACGCTCGGTGTCGCAGTCGGCATCGACGCCGTGGCAATCGTCAAGACGAGGGACCTCGAAACCGTCGAGCAGGACTGATGACCCGTAGCCGGGAGGAACTCCGGGCCACGCTCGACGAGAAGCGCAGGTCCCTCGAACGGGCGCGGGACGTGCTCGAAGCCGGCGACTACCCGCCGGAAAACGGACACAGCGTCCACTACAGCGTCGGTGGCCGGTACTACAGCGTCGGCGCGTTCCACCTCGCGCTCGGGGAGCTGGCCGCCGCCCGCGAGGCGTTCGCAGACGCCGCCCGTCACTACCTCCAGTCCGCCGTCGAGAGCCGCCCTTACCGCCACGAGCCGCCGACTGACAAGTGGCGCAACGAGCCCATCCGGCTCGTCCGGGGGCTGTACTGCGCGCTGGTCGCCGACGACCCGGACCTGCGCGAGGAGTGTGCCCGGGAGGCGGTGGCACTCGACGACGAGTACCTCGAGGAGAACCCGGCACAGCTGTTCTACCGGGCGAAGGCCGTGGGGGCCGTCGCGCTCGACGACGACCGCCAGGGGGAGTTCGTATCGGAGTTCGAGACCGCCGTCGACCCCGACTTCGTGCCCGAGGACCTGGCGATAGCCCGCGCTTGCCGAGGCATCCTCGACGGCGACGGGGCCGAGGTGGTCGCGGGCGTCGAGGACCTCCTCGACCACCACCGCGACCGCATCGACGGGGAGCCGGACACCAAGTCCGAGGTGGTGAGCCTCCCGGCGACCGCGCTGGTCCTGCTCGCCCGCGACCGCGGCCTCGACGTGTGGGTCGACAGCGGGTTCGTGCCCGACGTGCTGCGGGAGTAGCCGGTCCCACTGGTCCGCGGAGGCTCGGCGTGGTACTCGACCGCCGCAAGCCGAACCACTTTACCGCCTCCCCGACACCGCCACACGAGCCATGACCGAGACGGTCTTCGACTGCGGCACGCTGATCCCGGCCACCGGCGACGGCCCGATAGACGACGCCCGCGTCGTCGCGAGCGACGGTACCGTACAGGAGGTCGGCCCGCGCGAGGACGTCGACGCCCCCGACGACGCCGAGCGCGTGGACCTGACCGGCCACCACGTCGTCCCCGGGATGGTCGACGCCCACTGCCACCTCCAGGGCGCGCGGTCGATGGACCCGATGGACTGGGTCCGCGACAGCTCCGAGCTAGGTACCGCCCGCGCGACGGCGGACCTCCGGGACATCGTGGCGGCGGGGTTCACCGCGGTCCGGGACGTCGGCAGCACGACCGGCATCGCACTGCGGAACGCGGTGGACGACGGCGAGATACCGGGGCCGCGCATCTACACCAGCGGCCGGAGCATCAGCCAGACGGCGGGCCACGGCGACAGCCACTCGCTGCCGTACGAGTGGGTGTCCGGCGAGGGCAAGGGCATCGGCACGCTCGCGGACGGCCCCAGCGAGTGCCGCAAGGAGGCCCGAAAGCGCATCCGCAACGGCGTCGACCTCGTGAAGATAATGACCACCGGCGGCGTCCTCAGCGAGAAGGACGCCCCCGACCAGAGCCAGTTCACCGACGCGGAGGTCCAGGCGTTCACCGAGGAGGCCCACCGCGTCGGCATCCCCGTCGCGAGCCACGCGCAAGGCGGTCCGGGCATCAAGCGGGCGCTCCGCAACGGCGTGGACACCATCGAGCACGGCTTCTACCTCGACGAGGAGTGCATCGACCTGTTCTTCGAGACCGACGGTACCTTCGTCCCGACGCTGTCCATCATGCACCGCCTCGTCGAACACGGCAGCGAGCATGGCGTCCCCGAGTACGGCCTGGAGAAGGCCCGGAACGCCCGGGACGCTCACTTCGACTCGACCCGGCGGGCCTACGAGGCGGGAGTGCCCATCGCCACCGGCACCGACTTCATCGGCCCGGAGCTGGTCCCCCACGGCGAGAACGCCCTCGAGCTGGAGCTGCTGGTCGAGGAGGTCGGGATGAGCGAGCGCGAGGCCATCGCGGCCGCCTCCACGGTCGCCGGGCGGACGGTCCCCGACGACGCCCTCGGCGGCGTCACCCCCGGCAACCACGCCGACCTCGTCGCGCTCGACGCCGACCCGCTCGCGGACGTCTCGAACGTCCGCGAGGTGGCGGCGGTGTACAAGGGCGGCGAGCCGGTCGAAGTCTGAGCGACTGCAATCCTCCGCCGCGGCAGTAATGTCAACGGTTTTGTGGAAAGGTTTTACCGTCGAGATACTTCACAATGGGCAACAGCGTCGCGTTCCGGGGTGGCACCTGGTCGACGCGGACGCGGGACTGCCAATGCACGGGAGCGTACTGAAGGGGCTGAAGGACTTCGTGATAGCGCGCCACGGCGAGGACGGCTGGGACGCGGTCCGCGAGGCGGCGGGCGTTCCGGGACGCATCTACGTCCCCGTGGCGGAGTACCCCGACGAGGAGGTCATGGACCTCGTGGCGGCCGGCGTCGAGGTGACGGACGTGCCGACCGACGAGCTGCTCGGGGCGTTCGGGGAGTTCCTCGTCGGACCGCTGGTCGAGACCTACGGCGTCCATGTCGACGGCGAGTGGGACGGCCTCGAGCTCGTCGCCAACGTCGAGGAGCACATCCACGAGGCGCTACGCAAGAAGCGGACCTCGGACATCCGGCCGCCCGCTATCGGCGCGCGCCGCGAGGGCGAGGACCGCGTGGTCGTCCACTACGGCTCCGACCGGGAGCTCTGCGAGCTGGCGAAGGGGCTCGTGCGGGGCGTCGGCGACTACTACGACGAGCGCTACGAGGTCGACGAGCGCCAGTGCATGAAGGACGGGGCGCAACGGTGCGAGATAGTCGTGACGCGGCGGAGCCGCGGGGTTTCGGTTTGAAAGCTCGGGGTGACGGCTCCGCGTGCGCATTCGTGACAGCGACGGCTCGTCGACGGCGACGACTACCCCGATAGCTCCGCCACGTCCCCCGCCGTCGGGTAGTCGGGAAGCCGGTCGATGCAGTCGAAGCAGAGGAAGTGCTCGGAGCCGTCCTCGAACTCGAGGGTCATGCCGCCCGTGGGCTCGCCGCCGCCCGACCAGAGGTCCGCGATGCCGCCGGCGATGGCGACGTCCTCGCCGCAGCCGTCGCAGGGGTCGCTGCTCATGCGGGGTGGTGGGGGCGGACGGCGTAAAGCAGTTTGGTCAGGGACATCGGCACTGTTAACTTAGGCAAACGACGCGAACCACCGCGCGACGGCCGATTCCACCTTCATCAGAGGGGTGGGGCTCCGAAAGGGGCGGCCCGCTCGGCGTCCTGGGCGAGCGAAGCGAGCCCAGGGCTCGTCAGAGCTTGCTCTGACGGCGACGGCGGCCGACGCAAGCACCGCAGCCGAGTGAGCAAAGCGAACGAGGCGAGGAGCGCAGCGAGGCCCCCGAGTCGAGCGGGCCGGGGCTTTCGACCCGCTAGCGCGAGGACCGATAGCGTCCGTCCTAAGTTAACAGTGCGGGGACATTGGGCAGTGTATTGAGGAAGGTGCTACAATTGGCCGTACTGTTACTTGGCTCCCGGAAGCCCCGGGCCGCTCGGCTCCCGCGGCGCTCACGGCTCACTTCGTTCGCCGTTCGCGCGTTCGAGGCCCTCACTTCGTTCGGGCCTCGCGCTCGCTGCGCTCCTCACCCCTCGCTTCGCTCGGGGTTGCGGTGCTTACTTCGCCGGGGTTCGCCGAGCGGCCCGCC
>CAZPIG010000060.1:0-12112 GCA_964586205.1 uncultured Halobacteriales archaeon | reverse complement strand
GGGGCCGCGGTTCATGGGTGGTAGTCGTGTGGGGGTGTGGTAAGCGTGGGGGCGGTTCGGTCGGGTAGCGTTCAGAAAGGGCTCCGCTGTATGACCGCTCTGTCGCTTGGCACCCGGAAGCCCCGACGCTCTCGGCTCCCGCGACTCGTTGCGCTCCTCGTCTCGTTCGCTTCGCTCACTCGACTGCGGTGCTTACTTCGTCGGGGTTCGCCGTCGGAGCAAGCTCCGACGAGCCTGCGCTCGCTCCGCTCGCGCAGACGCCGAGAGCGCCGCCCTTTCCGAAGCCCCACCCATGACGGTTTGCCGAGTCGGCTGCAGACCGGCGGCTGGTCGGCGTGTCTCAAACGCCGCTTTCACCCTCCCGAAGGGCTTTGCCGTCACCCGCTGCATCCACGAGCGCATGCGACGACGAACCCTCCTCGCCGCCCTGGGAGCCGGCACGTCGCTGGTCGCCGGCTGTCCGTCCGTGACGGACCGCCCGGGGACCACGCCGAACGAGACGCCCGACGACCCAGCGACAGATACGCCGGCCGGGTCACCCCCTGGAGAGGACGGTCCCGACTTCCCGGACGACCCCTTCGCCGCCAGCATCGTCGACCTCGAGACGGGCCCGCGGACCTACGCGCTCGCGTCGGCCGGCTACCGCTCCGACGGCGGGGCCGAGGTCCGCATCAAGTTCGACGGCACGGCGACCGCCGACCACCCCCTCCGCGTGGTCGCGGAGCTGACAAACGCCAACGACTTCGCCGACACCGTCCGTCTCGACTGGCTGCCCCCGTTCGGCCGCCTCACGAGCGACAAGCTCCGGCTCCCGTGGGGCGACCTCGCGGACTCCACCTACCGCACGGACCTCGTGTTCGCACCCACTCCGAACCACGACCTCGTCGACGACCCGCCCGCCGTCGAGCGGGCGTCGGACGGCTACTGGCGGCTCGCGGGCGAGGTGTCCCCGTGGCTCCCCGAGACGGTCCGCCTCGACCCCGGCGAGAGCGTCGTCGGCGAGTACGCGCTCGTCGGCCGGTCGGAGGGGGTCGGCGAGGGCCGCCCGACCGGCGTCTACGAGTTCTCGCGGGCGGACGACCCGCCGCTCGCCGTCGCCGTCTGGAACACCGACGAGCCCGGCCCCGCCGAGCAGTCGCGGTTCGCCGGCGAGTCCGTGCCGCCGCTGGCCGGGAGCGCGGCGGGGATACCCGAGGACCGCCCGGTGGCGTGGTACCACGGGGCCGACGCCACGACGCCCTCCTACGTCCGGCCGGCGACCGAGCGGACGACCCTGCCCGCGGAAGTGTCGTTCACCTTCGTCAACCACGACCGCGAGTCCACGTCCTGCGGCCACTGGAACCTCTACAAGCTGGACGGTGGCGAGTGGTTCCACCTCGGGCCGTACGTCCAGACCGCGGACTGTCGCGTCGTCCGCCCCGGTGGGTGGAAGACGTGGACGCTAGAGGCGTTCCACGGGCCGGGCTTCGGGTCGAGTGACCCCGATGTCCTATCGGCAGGCCCAGGGTTCGACTACCTCGGCGGCGGCCGGTACGCGGCGGTCGCGGGCTACGGGCACGCGACGGACGCCAGCGCCGCGCTGGTGGAGTTCGACGCCGACCCCGTCTCCGTGGTACCGACCGACGATGCCGCGGGGGAGCGCTCCGGGAGCACCGTGACGGTGACGACCGGGCGCTGGGAGGACGGCGAGGACCCGCCGTCGGCGGTGCTGTCGGTGACTCGTGCGTCAGCGTCGAACTCGGGAGATGCGAAGCGCATCATCCCCGAGCAGGTGATGCGCCCGCGCAACCGCGGCCTGCGGAACAGCCTCGCGTTCTTCGAGTCCGGCGTCGAGAAGGTGGTGCTGCGCACCGACGAGCGCGTGGTGGAGGGCGTGGTCGGCTACGAGTCCGACTCGGTGCGGTTCGTGTTCGAGGGAGAAGTGTACGTGGCCGAGGTCGAGCCAGGGCAGGAGTGACCGCCCGGGCGCGTCTGTCGGCGTCGGGCAGCTGGGCCGCTCCCGGCCGAGGGTCGACGTTCCGCCCTCAGTTGTACGCCGCCTCCCCGGTCAGCTCGTAGCCCACTATCAGCTTCTGAATCTCCGTCGTCCCGTCGGGAATCGTCATCGTCCGGGCGTCCCGGTAGTACCGCTCCAAGGGATACTCCGTCGACAGCCCGTTGGCACCGTGAATCTGCAGCGCGTCCGAAGCGGCCTGCACGGACTGCTCGGTCGCGTAGCCCTTCGCCAGCGACGACATCATCCGGGCGTCCTCGTGGCCCGCGTCGATGAGGTCCGCGGCGTGATAGGTGAGCTGGCGCGACGTGGCGAGGGCGGCGCGGATGTCGTACAGCTTCTCCTGGACGAGCTGGTGGCCCGCGATGGGCTTCCCGAACGTCTCGCGGTCGGTCGCGTAGTCGCGGGCCGCCTCGAAGGCCGCCTGCATGATGCCGACGCTGATAGAGGCCATGCCGTTGCGCATCGAGGCGAAGATGGTGTTCAGCGGGTCGCCGCCACCGCCGTCGCCGCCGAAGAAGGGGACGTCGCCCCCGCCATCGCTGCCATCACCGTCGCTCTCTCCACCGTCACCATCGCCACTTCCACCGCCACCCTCGCTCATCCGCTTCGCGACCGCCCGCGAGAGCTTGTTGTCCAGCGGGATGCGGGCGTCGTCGAGGAATATCTGGCCGGTCGGCGACCCCTTCCAGCCCAGTTTGTCCAGCTCGCGCGTCTCGAAGGGCGTGGTTTCGCGGTCCACGAGGAAGAAGTCGCGGTGACCGCCCGCCTCGTCCCACGCGACGACCATCGCCACGTCGGCGATGGGCGCGTTCGAGACCCACGTCTTCTCGCCGGAGAGGACGTACTCGTCGCCGTCCTTGCGGGCCACCGTGTTCGGCCGCTTCGTGTCGCTGCCGCCCGACGGCTCGGTGATGGCCATGCAGCCGATGGCCGCGCCCTCGGCGACCCGGTCGCCCAGCGCGTCGCGCGTGCGCTCGGAGACGAGGTCGACGAACCGGACCGGGAAGGACATCCCGAGGGTGACCTGGAGGCTCGGCCAGACGCGGGCGACCTCCTCGGAGACGACGGCGGAGGTGCGGGGGTCGTCGAGGCCGCTCCCGTCCTCGTCGGAGGAGATATCTTCGTCTGCAGCCGGCCCGACGCCCATCTCGCCCATCGTCTGCTGGTAGTGGACGGCCTCCTCCTTGGTCATGGGCTTGCGGTCGGCCTCCGGGAGGTCCGGGGCGATCTCCTCCTCCATGAACTCCCGGAGCGAGTCCCGGAGCATCCGCTGGGCGTCGGTGAGCATCATGGCCGGTCTCCGGGGGTGCTACGGACTCTCGGCAGGCACGCGAACGGCGAGAGCGGTGACGCCTCGGGCGTCGAGCGTGGTGACGCCTCCAGCGTCGAGGGCAGTGAGGTTTCGGGCGTCGAGCGCGGTGGCGCGACAGTCATACGACCCCAACCGGGACGCGGGGAACCGTAAAACCGTGGTCCGGCCGCGCCGGCCGACCCCGTACCTTTAATTCGGTGGTCTGACAACGCGATTCCGATATAATGAGCGACGACGGCTTCGAATCGACCATCGAGGAGTTCGTCGAGCTGGAGGACGAGCTGACGACGACGGGCGGGGCGACGGTGGGGGCCTACGAGTCGGGAACGGTGGCCGGCGCGTCGAAGGTCCCCGCCGACGAGGTGCCGGAGGACTACCCCCTCGACGTGGAGACCGAGCACGTCCTCGAGCTGGACGTCGAGACTGACGACGGGGTGACGCTCCCGACTTACCTCCCGTGGCCGGAGCCCGGCACCGAGGCCGACGAGGTAAAACGCCTGCTGGACCGGCACGGCTACGGGCCCGGCGAGTTCGCGGAGCTGTACGGGACCCGCGTGGCCCTCGAGTCGGAGGAGGGCTGGCACCGCATCGCCCTCGACGACGCCTCCTCGCCGTCCAGTGGGTCGTCGGGCGAGTCGGCGGCGTCGACGCTCGACCGGCCGTCGGGCTACGAGGGCTCGCTCGGGCACTCGGGCAAGGCGGTCGCCGGCGCGGTCGGTGTCGGGACGCTCGGCTACGTGCTGGCCTTCCTCTTCACGGAGACGGAGGCGGTGTTCTCTGTCGCGTCGCTCCTGCTGCTGCTCGGCTGGGTGGCCATCCCCCTCGCCGTCTTCTACGACCTCCGGAGCGTCAAGGAGACGCTCGACTGGGACACCTCCACCGGCACGTGGGTCGCCGGCTGTCTCGTCCCCCTGTTCAACCCCGCCGTCGGGCTGGCCTACCTCGTCGACCGGCACGTCCGGGCCAGCGGCGTGGGCGAGGGCCAGATATCGGACGTCTGGTACAAGGCCGCCATCTTCGGGGCCGTGGCCCCCATCGTCGGCCTCGCGCTGACTTCCCTCAACGCGGGCCTCGGGGCCGTCGTGTGGAGCTACAGCATCGTCCTGCTGCCGCTCGCCATCTACTTCGACGCGGAGTACGTCGAGGACGCGACCGACTGGGACCCCAACGAGGAGGCGTGGGCCATCGTCGCGTTCCTCGCGGCCTGGACCATCGTCGGGGGCACGCTCGTCGGCGGCGTCTACCTCGCCCGACGGGCGTCGAAGCTGGACTGAGGGGCATCGAAGGTGGGACCGGCGGCCGGTCCGTGTCGGCGTCGGGTGCTGGACCGGCGGTCGTCCGCGTCGGCGTCGACTGGGCGACGCGCTCCGACGCCCAGCCCGTCGACGACGCGCCCCGCCGCTCCGGCGGCGATTTTTAGTGGCGTCGCGGAGTTGGCCACGCCATGACCGTCGGGCGCGTCGCGCGGGAGGCCTACCGCGAGGCGCTGCCCATCCTGCTCGCCAGCAGCGCGGCCGGCCTGCTCGCGGGGGTCGTCCTCGGCGGGATGCGGAGCGAGCTACGGGCCCTCCCCGGCCTGCTGGTGCTCGTCCCCGCGCTGCTTGCCACCCGCGGGAACGTCTACGGCGTGCTCGGCGCTCGACTCGCCACCGCGCTCCACCAGGGGCTCGTCGAGCCGGCCGCGCCCGCCAGCGCCGCGGCCGTCCGGGCCGCCGTCGCCGCCGCGCTGGCCGCCGGCCTGCTCGCGAGCAGCGCGGCCGCGCTGCTGGCTGCCGCGGCGCTGGCGGTGCTGGCCCGCGAGGCCGCGTCGCCGGCGGCGCTGCTGGCGGTCGCCGCCGTCTCGGCGGTGCTGTCGGGCGTCGTGCTCGCCACCGTCGTGACGGGCGCGGTCGTCGTCGGCTACCGGCGCGGCGTCAACCCCGACACTATCGTCGGCCCGGTCGTCACGACGACCGGCGACGTCGTCGGCATCGCGGCGCTGCTGGTCGCGGTTCGGCTGGTCGTGGCGCTCGGGGGTGGCTGATGGCGGGCAGCGAGTGGCAGCCGACGCGGGACCGGTGGCGGGTCCGGCGGCTGGTGCGGGCCGCGCTGCCGCTTCTGGTAGTGCTGACCGCCGTCGAGATAGGCAGCGGGCTGGTGCTGTCGGCGTTCGAGGACGGGCTGCTGGCCCGCCCCTCGCTGCTGGTGCTCGTGCCGGTGACCATCGGCACCGCGGGCAACCTCGGCAGCATCCTCGCCGCGCGGCTCTCGACGGCGGTCCACCTCGGGACGGTCAGTTTCCACCCCGGCGACGACCGCCTCCTCGGCAACGCCCTCGCGACGGTAGCGCTCGCGGTCACCGCGTTCCCGCCGGTCGGCGCGGGCGCGTGGGCGCTCGCGGAGGTGACCGTCGGCGCGGCGCTCGCTCCCGCCGCGGTCGTGGCGGTGGCGCTGGCCAGCGGCGCGGTCCTGTCGGTGCTCGCCGTCGCCGTGACCGTCGTGGCCACCTACGCGGCCTACCGCCTCGGGCTCGACCCCGACGACGTGGTGGTCCCGGTCGTCACGAACGTCTGCGACGTGCTGGGCGTGGTTGTGTTGTTGGGGGTGGTGGAGCTGCTGCTGGTGTGACCCGCGACGGTTCACGTGGCCGGACGGTTCGTGCCACCTCCGGCGCGGCGGGAAGCGGTCGGTTTTAGTGACCACCGCTCCGACCCCTCCGGACATGACACTCCTCTCCGACGAGCAGGTCGCGCTCGCGAGCACGGTGCTGGTCGCGCTGCTGTTCGCCGTCAGCGTCGTCGCCGCCCTCGTCCGGTACGTCGAGTCCGGAGCCGGCACGCTCCCGGCCAGCGCCGCGTACGTGTTCCTCACCGCGGTCGTCGCGTACGGGGTCGTCGCCGACGTGCTGACCGAGCCGGTCGTGCAGGTGGCGCTCTGGTTCGGCGTCGTCGCCGTGGGCGTCCAGCAGTTCCTGACCGACGCCGGGCTGGTGACGCTGGTGGTCGTCGCGGTCGGGCTGGTCGCGTTGGCGGAGCAGGCGCGGCGGGCGGTGGGATCCCAGCGGCGGACGGAGCGGCTGTAGGCTCCGCCGTCCACTCCCGACTGAGGTCGTCTCCCGAGCCGTCGGAGTCGAGCAACTCGTAGCGTACGTGTGTGGGCGGAGAGTGCGGTGTCGACTACGGGCACGAGGTCGAGTGGTAGATGGTGAGTCCGCCGCCCATATCGGCTGGTTCGGCATACACGGTGAGGTACGTACACTCTGCGCCGACCTCCCCAAGGTCGAATTCGGCCGTCTCCTCGTCGTTCAGCCGCGCGTGGACGCGGGGGTTCGTCCACTCCGCGGGAACGTCGTCGAGGGTGACTCCCGGGGAAGCGGTGTTCGGGTCCTCCGGCGCTGCCTCGAAGTCCCACGTCCGCCAGAGGACGACCTCGTCCTCGTCGAGCACCAGTAGGTGCATGGTGTTCGGCCGGTCCTGCCTGTTTCCGACCGTTATATCGCCGATGCGGGTCTCCGTCTGGCTGTTCCCCGAGCATCCCGCTACGGAGGCGGCGAGGGCGGCGGTGACGCCGGCCCGGAGGGCTTCTCTCCGCGACGTCATGTCTGAATCATCGTACGACAGCCTCCATCCCATTTTCCATCGTGAGCGCGTCGGCCGTCACTCGCATGTGGTCGAGTGGGAGATGGAGAGCCCACCGCCCATGTCCGCCGGCATGGCGAGCACTTTGAGTCTCGTACACTCTACGCCCAATCCCCGGAGGTCGAATTCGGCCGTCTCCTCGTCGTTCAGTCGCGCGTGGACGCGGGGGTTCGTCCACTCCGCGGGGATGTCCTCGATGACGACCCCGGGGGAGGCGGTGTTCGGGTCCTCCGGGGCTGCCTCGAAGTCGTCCGTCCGCCACATGACGACCTCCCCCTCGTGGAGTATCAGCAGGTGCATCGTGTTCGGCTGGTGCTGCCAGTTCCCGAAGTCTATGTCCTCGATGCGGGTCTCCACGGGGTCGTTCCCCGAGCACCCGGCGACGGAGGCGGCGAGGGCGGCGGTAGCGCCGGCCCGGAGGGCTTCTCTCCGCGATTTCATGGTCGAATTATTGCACGACGGTCTCTATTCTTTTCCCTCGTGAGTGCGTCGGCTGTTTTCACCGCGAGTCCGCGAGCCGTTTTCGCCGTAAGTACGTGGGCCATCCCGAGCCCGTACGGCCAGGCCACGGAAGCCCGACCGGAAACCCGCTACACCGACGCCGCCTCGCCCAGCCACGCGTCGAGCAGCCGCAACTGCACGGCCGCAAAGCCCGTCCCCGCGCTCCAGATGGCCGTCTCCTCGCCGTCGCCGGTCCCGCGGACGCTCAGGAGGATGGTCTCGCCGTCGACGGCCAGCACCCGGCCCGCGCGGTCGGCGCGGGGCCGGTCGCGCGACGGCGGCCCGACCGTCTCCACCGCGCCGTCCTCGAACGCCGCCCGGACGTCCGCGTCGTCGCTGACCACGACGACGCTCGCGCCGGCGTCGGCGCGCTCCTCCAGGGCGGCGACCGTCTCCGCCGACAGCAGCGCCGGGTCGGCGACGCCGACCACGACCCGCTCGCCGGCGTCGGCGACCAGCCGGCGAATCCGCCGGTCGACCGCGTCTCGGCCGCGCACGGTCCAGATGTCCTCCTGCATCTCCTCGCCGTCGGCGAACTCGCCGCGGACCGACTCGGCGAACTCGAACGCGCGCTCGCGGGTGCGCTGCTGGCGCTCGGCGAGGCGCTCCTCGGCCTCCTCCGGCGGGACCGCCCGGTACTGCAGCGGCGAGGACTGCTGGACCTCGACCAGCCCCCGCTGCTCCAAGGACTCGGCGACGCCGTACACCTGCGACCGCGGGACGTCCGCGACGCGGTGGACCTCGCGGGCCGTGCCGGTGCCCAGCCGCTGGAGCGCGACGAACACCTTCGCCTCGTAGCCGGTGAGCCCGAGGTCCTCGAACGCCGCGACGGCCTCGGACTCGTCCATGTCAGTCCTCCCGGGAACTGGACTGTTCGCTCTCCACTGCACCGCCGTTGGCAGCGGGCTCGGCCCGCCCCGCCGCGTCGCCGGCCGTCTCGACGCCCGGGCCCACGTACCGGGTCCAGACGACGAGCAGGCTCGGCAGCACCAGCACGCTGGCGAGGAAGGCGTAGATTATCGTCAGCGCGGTGATGACGCCGAACTGCTGGAGGGCGGGGAGGATGGCGAACGCCAGGACCCCGAAGCCGCCGACGGTGGTCGCGGCGCTGCCCAGCAGCGCGCCGCCGGTCCCAGTCGTCGCCGTCCGCATGGCCTCCCACGTCGAGTCCCGCCGGTCTAGCTCGACGTTGAAGCGCTCGCTCAGGTGGATGCTGTAGGCGACGCCCAGCCCCACCGTCAGGCTGGTGATCATCCCCGTCAGGACGTTGAACGGCATCCCGAGCAGGTACATGGTGCCGAGTATCCACGAGACGCTGAACGCCACCGGGAGCAGCGTCACCGCCCCGAGGGTGGCGCTGCCCTCGGTGATGCGGTAGACGACCATCAGGAAGCCGAACACCGCGACGAGGGTGATGATCAGGCTCTGGATGACGGTCTCGAGCAGGCTTTGCTGGATGACCTCGAAGACGACGGGCTGGCCGGTCGCCGTGACCTCGATGCCGTCGCCGTCTATCGCGCCGGCCACGTCGCGCATCTCCTCGGTGACCGCGCCCGTGCCGGCCCCGCCGCGCACGGAGACCACGAGGCGGGCAGCCTCGTAGCCGCCGCCGGAGCGGACCAGCACGTCGCCCGCCGCCGCGGCGTCGGCAGCGAACAGCGCGTCGTACACCGCCTCGACGTTCCGGTCGGGGATGCCGTCGCCGTCGGTGTCAGCCGCGGCGAGCGTCGCGTTGAACGTCTCGTTTCTGGCGGCCACCTGCTCCATCACCGACAGCGGGCTCCGGATGGACGGCTCGCCGTTCGAGAGGACGACCACCACGTCGCTGCCGGCGGCCCCGTCCTCGGCGTCGGCCATCCGCTGGAGGGCGTCGGCGGTGGCCACGTCGCCTTCGAGGAGTAGCTGGGCCTGGGAGTCCTCGCGGAGGAAGTTCTCGTTGACGTACTCGAGGTTCTCCTTCGCGGAGTAGTTTCCGGGGGCCATCCCCAGGGGTAGCTGCTTCGTCCACTCGGGCGGGTCCTCCGCGAGGAAGTCCTCCTGGGCGAAGCTGGTGTCCACCTGCGCGCCGCCGTACGCGCCGACGGCGCTGACGACCAGCGTCAGCGCGACGACTGCCCACGGGGCCTTGCGGGCGGCCACCGCGCCGACCGACAGCGCCGACCCGAGGTAGCCGCCGCCGGTGCCGAACGCCCGCTTGTCGCGGTCGAGGCCGAGTCCCTCGAGGAAGCTGTCCAGCTCGACCTTCGCGGCCGGCACGAGCGCGCCGAAGACGACGAGCGCCGAGAGGATGCCGACCGACGAGACCACGCCGAAGTCGCGGATGGGCGGCACCGGGCTGATGAGGTTCGACAGGAAGCCGATGACCGTCGTCGCGGTCACCCACGTCAGCGCGACGCCGACGCTCGCCAGCCCCAGCTTCATCGCCGAGCGGACGCCGTCGCCGTGCTCGGTGCGCTCCTCGCGGTGGCGCATGAAGATGTGGATGGCGTAGTCGATGGACAGCCCGATGAGCAGCACGGGCACGGCGATGAATATCTGGTTGAACGCGATGCCGGCCCACCCCATGAAGCCGAACGTCCAGACCAGCACCACCGCGATGCCCAGCAGGCCGAGGAGGATGTCCAGCGGGTCGCGGTACGCGACCGCGAGGGTCAGCAGCACGAACAGGAGGGCCAGCGGCCCCACGATGGCGAGGCTGTCGGCCATCGAGCGGTCTATCTCGTCGCTGATGACGCCGCTGCCGAACACCACGGTGTCGGCGGTGGTCACCGTCTCGCGCCCTAACTCCTCCATCGCCGTCTGCGAGGCGACGAGGCGGTCGGTGGCCATGCCCTCGACGGTCTGGCTCTCGGTGCGCTGGACGACGAGCACCATCGTCGCGTCGGCGCTGGTCGAGCCGGGCTCGTAGCTCGTCGGCATGAACGCGAACGCGCCGCCCCCGCTGGCTCCACCATCGCCGCCGTCGCTACCGCCGCCGGCGGAGAGCACGGTCTCGACGGTCGCGGCGACCGCCGACTCGTTCATCGACTCGAGCTGCTCTATCTGCGCTGCCAGCGACGGCGCGGAGGCGTTCCGGAGCGCCCGCTGGTCCGCGGCGAGCGCCTCGCCGCGCCTCCGAAGGTCGCTGAACTCCTCGGCGAACAGGCCCTGGACGCCGCGGTAGACGTCTCGAAGTTGGCCACCGAGCGCCTGGGCGCGCTGGCCGTAGGTGGCGCGGTCTATCTCGCCGCGGGCGAACGAGGCGTTCAGAGCGTCTAGCTCGGCCTGCAGCGACCGGGCCTGCGTGCGTAGCTGCTCGAACTGGGCCGCCCGCTGGCCGTCGAGCAGCGCCTGGCCCTCCTGGCGCGTCGCCGCGAGGTCGGCCTCGATGCCGTCTGCCTGGGCCGCGTACTCGGCCCGGGTGACGTTGCCGGTGGCCAGCGAGCGGTTCAGCGCGTCGTACTCCCGCTGGAGGCTGCGGGTCTCGTTCACCAGGTCGGTCAGCCGGCCGACCGTGGTCGTCAACTCCGCCCGGGTGCGGTTCAGCTCGGCGGCGCGGCGGCTGAGGTTGCGCACCTGCTCGCCGCGGATGGCGGCGGTGGCGACGACCGTCGCGACGCTCGCGGTCGTCGCCTCGCTGTCGTTGGCCAGCGTCGGCGCGGTGCGGCCGTCGGTCGCGATGGCCCGCTGGAGTCGGAGCGTCTCGACGAGCGTCTCCCTGTCGAGGACGTTGCCGTCCCGGACGATTATCTGGACGGCGGTGGTGTCGTCCTCGCCGGCCGAGCCGAAGTTGGCCTCGACGTAGTCCAGCTTCTCGGCGGCCTCGCTCTCGCTCTGGAACTGCTCCAGCGACGACGACTGGTCGACCTGCCCCGCGCCGGCCCCCATGACGACGGTGGCGACGAGCAGCAGCGCGACGACGATGCGACTCCGCTCCGTGACGACGTGTATCAGGGTGTCCTTGACTCCCATGTGTCCTCGGCTCCCGTTGTGGCGGCGTGCGGCCCCGCGCCTCTCCGCTGTTGTTAGGAGCAAACTAACAGCGAATGGTTAAGGGCTGTGGTTTCGCGCGCGAGGCGCGAGCGAAGCGAGCGCCTCGGAACGGGCGAGCGGCGAGCGAAGCGAGCCGCGAGCAGTGAGGACCTCGGAACGGCGAGTAGCGCGGGCCAACGGCCCGCGGGCCATGCGAGCGGCCGGAGGCCGCGAGCAGACGGTGAACGCAGTGAACCGCGAGCCGAGCGAGCCGAGCGAGCCGTGAGCCAAACGACCCGCAAGCGTCCTCCAAGCCGAGCGCGTCGGAGCTTTCGAAGAAACTGTACGGTTCGACACCTCAACTAACAATGTCTTCGAAAGCCCCCGGTTTCTGGACTCCCGGGGCTCGCTGCGGTCCTCGCTCGCACCCTCGCTTCGCTCGGTCGCTCACTGCGGTCCTTGCGTCGCCCGGGTTCGTCCAGAAACCGGCCCCTTTCAGTCCCACCCGACGGTGGTCTACCCGATTGGCTGCGCGGACAAATCACCCGAAGCAGTAACGACGTCCCCTCCGTCACCGATTCCGAACAGCGTCCCACCCGGGCGTCCCGGGTGCACCCCGCTCGTCCTCCACCCGCTCGGCGACGGCGGAATCGGGAGCAGCGTCGCCACGCTCGCCGGCCCGCTCCTCCCACTCCGCCACGGCGCGGCCGACCCACGAGTCGGCTTCGAGCGCCA
>CAZPIG010000059.1:3439-12175 GCA_964586205.1 uncultured Halobacteriales archaeon | reverse complement strand
GACCACGAGTTCACCCGCAACCAGTTCGTCGTCGTCCTCCTGACGCCGCTGGTCGTGCTGACCGCCGTCGGCGTGCCAGTGATGCTCGTCTTCGAGTGGGGGTGGCTCGTCGTCCCGCTGGCTGCAAACGCCGCTGGAGCAGTAGCGGACCTCTGGATGGCACTGACGTTGCTGGGCTTTCCCGCGTACGTCCGGCTCGAAGACCACCCGGAAGGGGTCAGAATTCTCGGCCGGGAGGGCGACCGTCGCCGCCCGCTATCGGTGACGGCACTCGTCTGGGACGCCCTCGCCGGGGCCGCGGTCGCGGTCGTCGGGGTGGTGCTCCTGCTGGCCGTCGGCGGCCCGCTCGTCCTGGGTAGCCTCGGCGTCGAGTCACTCACGGTCGGCACGCCGGATACGATCACCTTCCTGTTCGCGTTCGTCGACACGCCGACCGAGATATCGCTGAGCGTCGGTCCGGGCGTGCTCGGCGTCGGAGCAGTGGTCGGACTGGGCTACGCGTTCGCCCGGAGCTACCGCCGCAGTAGACGCCGTGCCGGCGAGACGCCGCAGGCACGCTGACGGAGGCACCGTCCGCGTCGATGCGCCGGACGCCACCTCCGAACGGCTACTCCGTCGTCGACGCGCCGGAGCGAAGGGCGGCCGTCCGCTGACCCCCGCATTCGGCACGCACTCGCCGGGGACCGGAGGGGACCCACCTTTATCGCCTGCGCGTCGGTACTGTCGTGACATGGTGTCGCGCGTCCTCGTGCCGATGGACGGGTCCGAGATGGCCGAGACGGCCCTCGAATACGCGCTCGACGTGCACGACGACGCCGACGTGACGGTGCTGTACGTCGCGGGCGAGCCGTCGCCGATGATGTGGCGGGCGCTGAACGTCGCCGTCGCCGACGACGTCGAGGCGGTCGCCGAGGACCTCGCGGCGGAGGTGTTCGAGACCGCCCGAGCCATCGCCGCCGAGCGCGGGGTCGAGATAGACACCGAGGTCGCCGTGGGGAGCCCGGCGAAGGTCGTCGTCGAGCGCGCGGGCGACTACGACGCCGTCGTCCTCGGCAGCCACGGCGGCTCGCTGCAGTCGCGGCTGTTCGTCGGCAACGTCGCCGAGACCGTCACCCGCCGGTCGCCCGTGCCGGTGACGGTCGTGCGGTGACCGTGGAGACCGGGAGCGTGATTATCGCGCGAACTCCAACACGTTCGTCGCACGCGCGAATGGAAATCCACTTAGTTCGCGGCGTGTGACATCCGGGGAACGTGACCGGGACGGCGACGCCCCGCGGGGGGCGACCGTGCGGCTGATAGTCGTCGGGGCCGGCGAGGTCGGCTCGAACATCGCCGAGAGCCTCGCCGGCGCGCACGACGTCGTCGTGGTGGACCTCGACGGCGACCGGGTCGAGCGCCTCACCTACGACCTCGACGTCCTCGCCATCGAGGGCGACGGCCGGTCGCTCGACACGCTCCGGGAGGCCGGCGTCGAGGACGCGGACATGCTCGTCGCGAGCACCGACGACGACGAGACGAACATCGTCACCTGCAGCACCGCCAAGGCCGTCAGCGACGTGTTCACCATCGCGCGGGTCAAGCGCGCGGAGTTCCTCGACACGTGGCGACACGCCGAGGGCGTCTTCGGCGTGGACTTCATGGTCTGCTCGGACCTGCTGACCGCGGAGACCATCGTCCGCATCATCGGCCTGCCCGCGGCCGTCGACGTGGACCCGTTCGCCAAGGGCCGGGTCCGGATGGCCGAGCTCGAGATCGGTGCGGACAGCCCCGTGGCCGGCGAGACCGTCAGCGAGGCCGACCGCTTCGATTCGCTGACGTTCGTCGCCATCGTCCGGAACGGCGACGTCACCGTCCCCGGCGGCGAGGACGTCATCGGCGCGGGCGACCGCGTCGTCGTCATCGGCAGCCCCGAGAGCGTCCGCGCGTTCGCCGGGTCGGTCTCGCCGGCGACCGACGGGCCGGTCGAGGACGTGGTCGTCGTGGGCGGCAGCGAGGTCGGCTACCAGACCGCCCGGCTGCTGGGCGAGCAGGGCTTCTCGCCCCGGCTGATAGAGGCCGACGCCGAGCGCGCCCGGACGCTGGCTGAGCGCCTCCCCGGGACGACGGTGATGGAGAGCGACCCGACGGACATCGAGTTCCTCCGACGGGAGAACGTCGGCGGCGCGGACGTGGCGGTGGCGTGTCTGGACAGCGACGAGCGCAACCTCCTCGTCTCCCTGCTCGCGGCCCGCCTCGGCACCGAGCGGACGGTCGCCGTGGTGGACGACGGCGAGTACGTGGACCTCTTCGAGGAGGTCGGCGTGGACGTGGCGGTCAATCCGCGCGAGGTGACCGCCGAGGAGATAACCCGGTTCACCCACCAGCAGCGCGCCGAGAACGTCGCGCTCATCGAGAGCGACCGCGCGGAGGTCATCGAGATAGAGGTCGACGCCGACAGCGTCCTGACGGGGCGGACCATCGCTGACGCCGCAGCGGACCTCCCGGAAGGCGTGGTGGTCGGGGCCATCACCCGCGGCGAGTCGCTCATCACGCCCCGCGGGAACACCGTCGTCGAGGTGGGCGACCACGTCGTCGTCTTCGTGGACGCCGACGTGGTGGACGAGGTGACGGCGGAGCTGTAGGGACACTTCGAATCACTACTGTCCCCGGAGCCCCACGTCGTCGCCGGGAATCGCCGTGGTGGCGAGGTCTCGGAGGTCCGATTCGGTGCGCCAGGTACGGAGCGCGTCGCGCTCGGCGACGACGGCGAACTGCACGACCCAGTTCGGGTGGAACGTCGGTAGGTCGTCGAGCAGGACGGCGCGATGGTTCGGGTGACGACGTTCCACGGTGTCGCGGACGAGCTCGAGACGCTCCCGCTCATCTCCTTCCCGTTCGGCCGTCCCGTAGCTGCCGATGATCAGATACGTCCGTTTCCGAGAAAGCAGGGTGTCGAGAACGGCCGGGTCGGATAGACTCCGCTTCAGGTCCTCGTACTCCTCGGGGGTCAGCTTCCTCCCGAGAACTGTACTGATAGCCGTAGCAACGCTAGCGAACAGGTCGTCTTCTCCAGCGTCGACCATGCTGGCACGGGCTGGCCGCCCCCTCGTATTTACAAGTCCGCCCAAACTGTCCTAATGACTATTGTTACAAATCACACCCGAACAATTATCCGTCGGACCGCAGAACGGCTTCGTAGGTACCCGAGCCATGTCACAGATCGAACGCGCCGTCGACGGCGGACTCGTCGAGAACGCGGACGTGCTCCACGAGCTAACGAAGTCGCCCCGGCCGCGGCTGATATACGACGTCCTCGGCCACCCCAAGGGGATGCCGAGCGTCGGGGAGTTCGCGTACTACAATCCCAGCCTGAAGCGCAACGCCATCCAGTACCACCTGAACGAACTCGTCGAACTCGGCGTCTTCGAGAAGCGAAAGCTCCCGACCGGCGAGCGCCGGCGGGACCGGCCCTCCACGTTCTACGCGCTCTCGGAGGCCGGACGGGCGTTCCTGGAGCACCACGACCTGCTCGGCGAGCGGACGGCGTGGCGAGCCATCCACGACGAGGTCGAGAAGACCGACGAGATAGCGGCCATCGAGGAGATGGCGCGCCCGGAGTGACGGTAGGCGACCCGAGTTGCCGACGAGCCGACGGCGCGAAGCGGGACGGGGACCACTCCCGACAGTTCCGGTAGAGATTTAGGCGCGCTGGCCACCAGTCGGCGTGATGGACCTCCGGGTCGACTGGCGGGCGAGCGCGAGCCTCGTCGGGACCGTCGTGAAGTACCTCGCCGCGACGCTGCTGCTCCCGGTCGCCGTCACCCTCTACTACGGCGACAGCCCCGTGCCGTTCGCCGTCGCCATCCTGGTGGCCGTCGGGGCCGGGGTCGCCCTCGAACGCCTCGACCCGGACCCCGACATCGGCGCGCGCGAGGGCTTTCTCGTGGTCGCGGCGACGTGGCTCGCGGTGACGCTCGTCGGCGCGGTGCCGTACCTCGTCGCCGGCCAGGGCACCATCGCGACCCCCGTCAACGCCCTCTTCGAGAGCATGAGCGGCTTCACGACGACGGGTGCGACCGTGATGGGCGACATCTCCTTCGAGACGCACGGGCGGGCCATCATGCTGTGGCGACAGCAGACTCAGTGGCTCGGCGGGATGGGCATCGTCGTCCTCGCCGTGGCCATCCTCCCGGAGCTATCGGTCGGCGGCGCACAGCTCATGGACGCCGAGGCTCCGGGCCCCGGCATCCAGAAGCTCACGCCCCGCATCGCCGAGACGGCGCGGGCGCTCTGGAAGGCGTACGTCGGCATCACGGTCCTCGAGATGGCGCTGCTGTACGGGCTCCACCTCGCGGGGATGGCCCCCGAGATGACGCTCTACAACGCCGTCGCCCACGGCTTCACGACGATGGCGACCGGCGGATTCTCCCCGGAGGCTCGCAGCATCGAGGCCTTCTCGGCGGCGGTCCAGTGGCTGATAATCCCCTTCATGGTGGCCGCGGGGACGAACTTCGCGCTGTTCTGGCACGCCATGAACGGCGACCCGAGGCGCTTCCTCGAAGACGCCGAGTTCCGCTTCTACGCGGGCGTGCTGGCGGTGCTCGCGGCCATCGGGGCGGCGCTGCTGTTCACCGACCCCGGCCTCGCGAGCGCGACGACGGCGACGACCACCCCCCACTACGTGGGCGTGGGGAGCGACCCCATCGCCCACACTTTCCCGGTCGCGGGCGATGTCGAGGGCGCACTCCGCCACGGCATCTTCCAAACCGTCTCCATCGTGACGACCACCGGCTACGCCAGCATGGACTTCAACGCGTGGGGCGACCCGGCCCAGTACCTCCTGCTGTTCGCGATGTTCGTCGGCGGCAGCGCCGGCTCGACCGGGGGCGGCATCAAGGTCATCCGGTGGCTCGTGATACTCAAGTCGCTGAAGCGGGAGCTGTTCACCGCCATCCACCCCGAGGCCGTCGAGCCCGTGCGCCTCGCCGGCGCGGCGGTGGACGAGCGCGCCATCCGCGGCATCTACGCCTTCACGCTGCTGTACCTCGTCTGCTTCTTCGTGGCGACGCTGGTCGTGCTCGCGGACGCGGCGCGCGCGGGCATCGACCTCCCGGCGTTCGACGCGATGAGCGCCGTCGCGGCCACGCTGGGCAACGTCGGCCCGGGGTTCGGCGTGGTCGGGCCGATGGAGAACTACGAGTTCTTTCCCGCGTCCTCGAAGCTGCTCATGGTCGGGCTGATGTGGTTCGGCCGCCTCGAGGTGCTGCCCGTGCTCGTGCTGTTCACCCCCGGCTACTGGCGGTCGTGACGGCGCGGCGGGTCGCCGTTGCGGGACCAGTCCGGAATTACCGCCCCATTATTCCGCCTCCACGTAGGTGCCCCCGTACTTGACGAAGAAGTACGCGAACAGCAGCACCGAGGCGAACCCGAGGGTCGTGGCGACCACGAGCGCCCGCGCGCTGTCCGGGACCAGCGGCCCCGCGGGCCCGCCGTCGCCGCCCGGGGTGGCGGTGCCGCCGTTCCCCGCCTCGCCGACCGTCAACTGGGCCACCATCCCGGCCTGCTCGTGGGGGATACAGAAGTAGTCGTACTCGCCTTCCACCTCGAAGGTGTGCTGGTAGCTCTCGCCGCCCGGGATGCTGCCGCCCGGCGGGTAGGCCTCGCGGGCGGCCTGCTCGCTCTCGAAGTCCCCGCTGGCAAAGTACGCGGCCTCCCCGGGGATGTCGCCCCCGTAGGCCGTCACGGTGTGCGGGACGGAGCCGACGTTCTCCCAGACGACCGTGTCCCCGACCGCGATGGTTAGCTCGTCCGGGTCGAACACGAGCCCGTCGGTCATGTCGACCGTGTGGGTCTCGCCCTCCTGGGCGGTCGCCGTCCCGGCGGCTGTCGTCGCCGTCCCCGCGGTCGCCGTCGCGCGCGCCGCTGTCGCGCCCCCCGTGGTCGCCGTCGCACGGGCTGTCGTCGCGCCCCCCGCAGTCCGCAGGAACCCCCGCCGGGACAGCCGTGGCTGGTCCTCCCCTCGCTCGCTCTCTCGTCCCCCCATACTCGACGTACTAGTCGCGCGGTCAAAGCCAGTTTCGGGTGCTCGAGTCCGCTCTCCCGCTCCGGAGGGTGGGCTCCGGTCACGGGTCCTCGAACCCGCCCGCGCGTGTAGCCGCAGACCGACGCCGCTACCCCCCGAATCTTCCGACCTCGTCCAGCCCGTCCGGCGACACCCGCTCGGCGTCCTCGACCACCCGCTCGGCACGCTCGAAGAGGTCGTCCGGCTCCGCCCCGCGGAGCCAGTCGCGGTCCGCGCCCGTCTCGGGGTGGTCGGGCGCGATGCGCTGGCAGCCCGCGGGGATGGTCGCGTCGCCGTAGGTGCCTATCTCCCGGGCGCGCTGCTCTATCTCGTGCTTGTCCATGGCGAGCAGCGGCCGGTGGACCGGCAGGTCGACGGCGGCGCTCGTCGCCGCGAGGTTCCGCGCGGTCTGGCTGGACTTCTGGCCCAGCGCCTCGCCGGTGACGATACCCTCGGCCCCCGTCCGCTCGACGACGGCCGCCCCCACGGCGAACATGAACCGCCGGTAGGCGACCATGCGGCCCGACCCCAGCCGCTCGACCAGCAGGTCCACGACGTCCCCGGCGGGCACCCGCCAGACGTCCATCCCGAAGTTGGGTGCGTACCGGGCCAGGCGGGCGACGGTGGCCATCGCGCGCGCCTCGTGGTCCGGGCCGCCGTAGTCCCCGAGGTCGAGGTACACCGGCACGACGGGGCTGCCGCGCTTCATGACCTCGAAGGCGGCGACCGGCGAGTCGATGCCGCCGCTGACGAGCGCGACCAGCGGGGCCTGGCTGCCCAGCGGCAGGCCGCCCGGGCCGGCCAGTTTCTCGGTGAAGACGAAGGCGTCCGACCGGCGCACCTCCGCCGAGAGCGTCACGTCCGGGTCCTCGAGGTCGACCTCCGCGTCGAAGTCCACGGCCGCGCTGGCGGCGGCCCCGCCCGCCCGCTCTACCTCGGGGCTGGTGAACGGGAGGTCGTCGCCCGCCCGCCGGGCGCGGACGGCGAAGGTGCCGCCGTGGTAGCAGGCGCGGGCGGTCTCGGCGATGGCCTCGACGATGGCGTCCTTCTCCGGCGGCACGCGCCGCGCCGGGCTGGCCGAGACGACGCCGAAGGCGTCGGCGGCCGCGTTCGCGGCGGCCTCGACGGTTTCGGCTCCATCACTGTCGGGGTGGACCAGCAGCCGCGTCCACTCGCGCTCGACCGTGGCCTCGACGTCCCTGTCCTCCAGGATGGCGGCGACGTTCTCGACGAGCCGGTCCTCCATGCGCCGCTGGACGGGCGCGCTCTTGGTGCTCGCGTCGCCGTAGCGGACCAGCACGACGTCGGCTCCGGGGGGCTGCACGACGGTCCGTTGCCGGTCGAGTGGTATACGGATTTCGGGGCCGGACCGTCGCAGGGTGAGGAGCGGCCGCCGACCAGGACCGGCCGTCGTTCAGAACGTCGAGAGCTCGCCCTCGATGACGCGCTCGGTGATGGAAGTCACGTCCCCTAGCTCGCGGTCCACGATGGCGGCCACCTCGTCCTCGATGTCGGAGACGGCGACGCCCTCGTCCGTCACCACCGCCGCGTCCGCGACGTGCGGGTGGTCGATGGGCTGGCCGATCTGGCTCAGCAGCCGGACCCGGAGGTCCCGGATGCCGGCCACCTCGTCGACCACCGTCTCCGCTATCTCCGTCGAGAGCAGATTGTATATCTTCCCGATGTGGTTGACGGGGTTCTTCCCGCTGGTGGCTTCGAGGCTCATCGGGCGGTTCGGCGTGATGAGGCCGTTCGCGCGGTTGCCCCGGCCCACCGAGCCGTCGTCGCCCTGCTCGGCGCTGGTGCCGGTGGTGGTCAGGTAGACGGAGCCCTCGTCGTAGTCGTCGGCCGTGTTGACCTGGACGCTCACCGAGCGGTCGGTGCGCTCCTCGGCGACGCCGCGGACGAACTCCCGGACCGCCTCGAGGGTCGCGTCGTACGCCTCGAGGTCCTCGACGTGGCGGTCGACGACCGCGGCCGCGACGGTCACGTCGACGTGGTCGTCCTCGCGCTTGCCCATTATCTTGACGTCCGGGCCGAGCGCGGGGTTGTCGGGGCGGAACTCCGACTGCAGCAGGCGCTCGGCGTCGCGGACGATGCGCTCGGTCTCGGTCAGCGGCGCGTGGCCCACCCCGAAGCTGGTGTCGTTGGCCATCGGGACCGTCTTCCCGTCCTCGCCGAAGACCTCCTTCAGGTCGCCGCTGCCCTCGCCCAGCTTCACGTCCACGACCACGTCCGTCCCGAAGTCGAGGTCCGGGATGACCTCGCCGAGGTAGTCCCGCGCGGCGTCGAGGGCGATGGTCTCGGTCGGGATGCGGGTGCCCTCGAACGCCTTGGTCGCGCGGCCGACGATGAGGAGGTAGATGGGCGATATCACCTCGCCGCCGCCGTAGGCGGGCGCGGCGGTGCCGGCGACTAGCTGCGTCTCGTCGGTGTTGAAGTGCAGCACCTGCCCGACGCGGTCGAGGTAGGCCCGGCAGAGCGCCCGGGCGACGTGCTCGGCGATGCCGTCGCAGATGGAGTCCGGGTGGCCGAGGCCCTTGCGCTCTACGATTTCGACGTCCTGGTCCTCGACGGCGCGTCGGTCGATGGGCTCGACGCGGATGTTCCGGTCGGTCATTGGTACTGGGGGTTCTGGTGGGGTAGTTCTATAACTTCCGGATATGGGTAGGCGGCGGGTATGCGAGGGGGTTATG
>CAZPIG010000059.1:0-3339 GCA_964586205.1 uncultured Halobacteriales archaeon | reverse complement strand
TCACTCCTCCAGCAGCAGCCCCAGATACGAGGTCCGCACCTGCTCGTCGGGGTCCAGTCCCAGTCGCTCCACGACTGCCCGGGCCGCCTCGCTGACGGCGGCGACGTCGGTCTCGCTCGCCGCCCCCTCGACCTCGACGAACTCCCCGAGTCCTTCGACCTCGTCGAGGACGACCGCGAAGCCGTCGAGGCGGTAGCGCTCGCGCTCCTTCTCGACGGTCGCCGCCGGCGCGAACCCCAGGCCCCGGAGGACGGCGTCGGCCGCGGCGGCGTCGCCGACACCCGTCTCGTGCTCGACCCGGGTCTTCGAGGCGTCGTCCACGCGCGGGCCCTTGTAGGTCAGGACGGCGCGCTCCGCCGCGCCGTCCGGTACGGCGTCGTCCGGCGCTGTTTCCTCCGCGTCGACCCGGCGCTCCCGGCGGATGCGAAGCGCCTCGTCGGTGTCGGCGAACGAGCGGTGCGGCGCGTCGTAGTAGGTGTCGGTCTGGACGACCGTGCCGACCGGCTCGGCGTCCAGTTCCGCGAGGCGCTCGCGGACGGCCTCGTGGTCGGCGCGGACCTTCACCTCGACCTCGTACTCCCCTTCGGAGTTCCCGTCGGTGTCCCCGTCGATGGTCCCCTCGGCTCCGTTGGTTCGGGGTCGGGGCAGGCGGGCATAAGGGTGGTGGCTCGGCCCCGGAGGGATGCGCGTCGAAGATTTGCATCGACCCGGGACGAAGGACGCGGCGACCGACCGGAGAGGACCTGTTCCACGACTTACGCGTCCGCGTCGAGGGCGAATACGCCGTCGTCCGTCGCCACGTACACGGTGTCGCTTCCGGGAGCCGCCGTCGGCCGCGGCACGTCCACACCCCGGCGGCGTGCGAGCTTCACCCGCCACCGTCGGCTCCCGTCGCCCGCGTCCACGGCGTACAGGAAACCGTCGCTGCTCCCGACGAAGACGGTGTCCCCGGACCGGGTGATGGCCGGCCAACTCACGTCGTCCCCGGCGGCGTCGAACGTCCAGCGTCGCCGCCCGTCCGAGCGGCGATGCGCGACGAGACCGCCGGTCCGGGTGCCGGCGACGACGACGTTCTCGGAGAGGGCGGGGAGAGTAGTCGTCGACACCGGACCCGTAGTCACTCGCCAGCGTTCGGTGCCGTCGGCGACATCGAGCGCGACGAGGTCGCCGGTGTCGGCGTCGGGATAGCTCCCGCCGCTGTAGACGGTTTCTCCTGCCCGGACGGGGACCATCGTGTATCCGCGACGGTCGGCGTCCCGCTGGCTCCCCTCTCGACGGGAGTCGCTCTCTCGACCGGGTTCGCGGCGCACGAGACCGAGGTCGGTTCGCCACCGCGTCGTGCCGTCGTCGGCGTCGACCGCGTAGACGACGGCCTTCGGTCCTTGGACGACAACCATCTCGTCAGTCGTCGTTATCGGACTGTAGCCGAGTTCGGCCGCGAGCGCGTGCCACAGCTCGGTCCCGTCCGCGAGGTCGAAGGCGGTGACCACGGACCCGCCGGTGTAGAGGGTTCGTCCCGCTGCCGACGGCCAGTGCCCCCTCGCTTCGACTCGCCACTGCTCGGCCCCGTCCGCCGGCGAACGCGACTGGAGGGCACCTTTGCCGCTGACGACGACGTGGCCGTCGCCGACGGCGAGCGTGAAGCTGTCGAGCAGGTCGTCGGGCTCGTTCGGGTCAAGGAGGACGCTCCAGACGACCGTCCCGTCGTCGGGCGCGAGCCGATAGGCGTGCGAACTCGTCGCCGCGTAGAGCGCGCCGTCGTGGACTTCGAGGCTGACTCGCCACCCCTCGAGCGACTCGTGCCAGCGAAGGCGGTCCGAGAAACGGGGATTCCGCCCTAGCGTCGTTCGAGCCCTGTCGAGACAGCCGGCGAGGCCCACGGCTCCCACCGCCCCGAGGACCGAACGGCGCGGTCGATGGTTCACACGCGGGAATTCCCACTGCTCTTTCAAAGAGTGTTCCGGTGGATGAAACGCCGGTTTGGCCCACGGACACCGACCGCCGTCGCGAACGCCGGATTCCCCGAACCCGACTCCGAGACATTCAAATGGCCCGGGCGTCCCCCAACAGTAGGGATGGACCACGACCACCTGCTCACCACCAAACAGCTCTCCCGGGGGGACGTAGAGGAGGTCCTCGACCGGGCCGCGGAGTTCGACCGCGACCCGGGCGCGGCGGGCGACCGCCACGAGGGGACGCTGCTGGGGCTCATGTTCTTCGAGCCCAGCACCCGCACCCGGATGAGCTTCGAGGCCGCCGTCAAGCGGCTCGGCGGCGACATCGTGGACATGGGACCGGTCGAGACCTCCAGCGTCCAGAAAGGCGAGACGCTCGCCGACACCGTCCGCGTCATCGAGGGCTACGCGGACGCGCTCGTGCTGCGCCACCCCAGCCAGGGGGCCGCGGAGATGGCCACCGAGTTCGTCTCCGTGCCCCTGCTCAACGCCGGCGACGGCGCGGGCCACCACCCCACCCAGACGCTGCTCGACCTCTACACCGTCCGCGAGTCGACCGGGCTGGACGACCTCACCATCGGCATCATGGGCGACCTGAAGTACGGCCGCACGGTCCACTCGCTGGCCCACGCGCTGACGAACTTCGACGCCCACCAGCACTTCGTCAGCCCCGAGAGCCTCCGGCTGCCACGCGGCGTGCGCTACGACCTCCACGAGGCCGGCGCGCAGGTCCGCGAGCACGAGGACCTCGAAGCCGTTCTCCCGGACCTCGACGTGCTGTACGTCACGCGCATCCAGCGCGAGCGCTTCCCCGACGAGAACGAGTACCGCGCGGTCGCGGGCGAGTACCGCATCGACGCCGAGATGCTCGAAGCGGCCCGCGACGACCTGACCGTGATGCACCCGCTGCCCCGGGTCGACGAGATAGCCCCGGACGTGGACGCGACCGACCACGCGAAGTACTTCGAGCAGGCCCACAACGGCGTGCCCGTTCGGATGGCGCTGCTGGACCTGCTGCTGGAGGGCCGATCATGAGCGAGCGCGAGCTACGGGTCAGCAAGATCCGCGACGGCACCGTCATCGACCACCTGCCCGGCGGGACGGCGCTGACCGTCCTCTCCATCCTCGGCATCGACGGGACCGGCGGCGAGACGGTCAGCATCGCCATGAACGTCCCGAGCGACCGGATGGGACGCAAGGACGTGGTGAAGGTCGAGGACCGCGAGCTGAGCCAGGGCGAACTCGACGTGCTGTCGCTCATCGCCCCGGACGCGACCATCAACATCATCGACAACTTCGAGGTGGCCCAGAAGTCCCGCGTCGAGCGTCCGGCGCGGGTGGTCGGGGTTCTGGCGTGTCCGAACCACAACTGCATCACCGCCGG
>CAZPIG010000058.1:0-12220 GCA_964586205.1 uncultured Halobacteriales archaeon | reverse complement strand
GACCCCCGGGCCGCGCTGGCGGCGACGGCGGCCCGGATGGCCCGGCGGGCCGACGCCGCCGGGGACCCGCGCCAGGCGCGCGAGTGGCTCGCGGCGGCCCGCGAGGCCGCCGAGGCGCTGGCCGCGCTCGACGGCCGGGCCCGGTAGCGCCATGGAGGTGCTCGTCCCGGTCGACGGCTCGGACGCGAGCGAGCGGGCGTTGCGGTTCGCCGCGTCGCTCGCTGCGGGCTACGGCGGTCGACTGCACGTCGTCCACGTGACCGACGAGGAGACGGACGCGACCGAGCAGCTACTCGACCGGGTCCGGACGGTGCTGGCCGAGGAGGGCGTGGAGGGCGAGCCGACGGTCACGACCGACGTCGACCTGGCGTTCCGACCGGGCGACCGGGTCGGCGAGGCCATCGTCGAACTGGCCGAGGAGGGCGGCTACGACCACGTCGTGATGGGCCACCACGGGGCGGGCGTCTTAGACCGGGCCATCCTCGGTAGCGCCGCGGAGACGGTGCTGCGGGCCGAGAGCCTGCCGGTGACCGTGGTCCCGTAGCTGCGCGCGATTCCGCGCAATCCCGTAGCTGCGCGCCATCCCGTAGCCGTGCGTGGCCCCGTACCCGCAAGCCACTCGCGTCGACCATCCACCCCCACCACCGGCTATCGCTTCGACTGCCGGCCCGCGCCCCGGTCGCGGGCCCGCAGCCTCGGGCCCCGCCTACGGGAGCGGCAGGTCGGTCTCGGAGACGGCGTCGAGCGTGGCTTCGACGGACGGGTCACCGGTGTACCGGACGGTCCCGCTTCGGCGGTCGTACTCGACGACGCCCGCGTCGGCGAGCTTCGGCAGGTGGACGTGGTACAGCGCCGTGAGCGCCCGCCGACGGTCCACCTCGTCGGCGACGCGGTCGGCCAGGTCGCCGACGTCGGCGGTCTCGCCCTGCATCTCGGAGAGGTACGCGAGGACGCGCCGCCGCTGGCCGTCGGCGAGAAGCGAGAACGTGGTATCTGCCGAGAGCTGTGGTCCGGAGTCTGCCACGCCCGGATGTCCGTCGTATCGTGGGTCCTCGGTCATGCTGAATCCGCATCCCAGGGTTGTTAGCCCACCGGCAAAAGAGATTGGCCTAACTATATAGGCATCTCGCGCGCGGGCATCTAGATGTCATCCGCGCGTACATCTCGTCCGCGCGGATATCTACGTATCGCTCGCACCGGTGCCGAAGAGCGCAGCCACCACCTTCGACTCGGCCGCCCGGAGGTGCTGGTGGAGGGTCGGCGCGGAGACGCCGAGCGCGTCGGCCACCTCCTCGGCGGTGCTTCCCCGGGGCCACTCGTAGTAGCCCGCGAGGTGGGCGGCCCGTAGCGCCGACCGCTGGCGGTCGGTCAGGCGGTCGTCCAGCGGACCGGACGGGACCGACCGCTCGACGTCGCGCCGGCCCACGAACGCGACGCCGTCGTAGCCCCCGGCGACCGCCTCGACCACCTCGCGGACGTCCTCGCCGGGGGCCACCTCGGCGACCACCTCGGCGACCCCGTCCTCCGTGTGCGCCTCCCGGAGCGTCGCGCCAGTGTCCCGGAGCCGCTTGGCCGGCGAGTCCGTGAGCACCACCTCGATGGTCCCGCCGTCGTCGCGCGTCGCGACGGTCCGGCAGTCGACCACGCGGTCGTTGGCGACCGCCTGCTCCACCACTGTCGCCGGCGACGCACCGTGGATGGAGAGGTAGACCACCACCTCGTCCTGCCCGGCGGGGACCATCCCCTCGACCTCGATGCGGCAGTCGAGTTCCCGCGTCGCCGCGACGAAGAAGTCGTCGTCGCCCGTCGCGCGGAACTCCACGGCGACGGCCGCGTCCGAGAACGTCAGCTGACGGTGGCGGACGGCGTTGACGGCGAGCCCCATGGCGCGCCCGAGCGTCTCGAACGCCGCGCGCTCGCGCTGGCTGAACACGCACGTCTCCGCGGCGTCGACGACGAGCGCGCCGTAGACGACGTCGCCGTAGGAGAGGGGGACGGCGACGCCAGCCCCGACGCCGTACTCCGCGGCGGTCTCCCGGAGCGGGTCCGGCAGCTCGGGGGCTTGGAGGTCGGATGCCGACACCACCGAGGCGTCGGCGACGGGGTCGACGAGGTCCGCCCACTCCTCGCCGGACGTGGCCATGCCGCCGATGGCGTCGACGAACTCCTCGCACCCCGCGACCGTCCGGGGCTCCAACTCGCCGGCGACCCGCTCGGTGGTCCAGACGGCCCGGTACCGCGGCGAGTCGGCGAGGCGCTCGCAGACCGTACGCTCCATCTCCTCGCGGTCCGCCGCCCCGACGAGCGCCCGGATGGTCTCCTGGACGAGAGCGTTGACGTCGTCGAGGGTCGCTAGCTCGTCGCGCCGGCGCTCTAGCTCGCGCTCGTGCTCGACGCGGTCGGTGACGTCGCGGGCGACGTTGACGATGGCTCCCCGGCCGGCCTCGCCGGGGACCATCGCGAAGTTGTTCTCGACGTGGTGGCGGCGGCCGTCTATCTCGACCGCCGCCTCCAGGCGGACGCTCTCGTCGTCGGCGTCGCGGAGGTCGGCGAAGGCCGCCTCGACCTCGTCGATGACGCTCTCGTCGACCACCCCCGCGTCGGCGATGACCGAGATGTGCTCGCCGAGCAGGTCCTCGCGGGGGATGCCCACGGCCTCGACGAACGCCTCGTTGACCGTCCGGAAGCGGTGGTCGGCGTCGAGCGCGTAGACGATGTCGGGGGCCGCCTCGACCGCGGTCTCGTACAGCCGGTGGTCCCGCCGGCGCTCGCCGACGCTACGGCAGATGCCGGCGACGGCGGGGCCGTCCGGCAGCGACACCCGCGCCAGCTCCACCTCGGCGGCGGCGTGCTCGCCGGCGGCGGTGACCACCTCCGTCTCGACGGTCTCGGCGCGCCCCCTCTCCGCCACCCGGTCGACGGCCCCGGCGGTCTCGGCCCGCTGGCCGGACGGGACGAGCCCCGCGACGTCCATCGTGGCTAGCTCGGCGTCGGCGTACCCCGACGCGTCCCGCAGGGCGTCGTTCCACCAGCGGAGTCGGCCGCTCCCGTCGGCGACGAACACGGCCTCCGGCAGCCCGGACAGGACCGCGACGGCGTCCTCGCCCGACAGTGTCGGGTCGCGCTCGCCCGTCGGGTCGCGCTCCATGGGGGCCGTCAGGGGCTCGTCGCGGGTGTACCTTTCGGGGCCAGCGTTCGGAGGCGACGTTCCAGCCAGTTTCGCGCGTGACCCGAACACGCCGTCGAGTCGGACCCCACCGTTCAAGCCACCCCACCCACTACCACTCCCCGTGACAGACCACCGCCGCGCCGTTCTCGACGCCCTCGTCGACGCGGACCGCCCACTCGACGGGGCGGCCGTCGCCGAGTCCGCCGGCGTCGACGGGACGGCTGTCGAGGACGCGCTCGACGGGCTCCGCGAGGCGGGCGTCGACCT
Source organism: uncultured Halobacteriales archaeon (assembly GCA_964586205.1). Taxonomy (GTDB): domain Archaea; phylum Halobacteriota; class Halobacteria; order Halobacteriales; family CAZPIG01; genus CAZPIG01. The sequence goes on along the minus strand of CAZPIG010000058.1, from coordinate 8,784 downwards.
GCGCGAGACCGAAGCGGGCCACGAGGTGACCGCCGTCCCCGAGTACGGCTGGGCCGGCGTCGCCTACCACCTCGACGCGCCGCTCGCCGTGGAGTTCCACGACGCCCTCGCCAGCTCGAACGACCGCGCGCGCGAACTCGCGGCGGCCGGAGCCCCGGAGACGGCGGTCGTCGCCGCGGAGCAGACGGCCGCCCGCGGCCGGCAGGGCCGGGCGTGGCACGCCCCGCCGGGGGGCGTCTGGCTGTCGGTGCTCGTCCGGCCGGACCTCCCACCGAGCGACGTGCCCGTGCTGACGCTCGCGACGGCCGTCGCGGTGACGCGGGCCGCCCGCGAGGCCGGCGTCGACGCGGCCATCAAGTGGCCCAACGACGTCCTCGTCGGCGACCGGAAGCTCTCGGGCATCCTGACCGAGTCCGGGGGCGTCGAGTGGGCGGTCGTCGGCGTGGGGGTCAACGCGAACCTCGACCCGGCGGACCTGCCCGAGGGGGCGACCAGCGTCCGTGCGGAGGGCGGCGACGTCGACCGCGGGCGCTTTGTCGCCCGGCTGCTGGAGGAGCTCGACGCCTTGCGAAGCGAGCCCGCGGCCGTCCTGCCCGCATGGCGCGAGCACGCCCGCACGCTCGGCCGGCGGGTGCGCGTGGAGACGCCCGGCGGGACCGTGGTCGGCGAGGCCGTGGACGTGGCGTACCCCGGGGCGCTGTTGGTGGAGCCGGAGGACGAGCGGAGAACGGTGCGGGTCGACGCGGGGGATTGCGAGCACCTCCGGCCAGTGTGATTCCCGTATCGCGCCCACCTCGACGGTCTCATCCCCGCTCCGAAAGCTCCCGCAGTCGCTCGAAGGCCCGCCGCTCCTCCAGCCCGCCACAGGACTCGACGACCGTTCCGAGGAACTCCAGCCGGTCGACCAGCTCCTCGCGGTCGTAGGCCGCCACGTCCAGCCGCGAGGCCGCGACGGTGGCCTCGACGACGGCGTTGAAGCCCCTGTTCACCGTCGGGACGACCTCCCGCTCGACCTCCACGTCCACGGGCCGGAGCACCCACTCCGCCCAGTCGGTCCCGCCGGACTCGCCGGTCGCCACCCGCTCGACGGCCACCTCGACCCACGCGTCCGCGGCCACGAGGACGGGGTCGGACCGCTCGGTGACGGACAGCGCCGCCTCGACGAACAGGACGGGGTCGCGGACGAACTGGACGTACCCGCCGCCCTCCCGCCGGAAGTTCCGGCGCGTCCGGGTCTCGCCCCACGTACGGGCTGTTACTGGAGAGGACTCGTCACCGCTCGGGTCCTCGACGGCGTGCAGCCCCAGCGCGGCGACGTTCCACCGCCCCTCCGGCCCCCGCGTGGTGACGACGCTCTCGGTCACGCCGCGGAGTTCGACCGGCCACTCCGGGGGGTCGTCGGTGGCGGCGTCGCCACTTCCGACGGAGTCGCCGCCCGAACCGGACTCCTCGCCGGGGCTCACAGCGACACCGCCCCCCGCTCCAGCGCGACGAACAGGCCCCCGGCGAGCAGGTCGGCCGTGGTGCCGGGGTTGACGCCTGCCGCGACGAGGTCGTCGGCGAACTCCGAGACGGCCGCGGACTCGTGGACCGGAACGGCGTCGGAGCCCCCGGCAGCGCCCTCGTCGTCCAGTAGCTCCTCGGCCCGGTTCGCCACCTCGCGCGCCCGCTCCTCGCCGTGCCGCCGAGCGACGAGGGTGTCGGGCTCGGCGGCCAGCAGCTCGAGGAAGGCACGGGCCGCCCGGTCGGACAGGGGGCCCGACAGCTCCCCCAGCCGGTCGGCCGCGTCGAAGGTACGCTCGAAGCCGCCGGTCCACTCCGCCGCGACGCCGTCGCGGTCCGCGGCGAGGGCCATCACGTCGTGCAGCGTCACCCCGCGCTCCTCTACGGCGGGAACGGCGTCCGCGCCGCGACGGACGTCCAGTTCCGCCGCGCCGTCGGGTGGCTCGCCGGCGAACACGTCCACGTGCTCGAACGCGCGGTAGAAGTCGGCCGCGTCCGCGACCGTCGTCGCCTCGGCGGCGGCCGTGGCGGTAGACGTGGTGGGACCAGCCACACTATCCCCGTCCGCTGCCGCCGCGCGGACCAGCGGCGCGAGCAGCAGCAGCGCCCCGAACTGGGTGTTCCGGCCCGCGGCGGCCGCCATGCCCGCGACCGCTCGCTCGAAGGCCGCGCCGAGGCGCTCGCCCGCCGTCGCGGCGGCCAGCCCGGGTCGCGCGCCGGTCGCGCCGGCGAGGAAGTGCTCGAACCGCATGTCGGGGTGGTCGCGCTCGCGGTCGACGCAGCCCGGTTTGGGGGTGGCCGCCACCTCCAGCAGCAGCGCCAGCGTCGCCCGGTCGGCCGGCGACCGGCCCACGTCGCGCGGCGGTCCGGTCGGCCCGTCGCCCGCCCGACTCACGCCCGGGGCACCTCCGCGAACCACTCGGCGACGGCCGCGCGCACGCGCGACAGCACGGCGGGGTCGTCGCTCGGACGGCCGACGCTGACGGCGTCGGCACCGTACCGGAGGTACTCCCGGACGGTCGCCCGGTCGCGGACGCCGTTGTTGGCGACGACCCACGCCGCCCGGTCGTCGGGTGTCGCCGCGTCCCCATCGGCAGTCGGACCGCCGCCACGAGTCGTCGCGTCGTTCACTGCAGCGACCACGTCCTCGGAGTCCATCGCGTCGACGTGGACGAGGTCCGCGCCGGCGTCGACGACCCGCCGGGCGAGCGCGGGGAGGTCCACGCCGGCCACCTCGGTGCGGACCTTCACGCTCGCGGTGGCCCCCTCGTCGGCCGCGGCGCGGACCTGCGCCGCGAGGCGGTCCGGACTCCGGAGCAGCGACTCGCCGGCCCCCGCCGCGCACATCTCGTCCTGCCGGCAGTGGGCGTTGACCTCGACGACGGCCTCCCGCTCGGCGCACACCCGCGCGACCGGTCGGACGGCGTCCGGGGACGCCGCGCGGACGTTGACGCCGGCCACCAGCGGCGCGTCGGCGAGGGCGGCTAGCTGGTCGTCCACGAAGTCGACGGGGTCGGGCGGCAGGAACTCCTCGCGGCCCCGGGCGACCATCTCGCGGGCGGCCGCGCGCGTGGGCTCGTCCACGGCGACGCCGCCGAGCACCGCCCACCCGACGTGGGGAGCAGCCGCCCGGGCCCACTCGGCGTCGGACGCGCCGCTCAGGCTCGCTGCGGCGACCCGCGGCTCGAACGGAACGATGGTGGCGTCCGATGGGGAGCGGTCTCTCATCCGGCCACCTCCAGGGCCTCCTTCGCGGCCCGCGCGACGCGGGCGGCGTCCGCGGGCCCCGCCATCTCCGTGTCGGTCCGGACGACCGGCCGGTCGAGGGCGGTGTCGTCGCCCTCGTCGAGCACGAACGCGTCCGCGAAGGGGTAGGTCGCCGCCACCCCGGCCGTCGAGGGGTCCCGACCGGTCGCCGCCATCAGGTCCCCCGCGGGTCCGGAGAACACCTCGCTGCCGACGAACGGCGAGACGGCGACGACCGTCGTCTCCCGGAGCGCCGTCTCCACGCCCGGCAGCGCGAGCATCGGGCCGATGCTGGTGACGGGGTTCGACGGGCCGACGACGACCGGGTCGTCGAGGGCGGCGCGGACGGCGTCGGTCGCCGCGGCGTCGGCCGCACCGCGGAACTCCACGTCCTCGACGGGGGGCTCGCCGCCGCGGGCGACCCACCACTCCTGGAAGTGCATCGGCCCGTCGGGCGTGTGGACGATGGAGGCGACGGGGTCGTCGCTCATCGGGAGGAGGTCGGCGGTCAGGTCGAAGGCGTCGGCGAGGGTCCGGGTGGCCGCGGTCAGCGAGTGGCCCTCGTCCAGCAGACCCGTCCGGGTGACGTGGACGGCCCGGTCGCGGTCGCCGATGGTCATGAACTCCGCGACGCCGGAGAAGCGCCGCCAGCGGGCGATGGGGCGGCCGTCGGTCTGGCGGTCGTCGGGGAAGTAGCGGGGGCTCCTGTCCAGCCCTGCGGCGTCGGCGAGGCGGTGTAGCTCGTCGTGGGTCTCGTGGGTGTCGCCGTCGATGCCCCACCACCGCTCGCGGTCGATGACGCCGCCGCGCTCGAACAGCACCGTGTCGACGTCCGGGCAGACCACCAGGCCCCCCAGCTCCACGTCGTCGCCGGTGTTGGCGACGACGGCGGTCTCCTCGGGCGGGAAGACCTCGTCGGCTCCGGCGAGCAGCTTCGGCGTCCCGGTGCCGCCGGAGAGGAACGTGACCATGGTCGGTGGTGGGTGCGGCGGCGTTGTAAACGCTTGCGCTCGGGGAGAACCCTTTTGGTCCGAACGCCCGACGGCCTCCGTACGCGACCGACCGCCCGGTGGCGGGGCGAGCGCGCCGACGCGGACGACGACGGAACGCCGTCCTCCGACGGCACACGCGCGACGTCACGCCATACGCGGGACACTGCAACCACGAACCCCATGTCAGACCACGACGTCACACTGACCGTAGACGGCACCGAGGAAGAGCTAACCGTCGAGGCCCGGACGCTGCTCGTCCACGCGCTCCGGGACGAACTCGGCTACACCGCCCCGAAGGTCGGCTGCGAGAGCGGCACCTGCGGGGCCTGCACCGTCCACGTGGACGGTGAGGCCGTCAAGTCCTGCACCGTCCTCGCCGTCAAGGCGGACGGGGCCGAGGTGACGACCGCCGCCGGCCTCGCCGGCGGCCACGGCGACGACGCCGACGATGGCGACCTCCACCCCATCCAGACCGCCTTCCACGAGGAGCACGGCCTCCAGTGCGGCTACTGCACCCCCGGGATGGTGATGTCGGTCGCGGACCTGCTGGCCGAGCGGCCGGACCCCTCCCGCGAGGAGATACGCGACGCGCTCAAGGGCAACGTCTGCCGGTGCACGGGCTACCACAACGTCGTCGACGCCGTCGAGACGGCCGCCGAGAAGCTCCGGGACGGCGGGTCCGCGTCGGCGGGCGAGGCGCTGGCCGACGGTGGAGTGGAGACTGACGGAGGGGCGGACTGAGATGTTCCCGCCGTCGTTCGACTACCACCGGCCCGGGGACGTGACGGAGGCGCTCGACCTGCTCTCGGGGCTCGACGACGCGGCCGTCGTCGCCGGCGGCCACGGGCTCGTCCCGGACATGAAGGCCGGGACCGCCAACCCCGGCGCGCTCGTGGACGTGAGCGACCTCGACCTCGCCGGCGTGGCGGTCGACGGCGGGACGGTCCGCGTCGGCGCGCTCGCCACCCACGCGGACCTCGCGGCGTCGGAGCGACTCCGCGAGGCCGCCCCGGTGCTCGCCGAGGCGGCGGGCAGCGTCGGCGACCGCCAGATACGCAACCGCGGGACCGTCGGCGGCAACGTCGCCGAGGCCGACCCTGCCGCCGACCCGCCCGCGGCCGTGCTCGCCGCTGACGCGACGGTCCACGCCCGCGGCCCGGACGGCGAGCGGGCCATCCCGGCCGACGACTTCTTCCGCGGCGACGGGACGACCGCGCTCGCTGACGACGAGCTGGTCACCGAGGTCGCCCTCGACAGCCGCCCCGGCGCGTACGAGCGCCGGACGCACCCGGCCACCGGCTACGCCACGGTCGGGGTCGCCGCGACCGTCGCGGTTGCGGACGGCGCGGTGGCGGAGGCCCGCGTCGCGGCCACGGGCGCGGCCGACCGGCCGGTGCGGCTGACGGCCGTCGAGGAGGCGCTGGCGGGCGTGGCGCTGGACGATGCGGATGAGGACGGGCTGGCGAGCGGGGAGACGGCCGAGCGCGCGGCCGCCGACGCCGGCGAATCGCTCGACCCGGACCGGCTCCGCTCGGACGCCCACGCCTCGGGGTCGCTCCGCGCGAGCCTGCTCCCCACCTACGCAGAGCGGGCCGTCGCGCGGACGCTCGACCGCGCGGCCCGCGGGACTGGAGGTGGGCCGCGATGAGCGGGGACGGACGGCGACGAGCCGACGACAGACGAGACCGGACCGACGACGACCGGCTCTCGACCGACGGTGGCCAGCCCGCCGACGACGGCGGCCTGGTCGGCACCGACGTCCCGCGCCGCGAGGACCGCGCGCTGCTGACGGGCGCAGCCGAGTTCACCGACGACCTCCACGCGCGCGGGATGGCCCACCTCGCGTTCGTCCGGAGCGACCGCGCACACGCGCGGGTCGAGGACGTGGACGTCTCGGCCGCGGAGGCGACCGACGGCGTGGTCGCGGTCTACACGTGGGACGACGTCGACGCCTCGGACGCGCCGGGGGTCATCCCGGTGTCGTCGTCCTATCTGGACTGCGACGTACCGGGCCACCCGGTGCTGGCCCGCGACCGCGTCCGCTACGACGGCCAGCCCGTGGCCGCGGTCGTCGCCGAGGACCGCTACAGCGCCCGCGACGGCGTTGAAGCGGTGTCGGTCGACTACGACCCCCTGCCGGCCGTCGTCGACCCCGTCGAGGCCCGGGCCGACGACGCGCCGACCGTCTTCGAGGACGCCCCGGACAACGTCGCGGTGACCGGGGACATGGGCGACCGCGAGGCGACCGAGGAGGCCTTCGCGGAGGCCGACCGGACCGTCGAGGTCGAACTGACGAACAACCGCCTCGTCCCGTCGGCGCTCGAGCCGCGCGCCGCGCTCGCGCGGTGGGACGCGGGCGACGAGCGGCTGACGGTCGAGATGACGAGCCAGTCGCCCCACGGCCACCGCCGGAAGCTCTCGAACACGCTCGGGCTGCCCGAGCGGCAGATACGCGTCGTCGTGCCGCGGGTGGGCGGCGGCTTCGGCCACAAGGGCCACCACCACCCCGGCGAGGCCGCGGCGGCGTGGGCCGCGATGCGCCTCGAGCGGCCCGTCAAGTGGACGGCCACGCGCTCGGGCAACTACCGGGCGGGAGCCCACGGCCGCGACCACCGCACCACCGCCGCCCTCGCCGTGGACGACGACGGGACCATCCGCGGGCTGCGCGCCGAGACCGACGCGGGCGTGGGCGGCTACGGCCTCGGCGGCGGCCCGGCGATGCCGACGTTCTACGGCCGCCTCCTCGCCAGCCAGTACCGCATCCCCGCCATCCACTGCGAGACGCGCGCGGTCTTCACCACCACCGCGCCCATCCACTCCTACCGTGGCGCGGGCCGGCCCGAGGCCATTTACGTCACCGAGCGCCTCGTCGACGCCGCGGCCGACGAGCTAGGGCTGGACCCCGCCGAGATTCGACGCCGCAATCTGATTCCGCCGGACGACTTCCCCTACGAGACGCCCGTCGGCGCGACCTACGACAGCGGCGACTACGAGACCGCACTGGACGAGGCGCTGGACGCGGTGGACTACGGCGAGCGGCGGGACCGCGATGGAGGGGATACCGCTCCGATACGAGACGACGACGGCCGCTACGTGGGCGTCGGCCTCGCCTGCTACGTCGAGTCCACGGGCGGCGGCTTCGAGAGCGGCGTCGTCCGCGCCCACCCGGACGGGGGCGTGACGGTGTACGCCGGCACCCACTCCCACGGCCAGGGCCACGAGACCACCTACGCCCAGGTCGTCGCCGACGAACTGGGCGTCGACTACGACGACGTCGCCGTCGTCGAGGGCGACACCGAGAGCGTCCCCCAGGGGACGGGTACCTTCGGTAGCCGGAGCGCCATCGTCGGCGGCAACGCCGTCGCCGAGAGCGCCCGCGAGGTCCGCGAGAAGGCCCGCCGGGTCGCCGCCCACCGCCTCGAGGCCGACCCGGCCGACGTGACCCTGGAGGCGGGCTCGTTCCACGTCGAGGGCGCACCCGACCAGTCGGTCGCGTTCGCGGACGTGGCGAGCGCGGCCTACGGCCGCGGCCTCCCCGACGACATCGAGCCGGGGCTGGAGGCGACCACGTTCTACGAGGCCGACGGGACGGCCTACTCGTTCGGGGCCCACGCCTGCGTCGTCGCCGTCGACCCCGACACCGGCGGGGTCGAGATAGAGCGCTACGTCGCGGTCGACGACTGCGGCGAGCAGCTGAACCCCGCCCTCGTCGACGGGCAGGTCCACGGCGGCGTCGCCCAGGGCATCGGCCAGGCGCACTCCGAGGAGGCCGTCTACGACGAGGACGGCCGGCTGCTGACCGACGAGCTACTTCGCTACGCCGTCCCGCGGGCCGCGGACCTCCCCGACTTCGAGACGCGGGCGACGGTGACGCCCAGCCCGCACAACGACCTCGGCGTGAAGGGCATCGGCGAAGCCGGCACCATGGCCGCCCCGCCTGCGGTAGTCAACGCCGTCGTGGACGCCCTCGCGCCGCTCGGCGTCCGCCACGTGGACATGCCGCTCTCGGAGGAGCGCGTGCTCCGCGCCATCGAGGACGCCGAGGAGTAGCGCCGCGGCTCGGCCCACGCTCGCTTCGTTGTCGCGGTGACTCCCGCTGGTGAACGTGAACTGCGGAGCCGGTGGACGACAGGGGGTGTTAACTTTAGCTTCGGCTGCGGGGTGAATCCACCGTCGGGCGGGAGTTCGGCGAACGGAGTGAGCCGAACGTCGGCGAGCTTGCTCGCCGGAACTGAAAGGGGCCGGCCGCTGGACGACGGCGGCCGAAGCAAGCACCGCAGCCCCGAGCGTAGCGAGGGGCGAGGAGCGCAGCGAGGTCTTCGCGAGCGAAGCGAGCCTGCCGGTGTCCGCGCGAACGAAGTGAGCGCGGGCTCGTCGGAGCTTGCTCCGACGGTGCCCCCGAGTCCAGCGGTCGGGGGCTTTCGAGGCCTTGTGAGGAACCCGACTCACTTCCTAGCGGCCTCGAAAGCCCCGCCGCGCTCGGCTCCCGCGGCTCGCTGCGGTCCTCGGTTCGGTCGCTTCGCTCCCTCACCTGCGGTCCTTG
>CAZPIG010000057.1:0-12763 GCA_964586205.1 uncultured Halobacteriales archaeon | reverse complement strand
CGAACAGCACGGCGCGGGCGTCCGGGAACGCGAGCCCCCCCAGGCCGGCCAGGCCACCCACGGCGGCGAGCCCGGCCGCGGTCCGCCGGCGCGTCGCCCGCCGGGCCTCCTCGTAGCGCTCGCGCAGCCGGCGGTTCTCGGCGGCGAGCAGGTCGACCCGGGCCCGGAGGTCGGCGACGGCCCCGTCGTCGCCGGACGGCGACCGCTCGACGGCCTCGTCGGCGGAGCTCACGGCTGCCCTCCGTCGTCCGTCCGGCGAGGGCCGGCGGTACGGTCGAGCGCGCCCGCGGCGACTGCACCGACGGCCAGCAGGGCGGCTCCGGCGACGGCCACCGACCCCGAGTGCACGAGCACCAGCCACGAAACCCCGGCCAGCGAGGCCGCGGCCGCGACCGTAGCGAGGGCGGTCCGCAGCCGGTCGTCGCCGTCCGGAGCGGCGAGCAGCGCGAGGACGCCCGCTTCGACCGCTGCCAGCTCCGCGACGGTTGGCCCGGCCGGTAGCAGTACGACCAGCCAGACGTGGACGAGCGCGGCGGCGAGCGGGGCCGACGCGAGGCCGGCGGCGGCCACCGCGAGGCCGGCCGCCACGGCGAACACGGGGGAAGCCGACGCCGTACCCGTGGCTCCGTGCCTCCCGGCCACCCACGCGAGCGCCGCTGCCGGCGCGAGCGCCCCGAGCCACCGCGCGCGTGGGCGCTCCCGTACGTCCCGGAGCGCCCGCGCCGCGGTCGCGACCGGCGTCATCAGGCTGTCGTGGCGGCGTCGGGGGTAAAGTGTTACCGGCCCCGCTCCGCGCGGGCCACGGCGCGCAGCAGGTCCCCCGGTGCGACCTCGTACGCAGCGACGCCGTCGAGGCCGTCCACGCGCCGCCGGAACGACTCGAACGTCCGGTAGCGCCCCGCGGTCGCCTCGGCGTCGGCCAGCCCGTCGCCGTCGAACAGGGCCGCGGGGGCGAGGTAGACGGCCACGTCGCGCCCTGCCTCGCGGGCCCGACGGACCGCCGCCTCGACCGCACCGCGGTCGGCGTCGGTCGTGACGAGGACCGTCCGCGGAGTCGAGCCGCGGGCTGCGCCGGCCGCCGCGGCGACGAGGGGGTCGTCCGTGTCGGCGGTGGTCGTCCGGCCGTCCACGAACGGCGCGAGCGCGTCGGCCATCGCCGTGCCGCCGGGGAGGTCGAGCAGCCGGCGATCCGCCACGACCTCCGTCGCGGCCGACGGCCCGGCGTCGCTCGCGTCCGGCGGCACGGCGAGGTCGTGGAGGTGCGTTCGGACGGCGCGGTAGTGGCGGGCTCCGGTCCCCGGAGCGCGCCGGGCGACCGGGCCGTCGGTCCCGACGACGGTCAGGCCCACGGGGTCGCCGGCCGTCCGGGCGGCCGCCACCTCGGCGAGCGCGACCTGGCGCGCGTAGTCGGCTGCCGTCCGCCCCGCCGGTCCCGTCGCCATCGGGGCCTGCGCGTCCACGACCAGCCACGTCCCCGCCGCGGCGGTGACCTCGAACTCCCGGACGTGGGGCCGGCCGAGTCGCGCCGTCGCCGCCCAGTCGATGCGCGCCGCCGGGTCGCCGGCCGCGTACTCCCGGACCTCCGCCGCGTCGACGCCCGGCCCCGTCCGGCCGGTGGCGTGGTCGCCGAAGGAGGCGGCCGGGTCGCCCCCGCGGCCGACGTGGAGGTCGCGCGGGGCCCGCGGCCGGACCGTAACGGTCGGCGTTGGTCCCCGGCGGAACCGGGCGCGGAACAGCCCCGCGGCGTCGGCGACGGCGACGGTCGGGGGGTCGAGCGAGAACGACCCCGCGACCGGCCACGTCGCGGCGACGTCCGTCTCCACGGCCGTCTCGCCCGGAGCGAGGGTGGCCCGGCGGTCGGCGGCGGTCGTCCCGGTCGCACCAGCGGGGAGCGCCGTGGCGACCGAAACAGTTGCGGCCACGGGCTCGGGGAGCGTCGCGGTCAGAGTCACGGCGCACTCCTCGCCGGCCGCGAGCGACTCCCGGGACGGCGTCCGCTCGACGGTCAGGTCGCGGTCCACTGTCGCCAGCGTGCGGCGGAAGCGGTACTGGCGGGCCAGCAGCCAGCCACCGACGGTCGCCGCGCCGGCGAGCAACACGGGCCGGGAGAGCACCGCCGCGAGCGCCGCCAGCAGGGCGGCGACTCCCGCGACGCCGAGCGCGCGGCGCGTCGGCTCCATCGGCGGCCCGGTCGCCCCCCGGCGCAATGAAGCTACCGCTCGACTGGTGGTTTTACGGTCCCGAGGGGCGAGGGTCCCCTCGTGGTACGAACGGTCCCCGCTTCGAACGGGCCACTCGTCGCCGTCGTCGCCATCGCCGCGGTCGTCGCGACCGCCTCGGCGATAGTCGTGGGGGCGACGGCCGCACCGGTGATGGCCGCCACCACACCGGCGACGGCGTCTCCGGCTACGACGGGCGCGACGGAGGTGAGCGACCCGGCGTCCACCTCCGCTACGGGCTCGACAGCCGCCTCCCCTCCGACTCCAGCCCCGGCTCTCCAGGGAGCCGCGAACAACTCCACCGCCCCCCGTCACCGCAACCCCGCCGACGTCGACGAGGACGGCGACCTCGCGGCGACCGGGGAGTGGCTGGCGGACCGCCTCGCCGACCGCCTCGGCGATGGGGCGGTCCGCATCGACCGCGGCCAGTACGAGGCCGCGAGGCGTGTGGTCGGCGACGATTTCGACAGCCGGCTCGCTCGTCTCGTGGACGTGGCGGGCGAGACGGGGACCGCGAGCGACGACCGGGTCGCGTCCCAGCTGTCCGACGCCCGCGACCGCCAGCGCCGGTTCACCGAGGCCGTCGCCGACTACCGGGAGACCCGGAGGGCCTACCGCGCGGCCCGGCGCGCGGGCAACGAGACGCGCGCCCGAGCGCTGGCCCGCGAACTCGAGCGCGCGGCCCGGACCGTCAATCGCACGGGTGAAGCACTGTCCGGAGACTACGCGGCGCTCTCGAACGACACCGGCGCGAACCTCGACGCGGCCGTCGCGACCGTTCGCTCGACCCGACGGAACGTCACCGACAGTCAGTCGAGCATCCGGTCCGAGACGTTCGTGGACACCCGTCTGGTCGTCGCCGCACCGCCCCGTCCCGTCTCGTTCGTCGAGCCGCTTCCGGTGGTCGGCCGCCTCCGCGCCGCCGACGGGACGGCGCTCGCGAACCGGTCGGTCCGGCTGCGTGTCGGCACGCGGACCGTCCGCACGCGGACGAACGCCACCGGGGGCTTCCGGGTCCGCTACCGGCCGACGCTGCTGGCGGCGAACGCGACGGCCGTCCGTGTCCGTTACCGGCCCCGAAACGACTCCCGCTTCCTCGGCAGCAACGCCTCCGTATCGGTGGCAGTCGAGCAGGTCGCCCCCGCGGTGTCGGTCGCCGCCGCCCCGTCGCCCGCGGGCTTCGGCGACCGGCTGTCAGTGAGCGGGTCGGTGACCGCGGCCGGCGTCGGCGTCCCGTCGGTCCCGGTCGTGGTCCGCGTCGGCGGGACCCGCCTCGCCCGGGTCGAGACCGTCCCGAACGGCTCGTTCGCGGCGTCGGTCCGGCTCCCTGCCGGCGTCGGGACCGGAGACCGGGTCGTTCGCGCGACGGTCGCGCCGTCCGACCGTGCGATAGCCCGCGTGAACGGCTCGGCGGTCGTGACGGTCCGGTCCACGCCGGCGGACCTGACCGCTGCCGTCCGAAACCGTAGCACCGTGGCGGCGGCCGAGGTGACCGGTCGGCTGACCGCCGACGGGCGACCCGTGGCCGGTCGTCCCGTCGCGGTCCGCGTCGACGGGTCGGTCGTCCGCACCGTTACGACGGACGAGGACGGGCGGTACGCCGCGGACCTCCCCACCACCTCCGGACCCAGTCGGTCGGTAGGGGGCGGCGTCACGGTGACGGTCGTCCACGACGGCACCGGGTCGAACGTCGGGAACGCGACGGCACGGGCGACCCTCCGGCCCGTCGGCGGCGAGGGCGGCGACGGGCTCGCGGTGCTCGGCGCGGTCGTCAGCGCCGCGGGTCGCCCGGTCCCCCTCGCGGTCGGCACGCTGGCGCTCGGGCTCGTCGGAGCGGGATTCGTGGCGGTCCGCCGTCGACGGGTGGCTCCCGATAGCGGCGGAGACGCGGAGGCACCTCCGGAGGTCGGCGGGTCCGACGCTCCCACCTCACTCGCAGCCGCACGGGACCGCCTGGATGCGGGCGAGCCAGCCGACGCCATCCACCTCGCCTACCTCGCAGTTCGCGAGGAGCTGACCGACAGGCCCGGGGGGAGGGCCCGGACCCACAGGGAGTTCCGCGAGGCGGCGGCCACGCCGGACGGCGACGTGGCCGACGCGCTCGCCCGATTGACCGACGCGTACGAGCGGGCGGCGTTCGCCCCGGACAGCCCGGAGCGGGCGACGGCCGTCGACGCCCTCGAGGCCGCCGAGGTGCTCCTCTCCGAGTAGGGGGTGGCGACGCGTACACGCGGCGACCGCTGGACTGGTCGGCGGTCGATTCGGCCCCTCGCAGACGCTGCGGCCCCCCGGTCGTCACTCCGGCGAACCGACCGATTCCGGGGGACCACCGCGACGACGACCCGCGCCTTTTTGTATCGCCGTCGCATCCACCCCCGTAGATGGCAGGCGATTTACGACTTCTCCGGAGGGGGCGTGGCGGGAGGCTGCCGGCCGACCTCGCCGCGGTCGTCGCGCTCGCGGTGGCGGCCGCGGCGGCCGTCGCCGTGCCGGTCGTCCGGGACTCCCCGCTCCGCGTCGGGCTGGGCCTCGTGCTCGTCCTCTTTCTGCCGGGCTACGCCGTCGTCGCGGCGCTGTTCCCCGAGCGGGGCTCGGACGGCGACGGTGCTGTCGATAGCGACGATGTGAACGGAGGGGCGGACGACGGCGACGCGAACGTCGACCGAAGCGACAGCGACCGACGGGACGGGGGAGCGGTCACGGACCGCCTGTTCCGGGGGGAGAGCATCGACGGAATCGAGCGGGTCGCGCTCTCGGTCGGACTGAGCATCTCCATCGTCCCGCTCGTCGGACTCGTGCTCTCGGCGTCGCCGTGGGGCCTCCGGACCGGCCCGGTCGTCGCGAGCGTCTGTGGCCTCACCCTCGCCGCGACGGCCGTCGCCGTCCGTCGGCGAGGGGGGCTCCCGCCCGACGAACGGTTCGCCGTCCCCTACCGGGAGCGGTACGTAGCGGCGCGCTCGGGACTTCTGGCCCCCGATTCCCGCAGCGACCTCGCGCTGAACGTCGTCCTCTCGGCGAGCGTCGTGGTCGCCGCCGCGAGCGTCGGCTACGCCGTCGCGGGGCCGACGCCGGGCGAGCGATTCACCGAGTTGTACCTGCTCAGCGAGGACGAGTCCGGGGAGCTGGTCGCCGACGAGTACCCGACGGAGTTCGTCCGCGGCGAGCCCGGGTCGCTCGTCGTCGGGGTCGACAACCACGAGGGCCGGCCGGTCGACTACACCCTGGTCGTCCTCGCCCAGACGGTGAACGACACGGGCACCGTCGTCTCTGAGCGGGAGGTCCGCCGCTTCCACCCCCGCGTGGCGGCGAACGACACGTGGCTCGGCCGCCACACGGTCGTCCCGGAGACGACCGGCTCCCGCCTCCGGCTCGTCTACCTGCTGTACGAGGGGCCAGCGCCGTCCGACCCGTCGGTCGAGAACGCCTACCGGAGGGCCCGACTGTGGGTGAACGTCTCCGGGCCGACCGGGGGCGCGGCCGTTCGTCCGCCGGACGCCGACAGCCCACCTCGTCTGCTCTCCCCGGTCGCGGGCGGGTGAGACTGGTCGATGACCTACCGCCGGGCGCTGGTCGGACGCTGGTCCCGTCGCGACCGCCTCGCCGTGGTCGCCGTGGCCGCTACGGTAGCGCTCCTGACCGGCGTCGTCGTCCTCGGGGCCTCCGTCGCGGGCAGCGGCACCGCACTCGCCGACGAGTACGACGTCGCTGCGACGGCCGCGTGGCACGACTCGCTCCCGGCAGCCCGCGCGGCGGCCGACGACGCGCTCGTCGTCCCCGTCGCGCGGCCGACGACCGGGGACGGGAGCGAAGTGGTCGTCGCCGGCGTCCCGTCGGGGACGGCCTGGAGTGACCTCGGTGTAGCCTTCCCGGAAGCTCCCCGGGCCGGTGCCACGCTGGGAACGGCGGCGGAGACGCGGACCGTCCGACTGAGGGGGTCGGCCGGAACGACGACGGTGACCGCCGGGCCCCGCGGCCGGTCGGCGCTTCCGCCGTCGTGGTACGTCGCGTCGCCGTCGACCGTCCGCGAGATCGGGGCCGACGGCGCGCTCGTCCTGTCGCCGGCCGACGGGGCCGTTCCCACCACGGGGGCGGCTGTGCCCGGCGTGCTCGGCTTCCTCGTCGCCGGCAGCCGCCAGGTCCTCGTGGGGCTGGGAGTGGCCGCGGCCGTCGCCGCGGTGCTCGTCGCCGTCACCGTCCACGGGACCACGCGGGCCACCGTCGTCGACCGACGGGCGACCCTCGGCGTCCTCGCCGCGACCGGCGCGCGGCCGCGCCACGTCGTCGCCCTGTTCGCCGCGCGGGCGGCCGCGCTGACGGCGACGGGCGTGGCGCTCGGCTACGGCGGTGGCGTCGTCGCCGTCCACGCCGCGGAGAACGTAGCCGCCGCCGCAGGCGTCGCGACGGCGCTCGCGGTCCGCGTCGGGCCGCGGGCCGCGGGCCTGCTCGTGGTCGCCTACGGCGTCGTCTGCGTCCTCGGTGCAGCCGCCGGGGCCGTCGCCGCCGCTCCGGCGCGCCGGCCGCCGGCCCGGCTGTTCGGCGACCCGCCGACCCGGAGCGGTCCACTGCCGGGCGTTCTGCGGCCGAAGCTCCTCGACTACCGGGCCGCCGTGCCGACGGCGGCCGGCGTGGCCGCGCTCGCCGCAGTCGGCCTCGTCGTCGTGGCGGGGGCATCGGTGGCTGGCCCGGCCGTGGCGGGTACCGGTGCGGTCGTCGCCGAGCCCGGGGCCGCCCACCCACTCGGGAGCACGGTTCCGGCCGGCTACGCGGCCGTGCTCCGGGACCGGGGAACGCCCGCGAGCGGCGAGATACTCGTCCTCGCGGCCGTCGACAGTCGTCCCGTCCTCGTCCGGGGCGCTCGCTTCGGGGCGTTCGCGAACGTCTCGGGGGCCCGCCTCCGGACCGGCCGCCCACCCCGGACCCCGTCCGAGGCAGTCGTCGGCGCGGACCTCGCCCACAGGCTCGAGGTCGAGGTTGGGGACTCGCTCGCCGTCGGCGGGACGGCCCGGCCGGTCGTGACCCGCGTCCGGGTCGTCGGGACGTACGCCGCGCCGGGGGCGGGCGACGACCAGCTCGTCGTCCCCCTCGCGACGGCGCGTCACCTCTCCGGCAAGCCGCCGGGAACGGTCCAGTTCGTGCGAACCGGGGACGCCCCTGCTCGTCCGGCCGCCGACAGCGCGCGGGCGGACGATGGACCCGTCGTCGTCGGCGTCTCGGGGCCCCGCCAGGTCGTCGCCGGGGGGACGGTCGCCGCCGAGGTGACGCTCGTGAACGCCGCCGCGACCGAGCGGAACCGCACCGTCGAGGTGACCCTCGGCGACGCGAGCGCGTCGCGGTCGGTCGCCGTCGGTGGCGGCGACCGGCGGACGGTGACGGTCACTCTTCCCGCAGAGGACCCCGGCCGCCACGAGCTCCGTGCCGGGACCGCTCGTGCGCCCGTCACTGTCGTCTCGGCCGATGCGGTCCGCGTCCGGGGGCTACCGGACAGTGCACCGGTCGACAGCGCGCCGCTGGTCGCCGTCGTGGACGCCCGGGGCCGCCCGGTCTCCGACGCTGCCGTCTCCGTCGGGGACCGCACCCGCCGGACCGGCCCCGACGGGCAGGTCCGCGTCCCGCTCCCCGAGCCCGGGACGGCGACGGTCGCGGTCCGCGACGGCGACCACACCGCGACGGCGACAGTCCGTGTCTCGGCCGCGGCGCGGCGGACGCTCGGGGCCTCGGTCCGGGTCGAACCGGCGCGGCCGACCCCGCTGACCCGGCCGGTCGCCGTCGTCCGCCTGACGAACCCGTGGAACCGGACGCTCGACCGGGCGGTGACGGTAGTCGGCCCGGCCAGCCACGCGAATCGGTCCGTCCGACTGGCCGGCGGCGAGAGCCGGACGGTCCGCGTCCCGCTCGCCCGGCGTCCGCCGGGGGAGTACCGGGTCGCCGTGCACGCCCGCGGCCGCGAACTCGCGACCGGGACCGTGACGATAGCGGGCGACGACCGGCTGGTCGCCGCGGCCTCGACGCACGCCCGCCGCGGCGGGGTGGTCGGGGTCGGCCTCGGCACGGCGGTCGCCGCGGCCGTGGGCGACCTCCGGCTGCTCGCCGCGGTGGTCCTCGCGCTCGCGGCGCTCGCGGCGCTCGGGGCCACGCTGTCGACGTTCGCGGCGGCCGTGCGTGCGCGACGGGCCACCCTCGGCGTGCGCCGCGCCGCGGGGGCGACCCGGCGGCAGCTACTCCGCACCGTGCTCGGGGACGCGCTCCGCATCGGGGTTCCGGCGGCGGTGGTCGGCGTCGCCGCGGGGGCCGCGACCGTCCGGGCGCTTGAATCGACCGGCGTCCTCGTCGCCTACGGCGTCGCCCTGCGGCCGCGGCCGGGACTGTCCGTACTCGTGGGGCTCGTCGCCGCGGGGACGGCCATCGCCGTCCTCGGTGCGGTCGGCGCGGCCGCGGCGCTGTTCGCGCTCCCGCCGGGCGAACTCCTCAACGGACCCGCGGTCGCGCCACCGGGCGGTGACGACCGTGACTGACCGCCGCGGCCCCCTCCTGGCAGCGACCGTGTTCGCGGTGGCCGTAGCGGCGCGAACGCTCCCGCTGTACCGGTCGCCGCTGCCGTTCAACCCCGACGGCCTCGCGCACGCGGCGAACGCCCGCGCGACCGCCGCCACCGGGTCGCTCCCCCTCTCGCGGCTCGCGACGGACGACCTGCTGTTCACCGCCTTCCTCTCCACCGCCGCCGAGGCCACCGGGGTCCGACCGCTGCTCGTGGCTCAGCCGGTTGTGGCCGTCGTCGGGGCCGCCACGTGTCTCCTCGCGGCGGCGCTGGCCGGCCGGTGTGCCCGCCGGTCGAGCAGCCGCCTCGCGGGCCCGCGGCTGGCCGCCGGGACCGCGGGGCTGGTGCTGGCTGTCGAGGGGCTGTACCTCCACCGGTCGATGCCGGTCGACGAGCAGACCCTCGGGCTGCTGCTGGTCCCCGTCCTCGCGGTCGCCTACCGGCGGTGGCTCGACGGCGGCCGCCGGTGGGGGCTCGTCGCGGCGGTCGTGGCCGTCGCCGTCCCGCCGCTGCACAACCTCGACGGCGTCGTCGCCGCGCTGACGCTGACGGCGCTGGTCGCAGCGACGGCCTCGGTGCGATGGCGGGCGCGGGGCGACATCGGGGCACAGGCAGGGAACGAGCTGCAGACCGGCGTTGGGTCGCGGACCGGCGTCGGAGCGCGGACCGACGTTGGGCCGCGAACCGATCCTAGAGCCCGCACAAGCGCGCCAGCGCCGGCGTGGACCGCGCGCCGACTCCTCCGGGCAGTGCTCCCCGTCGCCGCGTTCTGGGTCTACGTGGCCGGCTACCACGTCGCGGTTGCCCAATGGACGCCGGCGAGGCTGACGCAGGCGGCCCGCGTCACCGCCGTCCCCGGCCTCGTCGTCGCGTGGGCCGTGCTGATGGTCGCCGCCGCGGCGTGGGTCGCGGGACGGCCGGACCGGACGCGACGGCTCGCCGCCGTGGCGTTCCTCGGCCCGTTCGCGCTGCTGGCCGCCAACGCCCTCGGGCCCGTGGTCCCGGGGACGCCCGCGACGTCGTCCGTGCTCGTGGTCGCCCTCCTGCCACTCGCCGTCCCTGTCGCCGCGGCCGTGGTCGGGACGACGGTCGCGGACGACGACCGGTCCGGCCCACTGCTCGCGGCGCTGGTCGGCGGCCCGTTCGCGCTCCTCGGGGTCGCGCTGACGGCCGGCCTGACGCCCGACTACCTCGCGACGGCCTACCGCGTCCAGCCGTTCGTCCACCTCCCGCTCGCCGCGCTGGCGGGCCTCGGCGTCGCCGCCCTGGCGGCGAGGGGAGGTGGCAACGCGGGTGCCGGGACCACCGATTCCGGCGTCGACCGCGCCGCCGATGCGGGGAGCGGTCTCGGGAACCCGGACAGCGGTCCCGGGAACCACCACGTCCGCGCGGGCGCGCTCGTCGCCGTCGTCCTCGTGGCGTCTGCCGCGAGCGTGCCGGTCGCCGTCGGCGGCCTCGCGGTCCTGCCGTACAAGGGCGTGACGACGCCCGGCGAGCTAGCGGCCGCAGGCTTCGCCCGGACCACCGTCCCGGGGCCGGTCGCCGTCGACGACCACCTCGTGCGGGCCGGACGCTACCACGGACCGGGACCCGAGTCTGCGCTCGTGGTCGGTGGCGACCTCCGGCAGACGCCCGTCCGCGAGTGGCTCGCCGGCGGCGCGCCCCCGCCGCGGTGTCCCGTCCTCGCCCAGCGGTCGTGGACGACGACGGGTGCACAGCTCTGGCCCGCGCCGCCGGCCCGGCTCCCGCCGGACGCGTTCGACCGGTGGCTGACGAACCGGTCGGTCGTGTACGCCGGGGGCGGCCGGGACCGCATCGTGCTCGTCGTCCCGCGGCACGGCGCGGGCGGTCGCTGCCGGTAAGTTTAATCCCGCCGCCGTCGACCGGCCGTCCTGTGACCCAGCCGGTCCTCGAAGCCGAGGCCGTGCGCGTCGTCCGGGGCGGCCGGCGGGTGCTCGACGGCGTGTCGCTGTCGGTGGCGTCGGGGGGTCGCCTGCTCGTCCGGGGGGCCAGCGGCGCGGGCAAAACCACGCTGTTCCGGGTGCTGGGACTGCTGGAGCCCCCGACCGACGGCACCGTCCGCGTCGAAGGGACCGACGCCGCAGCGCTCTCCGAGCACGGGCGCGCGCGCCTGCGCCGCGAGTCGGTCGGCGTGGTGTTCCAGGAGTTCCGGCTGATTCCGGACCTCACCGCACGCGAGAACGCCGCGGTGCCCCAGGCACACGCCGGCGACCGCGACCCCGCGTGGCTCGACGACCTGTTCGACGCCCTCGGACTCGCCGACCTCGCCGACCGGTACCCCGCCACCCTCAGCGGCGGCGAGAAGCAGCGGGTAGCCGTCGCCCGCGCGCTCGCCAACCGACCCGCCGCCGTGCTGGCCGACGAGCCGACCGGCCAGCTAGACCCCGAGACGGGTCGCCGGGTCCTCGACCTCCTCGCTACGCTCCAGCGCGAGACGGGAGTCGCGCTCGTGGCGACGAGCCACGACCCCGTAGTGGCCGACGCCTTCGAGCGGACCGTCCGCCTCGAGGACGGGCGGCTCGTGTCGGAGTCGTGACCGGGCCGCTACAGTTTCGACTGACGTTATCCGCGGTCAGGGGTGGCCGGCCCGCTCCACGAGGTCCATCGCCCGCTCGTCGGCCTCGGCGATAACCGCCTCCTCGTCGAGGGTCAGTACCTCGCCGCCCTCCATCAGCACCTCGCCGTCGACGACGGTGGCCGTCACGTCCTTGCCGGACGCCGCGTACACCGCGTGGGAGACGAGGTCGTGCCGCGGCGTCAGGTTCGGCCGGTCGAGGTCGAGGACGGCGAGGTCGGCCGCCCGGCCCGCCTCGATAGCGCCCGCGTCGAGCCCCAACAGCTCC
Source organism: uncultured Halobacteriales archaeon (assembly GCA_964586205.1). GTDB lineage: Archaea > Halobacteriota > Halobacteria > Halobacteriales > CAZPIG01 > CAZPIG01. Next base: position 1,145 of record CAZPIG010000057.1, on the reverse strand, counting down.
GCGCCGGCGCGCGTGGCCATCTCGACGACGGTTTCGGCCGGCAGGGCGGCTGCGTCGTCCTCCCGGAGCTTCGCGAGCAGCGCGGCGTGGCGCATCTCCGAGAACATGTCGAGTTCGTTGTTCGACGACGGGCCGTCCGTCCCGAGCGCCACCGTCGCGCCGGCGTCGCGCAGCCCCTCGACGGGTGCCGCCCCGGACGCCAGCTTCATGTTCGCCGACGGGCAGTGGGCGACGCCGACGCCCCGCTCGGCGAGCAGCGCGCGGTCGTCCGCGTCGAGGTGGACGCCGTGGGCGACGTAGGCCGGGCGGTCCCAGAAGTCGAGGCCGTCGAGGTGGACGGCCGGGCGCTCGCCCGTCGATTCGAGGCTCTCCTCGACGTTGTCGCTCGTCTCGGCGAGGTGGACGTGGACCGGAACGCCGATGTCGTCCGCCGCGGCGGCCACCTCCTCGAACACCCAGTCGCCGCAGGTGTAGGGCGCGTGCGGCGTCAGCATCGTCCGGACGCGGCCGTCGGCCGCGCCGTCGTACTCGCGGGCGAACCGGATGCCGGTCTCGACCTCCTCGCGGGCGGCCGCGTCGTCCTTGCCCTCGGTGATGATGCCGTAGCCGAGCCGGGCTCGGAGGCCGCTGTCGGCCACCGCCTCGGCGACGCGATCCATCTCGAAGTACATGTCCGCGAAGGCCGTGGTCCCCGTCCGTATCATCTCGAGGGCGGCCAGCCGCGCGCCCGCCTCGACGTCCTCGGGTTCGAGGTGGGCCTCCACGGGCCAGATGTACTCCGAGAGCCACTCGCCCAGCGGGAGGTCGTCCGCGTACCCGCGCAGCAGCGTCATCGCGGCGTGCGTGTGGGTGTTCACGAGGCCGGGCAGGACGAGGCTGTCGGTGGCGTCTAGCTCGCGGTCGGCCTCGCCGACGTCGCCGACGGCGGCGATGGTGCCGTCCCGGACGCCGACGTCCGCCTCGCGGAGGCCCTCCGGCGTGAGGACCGTCCCGTTGCGCACACAGAGGTCCATAGTCGGGGGTGTGCGGGAGGGCGGTTAAAGGTACCAGTGTCGGAGGGTGTCAACGTTAGCGGTGGCCACTTCCACACTCCACCGTCGGGCGGGACTGAAAGGGGCCGGTCGCTGGACGAAGCCCGGACCCGT
>CAZPIG010000056.1:0-12764 GCA_964586205.1 uncultured Halobacteriales archaeon | reverse complement strand
CTCGCCCGGAGCCTCGCCGCCCACGTCCGCCGCGCCCGGGGCGCGCCGGGGGCCGGTCTCGCGCCGTTCGCCGAGGAGTGGGCCGAGTGGTTCCCGGCGCTCCGGCGGGCGGCCGGTCTCCTCGACGCGGCCGCCGACGCGCCGGCCGGCGAGCGCGCCCGGACTCTCGACCGCGCACTGGAGGCAGTCCTCTCCGGTACGAGCGAGGCGACCGCCTCGTTCGGGAGCGCCGTTCGCGGCCCGGCGACGGCCATCTACGCCTTCGGCGTGCTGCTGCCGCTGTCGCTCGTCGCCGTGCTCCCCGCCGCGGGCGCGGCCGGCGTCTCGCTCGCGCTGCCGCTGCTCGTCGCCGTCTACGACGTCCTGCTGCCCGTCGCGGTCGCGGCAGCGGGCGCGTGGCTGCTGGTGCGCCGGCCCGTCGCCTTCCCGCCGCCGCGGGTCCCGACTGACCACCCCGACGTACCGGACCGGCGGTGGCCGGCCGCGGCGGTCGGCGTCGCCGCCGCGGCGGTCGGCGCGGGGGTGGGGTTCGTCGTGCTGCCCGCGTGGACGGCCCCCGTCGCCGGCTTCGGTAGTGGGGTCGGCACGGCACTGGTGGCGCGCTACCGGCCCGTCCAGTCGGTCCGCGAGCGCGTCGACGCGGTGGAGGACGGCCTCCCGGACGCCCTCTACCTCGTCGGCCGCCGCGTGGCCGAGGGTGCGGCCGTCGAAGCCGCGGTCGAGCGGGCGGCCGCGGAGGTGCCCGGCGAGACGGGGCGGGTGCTCTGTACGGCCGCCCGCCGCCAGCGACTGCTCCGGGTGGGCGTCCGGGAGGCCTTCCTCGGCGACGGCGGCGCGCTGGCGGACGTCCCGAGCCCCCGGGCCCGGAGCACGGCGGCGCTGCTCGCGCTTGCCGCCGCGGAGGGCCGGCCGGCGGGCCGCGCGGTGACCGCGATGGCCGACCACCTCGAGGACCTCGCCGGCGTCGAGCGGCGCGCCCGCCGCCAGCTATCGACCGTCACCTCGACGCTTTCCAGCACCGCGGGAGCCTTCGGACCTCTGGTCGCGGGGGCGACCGTGGGACTGTCGGACGGCATCCGTGCCGCGGGCCCCGACGCCGGACTCGGTGGCGGGGCGGCCGTCCCCGGAACGCCGGCCCTAGGCGTCGCCGTGGGGTTCTACGTGCTCGTGCTCGCAGTCCTGCTCCCGGCGCTCGCTGCCGGGCTCGAACGCGGCCTCGACCGGGCGCTCGTCGGCTACCGCGCTGGCGTGGCGCTGCTCTCCGCGACCGCCGTCTACCTCGCCACGTTCGCGGCGACGGGGGCGCTCGTGTGAACGTTCAAGTAGGGGAGCGCGGCCAGGCCGGCCCATGTTCGACGTCCCCGTCGACGCGTGGTACGTGTGGCTCGGCCTCGTCGCGGCGAGCGTGGCCGTCCTCGGCGTCGCCGCCGACCTCCCCGGTCGGCCCCCGCCCGACGCCACGGCCGCGGCGGCCGCCGTGGATAGCGTGGCGGCGGGCGGTCATGCGGCCGCGACCACGCATCCGGTGGACGCCCGGTCCGCACGGGTCGGCCCCCGGCGAATCGCGCTCCGGAATCGGGCCGGAACGGCGAGCGCCGCGTTCGCGTTCGGGCCGGTGACCCCAGCGCCGCCGGGGTCGGCGCTGCGGCGCGTGTTACGAGGGCGTCCGCCCGAACGGGTCTTCGAGTCACCAACGGCGCTGGCGCGAGCGGCCGCCGCCGCGCGGGAGGGCGACCCCCGATTCCGATCGACCGACGGACGGCTCCGCATCCGCCGGGTCACCTGGGAGGAGGTCGATGTCACGCTCGTCGGCGCGTAGGGGGCAGGTCGAGCCCCTCGCGGCGCTGGCGGCGGTGCTCGCCGTCGGGGCGGCGCTGGCGCTGTACGCGGGCGTCGTGACCGACGCCCTTCCGGCGAGCGACCGGGACCTCGCCGAGCCCACCCTCCAGCAGGTCCGGGATACCGTCTCGGTGCAGGGAGTCGTCGTCCCCCGGAAGCTGCCGGCCGCGCTCGCGACCGTTCCGGACGGCTACGCGGCCCACGTCGCCGTGGTCGGGAGCAAGCGTGCGTGGCACGTGGGGCCGCCGCCGACCCCCGACGCCGACGTGGCGTCGGTCCCGGCCACCGTCAGAACGGGCCCGGCGACCGTCCGACCCGTCACGCTCCGCGTGGAGGTGTGGCAGCGGTGACCAGAGCCGTCAGTACCGCCGTCGACGTGGCGGTGTTCCTCGTGCTCGTCTCCGCGGCGACGCTCACCGTGGCGACGGTCCAGCCCGCCGACCCGACGCCCCCGCCGCGGACCGACGCCGCCGCCTTCGTGGTCGGGACCGCCACCGCCACGGTGGAGTACCAGCCCGCGAGGTCACCGGGTGGCGGGAACGCCACCGGGCCGAACGCCTCGCGGGTCGCCCACGGGACGGTCGCGGGGTTGCTCGCGGACGCCGCGTTCGCCACCGCGACGGTCGACGAACGACCGCTGACGCCCCGCGGGGCCGCGTTCGAGCGCGCCGTCCATGCGGCCGCCCGGGCGCGACTCCCGGACGAGGGCGTCCAGGTCGTGGCCACGTGGCGACCAGTCCCGGGCGGCGACGTGGCCGGGCGGACGGCGGTGGGTCCATCGCCGCCCCCCGACGCGGACGTTTCCGCCGCCACGCTGACCGTCGGCGTGCCGGGCGACCGGACCGCTCCCGAGGACGGGAGCTTCCGGGACGTCGCGGTGGCCGTCGCCCGGGCCGCCGTGCGGGCCCGGTTCCCGCCGACGGAGACGGCCGCAACGCTCCAAGCGCGGTCGAACGCCGGAGCGACCCTCCGCCGCCGGTACCACCACGCTGCGACCGTCCTGGGCGTCGACGTGGCCGGGCCGCTCCGGCGCGGCGACGTGGCGGCCGCCAACCGACGGCTCGCCGCGGCGCTGACCCCGCGGCTCGCCGACGACCTCCGGCGGCGGTTCGACGACCCGGAGGCGGCCGCGCAGGCCGTCGCCGTCGACCGCGTCAGGGTCACGGTCAGGCGGTGGTCGCGATGAGGCTGGCCGACGACCGGCGGGGTCGCGTCCCGTTCGCGCTCGTGGGGGTGGTCCTGCTCGTCACGAGCGCCAGTCTCGCGGTCTCGCTCCGGACGGGTCCGCCGGAGCCGGACGACGGCGCGGTCGCGGCCGCGATGGAGGAGGTGACCACCGAGACGTGGACGGCTGTCCGCCGGGCCGCCGAGCGGGCCGGCCGGCGAGCGGCCCGCAGTCCCGTCGTCGCGCCCGCCGGAACGCCGGCCGGGGCCGTGCTGAACAACTCGACCCCGTTCCGCGACTACCTCCGGCTGCGCATCTACAGCGCCGTGCGCGAGGAGCTCCGGCACGTGGCTGCTGTCGAGGGGTCGGTCCGCGCGAATGCGACGCTCCCGCGGACGCCGGACCCGGCGGCACTCCGGGCTGCAAAACGGCGCGTGTCGGTCTCGGCCGTCGATAACGGAACTGCGCTCCGGGTCGTCGTCGAGGGCGTCGCCGTCCGGGCCAGCCGAGACGGCCGCGTCGTCGAGCGCGCGAACCGGACTGTCTCGCTGGTGGCAGCCACGCCCGTCCTCGCGCTGCACCGGCGCGTGGAGCGCTACGAGCGCCGCCTCGACGGCGGTCCGCTGTCGGGACCCGGCCTCGGTCGGCGGCTCACCGCCCGCCTGTACGCGATGGCGTGGGCCCGCGGCTACGCGCAGTACGGCGGCGCACCCATCGAGAACGTGGTCGCCAACCGCCACGTCGAGGTGGCCGCGAACGGCGGTATCGTCGGGGTCCAACGGGCCGTCTTCGGTCGGAGCGACCCGGCGACCCGGCGAGCCCTGCGCCGAGCGACGCTCGCCACGGGCGTCACCGACCTCCTCGTCGGGGTCGGACACCGGGGTCGTGAGTGGACCCGAACCGTCCTCGACGGGACCACTGGGGGTCCGCCCGTCGGGTCCGTTCCCGACCGCGGCCCGCTGGCGGCCGGTCCCTCGCCCGAGAGCAGGCTCCGGGTCGGCGTGAACGCCACGGCCGACCGCGCGTTCCGAGCACTCGTCGCGGGTGCCGGCGACGGCCCCTCCCTGAACGGAACGGTCGCGGCCGCCTACGCCGCCGAGGCTCGTCTCGCCGTCGACGTCCGGACGGTCCGCGCCGGGGAGCGCCCGGAGCCGTCGCCGCCTCCCGGCGAGTGGAGGCTCGTCGGCGAGGAAACGGAGCGAACCGTGCGCGTCGAGGACGCGCCCGCGCGTGCTCCGCCGGTCCCCGACGGGTGGCACTCCTTGCGGCAGTTCACCCGGCGCGTCGAGGTCGAGCGGACGGTCGTCCGGGAGTGGCAACGAGGGAACGAGACCCGCATCACGCGCGCCCGGTGGTCCGACCGGTATCTGGTGAGCGGCGCGGTCGTCGGCCGCCACGCCCCGCCACCGACGGCACCGGACCGGCCCGTGGACGGGGTCCACGAACCGGGCGGTCCGCTGGACGGACCGAACCTCGCGGACGTCCCGGACGCGGCCATCGAGCGGCTCGTGGACCGCCGCGGCGGCGTGGACGCCGTCGCACGGCGCGCCGCTACCGACCGACTCGATACGGGTCCGGTGATCGTCCGTGGCGAGCGACCCGCGGGGTTGCGCGGCTGGCTGTACGCGGACCTGGTCGCCCTCCGGGAGCGCGTGGCGAACGTCTCGGTGACCGTCCCGCGGGGCGCGGTCGGGACAGACCCCGCGAGGGCCCCCGACGCCCTCGCCGACGCGGTCCGGGCCCGCCGCACTGCGCTCGTCGACACCCCGGAGCGATACGACGGCGTCGCGGACGCCGCCCAGGTCGCCGCCCGGGCCGCGTACCTCGATCGCGTCGTCGCCGCGCTGGAGGCACGGGCCGACGGCGGTGCCGACCGGCGGGGCGCGCTCGCCGGGGCGCTCGCGTCGGTGGGCGGTCCCTCGCCGGACCGACTCGCCGCGCTCGTCGAGGTCAGCGACGAGGTATCACACCCGGACCGTCGGCCGGTGCTCGCGGAGGGACCGGCGGGGAACGTCTCGATAGCGGTCGACGCGTCCCCGGCCTACCTGCCCGTCTCGCGGGTGACGGCCGAGCGGGTCCCGACCACGACGGCGGCCGGCTACCATCCGCTCGCGGCCCGGAACGTGAACGTCTTCACGATCCCCTACGGGCGGGTCGCGGCGGGCTTCGCCGACAGCGTCGTCGGCCGGCCGGACCGTGCGGGGCTCGGAACGGCCGGACGGTCGCTGCTGGCCGCCAACAGGACCGTCGCGATCCGCGACAATCGGACGCTCGCCCGGCGGCGGGCCGCCCTCCGGGAGGCCGTCGCGGCTTCGGTGGCGGACGTTCGCGACCGACTCGTGGCGACGCTGGCCGGGACGACCGACCTCGACGCGGCGGTCCGACGGGCAGTCGTCGCCGACGGCTTCGACCGCTGGCCGACGACGGCGCGGCGCGCGCTCGCCGCGGCCAACGGGTCGGCGGCACGGGCGGTCGCGTCGGTCGCGGCCGAGCAGGCGGGACTGCCGCCCGGTCCGGACCGCGACTGGCTCCGCCTGCGACTCCGGGGCGACCTCCGGCGCGCCGTGGCGAACACCACGGTCCCCTCGTCGCTGGTGAACCGGACCGCGGCGACCACCCGCGCAGTGAAGCACGCCGCCGTCCGCGCGGCCGCGGAGGAGGGACTCGGCCGTGGAGTCGACGGCATCCGTCGCCGCTGGGGCGGCGAGAGCGGCCGGTGGGTCCCGGCCGGCCTCCCCGTCGCGCCGGTGCCCGGCTACTGGTACGCCACGGTCAACGTCTGGCAGGTGTCGGTCCGCGGCCAGTACGCGCGGTTCGCGGTCACCGCTCGCCAGGGTCCGCCCGGTGGCCTCCGGCCGTCGGTCACGTACGTCAGGGACGGCGAAGCAGTGTCCCTCGACGTTACCGGCGACGGGACCCCCGAGCGCCTCGGTCGGGCAGCCGAGGTGTCCTTCCGGACTGGCACGACGGTCCTCGTCGTGGTGCCGCCGAACGGTCGCGGCGTCGGCGACGTGGACGGGACCGCTGACGAGCGGTCGCCGGGGTGGTCCGGCCGGTAGTGTCGGGACGAGCCGGTCAGCCGGTGGCGATTGCCCACTCTACTGCCGGTGGGAGTTCTGCCAACGAGGTGAGCGGAACACCGTCGGAGCGATAGTGATAGACGTGACTGTCGAATCGGCGGCGTCGGCATCAGGGGTGCAGTTCAGTGTGGCTCGTCAGCGCAGTGGGCCAGAAGGTCCGCGCGCTCGACCACCTGCGGCGTCCGCGCGAGGCGTGCGAGACCGCGTAGTACACAGGCTAAGAACTGGATGCTAGCGGCTGGAAGCCCTCGCACCCGGTATGCAATCGTTGTGACGACCACTATCGCCGCCGGAACTTTGGAAGGGCGGTGCTCTCGGCGTCCTGCCGCCCCTTCCGAACTCCCGCCCACGTGGAAAATCGACCGGCAACAGCCGTCGGATACCCGCTCGTCTGAACACTGCCGCCTCCCCTTACTTCACCCACCCCATCACCACCGTCCCGACGACTCAGCCGTCCGGCATCGCGTCCCCGACCTCGTAGTCGTCGGCCACGCGCCCGGCGGCGTCGACGAGTGCGTCGAGGAAGGGCTCGAGGTCGTCGCCCGCGATGGGATGGCCGTGGACGGGGGCGACCCACTCGACCGGGAACTCCTCGAAGATGGCCTCCAGTGCGGCCCGGAGCGCCACGGGGTCGACGTACCGCAGCCACCGTAGCTCCGCGCGGTGGAAGCGGTAGACGGCGTCGGACGGGACGCCGCCGTCGAAGTCCGCGGAGGTCCGGGTGCACTCGCCGGGGCGGTGGCGGCTGCCGAAGCCGTCGGCGGTGAACAGCGTCCGGCTGTCGTGGTCGTACACCCACGTCGTGTGCGACCGGTCGGCCAGCGGGGGGTCCACGAAGCTGAGCGTCCGGCCGGCGACGGTCGTGGAGCCGCCGATCTCGGCCTTCGTCGCCTCGGGCAGCCCCTGCTTGTCCGGCGCGCCGGAGGAGGCGACTAACTCGGCTCCGTCCTCGCCGGCGAACTCCCGGACGTTCGCGGCGTGGGGGTAGTCCGAGTGGGAGAGGACCAGCGCCTCGACGCCTTCGCCGCCGGTCGCGGCCGCGACGCCCTCGGCGATGGCCTCGCGGTGGTGGAACGACCCGGAGTCGACGAGGACGTGGCGGGAATCCTCGCCCTCGCCGTCCCGCAGCAGGTACACCGAGACGTGCTTGTGGGTCCTGGCGGCACCGGACTCGCCGCCACCAGCGGCATCGCCGCTACGCTCGCCGTTCCCGTCATCGTCGTCCGCGCCCACGTCCACGCAGGCCTCGATCCAGACGAGGTCGTCGGATAGCTCGACCGTCATGGGTCACCCCAGGGTCCCCACGCGGCCCTGCTCGGCCACGTGCTCGACGACGGGCTTGGTCAGCTCCATCACCCGGGCGGGCTCCTCGCGGACGGGGTTGCCATGGCCCGGCGCGACGATGGCGGGGTCGTAGGCGTCGACGAGGTGGTCCACCTCGGCCTGAACCGTGGGGACATCGACGTACTGGAACCAGAACAGCACGCGGCCGTGGAACTGGACCAGCCGGTCGACCGTGACGTCGGTCTCGAACTCCGCCGGGAACCGCAGCGTCTCGTCGCCGCGGTGGGGGTAGCCCAGCCAGTCGACGGGGAACAGCGTCCCGGTCGTCCGCTCGGTCATCCAGACGTGGACCGAGGCGTCCGGGAACGCCGCGCGGTGGAAGGCGGCCGTCAGGTCGCCGAGGTCTATCTCGTCGCCCGCGCCGACCGTGGTGGCGTCGTCGAGGTGGTACAGCTCGTGGGCGTTGCCGTATCGCGGGGCGACCAGCTCCGCGTCGGGGTAGGCGTCCAGGATGGCGGGCGCGTTCCCCGCGTGGGGGACGTCGGGGTGCGAGACGACGAGGTAGTCGAGCCCGCCGGACAGGAGGTGGTCGAGTTCGTCCAGTATCGTCTCCGTGCTCGCGGGCGAGAGCGTGTCGAACAGGAGACTGCGCTCGTCCACGAGCAGGTAGGCGTTCTGGGGCACGTGCAGCGACTGCTCGGGGTCGTACCAGTCCGGCAGTTCGTCGCGCTGGCCCTCGACGAAGCTGCTGCGGTCCGGTCCGGGCTCCTGTATCCAGTGGACGCCCGGCGCGACCTGTCGCGACATCCGCGTCATGCCGTCACACGCGCACGCCTGGGGCATGAAACCGTCGGCACGGGCGAGGTGGTCGGCGGTGGGACCGAAGCGGGTCGGCGGGGCGACGACGGCGGACGTCGATGCGGTGGCGGCAGACGCTACGGAAGACGGCGGTTCAGATGGCGGCAGCGACTCCGACGGGCCCGGTCCCGGGACGGTCGTCCCGAACGTGTAATCGGAGCGGCATCGTCTGCCTATCCCGGAAGGGTTATCAGTGAGCCCTTCCTTCCTCCGACCGCAATGGCAACTGGTACGGTCGACTTCTTCAACGACTCGGGCGGTTACGGTTTCATCGAAACTGAGGACGCGGACGAGGACGTCTTCTTCCACATGGAGGACGTCGGCGGTCCGGACCTCGAGGAGGGCCAGGAGGTCGAGTTCGAGATCGAGCAGGCACCGAAGGGTCCCCGCGCGACGAACCTCACCCGGCTCTGAGGCGGTCGACACCCAGGCTGCGGCACAGGCACGCGAACGTACTTTTATCGACGCGGTAGCGACTGGTATGCGAGTTCTACTGACCCACTAGCGCGGCCAGCGTCTCGGGCAGTTCGTCCCTGGTTTCGGTCGTCACCGCGAACACCTCCACGTCGTCGCGCGCCTTCACCTCGCCGACGAACCCCGCTTGCGAGCGCTCGTGGACGGCGGCGACGACCGGCGTCTCCGAGTCGAGCGCCCGCCGGACCCACCGGCGGAAGGCGTCGCTCTCGACCTCCATCGGGGCTATCTCGTCGACCACCACGACGGCCGCCTCCGCCAGGGCTCGTTCGATGGCGGCCGCGCTGACCTCGTCGACGGCCGCGACATCGACGCGGTACTTGCCCACCGACGGTCCCGACTCGCGGTCGACGTGGGCGAGCACCCGCGACGCACCCGTCATCGCGTCGCGTATCTCGAAGCCGACGCGCTCGCCGTCCGCGCGTATCTCGGGACAGTAGACGCCGCCCGCCTCGGAGCCCGCGTCCGCCAGCAGCGCGACGGTCCGTTCGACGACCGTGGTCTTGCCGCTCCGGGGCGGGCCCGTCACGAGGTAGTTGCTCGGCATCCACGTCGCCGGTGGGACAGCCAGCGCCGTGAAGCTTCGGCCGGCACCGAACCGCATTTGTCGCTGCCGGCCGACGACGCCGCTCGTGACAGATTCGGCTCCGCTTCTCGCGCGCGTCCGCCGCGCGGTCGCCCGCGTTCGCGCCAGCGTCGCCCCCGGCTCCGTCCGCGACGCCCTCAGCACGCGCCGGGTCCGGTACGGGCTGGTGGGCGTCTACGCGGCGTACGTCCTCGCGGCCTCGGTGGTCGCCCCGCCCTCCGGCGGCCCGGGTGGCGGCCTGCCGCCGCGCGGGCCGCTGGGGCTCGTGGGCGTCGACAAGTGGCTCCACCTCGCGACGTACGCGACCCTGGGGTTCGGGGCGGCGTACGCGCCGGCCGCGCGCCGCGGGCGCGCGCTGGTGGCCGCGGCCCTCGTCGCGACGGCGTTCGGCGCGGGCGTGGAGGTGGTCCAGGCCCCGCTGGCGGCCCGGACGGCTGACCTCGCCGACGCCGCCGCGAACGGGGTGGGAGCGACGGTGGGTGTCGGGGTCTGGTGGCTGGTCGGCGTCGGGGTCGGCATCGCGGGAGACCGGCTTGGGGACGGCGACTGACTGAGCGTCTCTAAACGCTACCCCGTCGAACACTGTTAAGACCGGTCCCGGACAACACCCGCCCATGTTCGAGGTCGTTCTCGCCGGCGAGGTGCCGGCCGGGCTGTCGGGTATCGTCGTGACGCTCGCGGGCGTGGCCATCGTCGCGGCGTGGCTGGCGTACCTCTACCGGTAACTCACTGCTCGTCGGCTGTGCGCGACCGGTCGGGGGGTGGTCGCGCGACCGGCCACGACGCGTCGTGCGACCGGCGGGGAATCGTCGCCCCCCGACGTTACTACGCGTCGCCGTCGCCGGAGGTCGCGGTGTCGGCGTCCGGGTCGTCGCTCGGGGTCGCTCCAGCCCCGTCGTCGTCCGGCCGCGTCACGCGCTCGCGGAGCCACTCCGCTGCCGCCTCGACAGTCTCCGGGTCCGCCGCGGTCAGCTTCAGGCGGACCACCTCGCCGGGATAGCTGCCGACGGTCACGTCGAATCGCTCGCGGACCGCCTCGATGCGGTCGACGAGGGCGCTCTCGGGCTCGGCGGCCGTCACGGTGCGGACGTGGCGGTCCGGGCCAGCGAACTCGTCCGCAACGGTGGCGAACATCGCCTCCATCTCCTCGGGGACGCCGGGGAGCACGTACACCGACTCGACGACGGCTCCCGGGGCGACGCCCACCTCGTTGTGGAGCACGCGCGCGCCAGCGGGGAGGTCCGTGGTGCCGTCCGCGAGGCCCGACCGGGCGTAGCCGCGCTCGTCGGCCAGCCACGCGACCGCCTCGGGGTGCTCCACCACGTCGCGGCCGAACGCGGCGGCGACGCCCTCCATGGTCAGGTCGTCGTGGGTCGGGCCGAGACCGCCGGTGACGACCACCGCGTCGTAGTCGGCCCGGTACTCGTTGACCACGCGTGCGATGTCCGCGACCCGGTCAGGAACGACCGTCACGCGCTCGACACCGACGCCGCGCTCGTCGAGGCGCTCGCAGAGCCACTGGGCGTTGGTGTTGAGGATGTCGCCCGCGAGTATCTCGTCCCCGACGGTGACGACCGCGACCTGCATGGCGGTGGGGTAGGTGGGGGAGGCGGAAAAGTACGCTGGGTTGGAGTTGCACGGTCAAACGTCGATTTCACTCTCGGTTGCACTTTTCCGTCGTCGCGCCGACAGTCCGGCCGATGTCCGACTCGGCACTTCCCCGTCCCGGGCTACTCCGCACCGGTGGACTCTCGACAGTCGCCCTCCTGGTCACCCTCGCACTGGCGGCCGGTCCGGTACCGGCGGCCGACCCGGCACCGGTGGCCGCCCCGGTACCACCGGCCGGCGACCCGCTTCCCGGCGACCGCGTGGCCACCGCTGGTCACGTCGGGGCTGCCGACCACGACGCGAACGTGACGGTGTACCGCGCGGCGAACGCTACTTTCGACGACGCCGCGGCCGTGGAAGCGGCCGTCGCCGACGGCAGGCTGTCGCCCGCGGACCACGCAGTCGTCGGCGAGACGCTCGTCGTCGCCATCGACTCCGCGCGCCTGGCCGGAGCCCTCGCCGCCCACAACGGAACACTGACCGAGCGCTTCCTCGCGGCCCTCGACGGCGATGCCCAGTTCCGCATCGTCCAGCTCCATCCGGACACGATGGTTTCCAGGAAGATAGCGCGGGTGGGGCGGGCGAACGCGACCGTCCTCCGTGCCAACGAGACGACGTACGTCCTCGTCGACACCGGCGCGCTCGAGTTCGGCCACTACGACCCCGACGGGACCAACCGCCCGGACCAGGTCCGGGACGACGACCTGTACGCCGCCGAGTTCGGCTTCGACCTCCAGGAGCCCTCGCTGGGTGGGTCCTACGACCCTGCCGGTCCGAGCGTGGACTTCGTCACCACGCGGGCCGAGTTCCTCGACTTCGAGGACTTCGACCGCCTCCCACCCGCGCAGGTCGCGCGGTCCGTCCACGTGAACGTCCCGCCCGAGGAGTCGCTGGTCGTGCGCGTCACCCTCGAGGGCGGGCGCACGGTGACGGCACCGGCCGACGCCCCGATGACGGAGTTCCCCGAGATGTCCCTCGACCTCCGGAACGCGACGCCGCGGACCCGATACACGGCCGCGCTGGTCCACGACGGGCGGGTCGTCGACCGCCTGAACGGCACGGTCGTCGAGCGGTCCGCGAACTTCCGGGACCCGCGGCTGACGCGGGTCGACGGGCAGTCGGTCCTGAACGTGACCGTCCGCCTGTCCCACGGCGGGTCGGTCGAGGTGCTGAACGACGAGTGCGAGGAATTGGGGACCCGGGGCGTCCACACGGACCCGCCCGGGACGGCGACGCGGCTCTCCATCCCGTTGGATGGCGAGGTGACCCGCGGCATTCTGGTCCGGGCGCACCAGGAGGAGTACGCCGACAGGGCTCTCTACCCGGGGACCGGGGCCCGGACGTACGTCGGCTTCGGGGGCTTCGAGTGTGGAGGGTCGGCGGCCACGGAGCCGGGGACGGCGACCGGGGTAGCTCCCGAGACGGTGACTGTCACGGCTACCGCGACGGACGCGCCGGGGTCGTCGACGGTGATCGGGACACCCACGCCGACGAGTGCCCCGACGTCCGAAGCGCAGGTGACGGATTTGGCATCCCCGACGCGGAGTCGATCGAGCAGTAGTGGAGTCCCTGGATTCGGGGCGGTCGGTGCGATGGTGGCGGTGGGTGTGGCGGCGCTCGGTCTGTGGCGGCGGTGATGGCGTTGCGTAGTGGGCCTCTATAGTGATCGTCACAACGTTTGAATACGCGCCGGACTTCCCGACGGGCTCGGCGCTCGGCGACCAACCGCCAGCGGGTGGGATCGAAAGGGGCCGCGCGCTCGACCCGCCGCGGGAGCAAGCTCCCGCGAGCCTGCGCTCACTGCGGTCGCGCAGACGCCGGGAGACCTCCGGTCTCCCGAGCTCGCGGCGGCGGACGCCGCCGCGAACGC
>CAZPIG010000055.1:5612-13073 GCA_964586205.1 uncultured Halobacteriales archaeon | reverse complement strand
GACCGCGCCGCCGCGGCCAGCGCCGCGCGCGGCGACAGCGACGGCCCCGGCCGGAGGACGGCGACGTGCTCGTGGGCCGGGCCGCGCGCAGGTCACTGCGAGGTCGGCGTCGCCGTCCGGAGGCTCGCCACGCACCGCGCCCGCGACGGCCTCGGCGGGGACGCCGCGGTCCCGGAGGTCCACGGCGGGGCCGGTCCACGAGTCCCCGCCGAGGGTGACCTTCATGGCTCGCCGACTGTCGGCGACGGCCGGCCGGTCATCGCTCGGGTCCGATGGCGAGGCTCCCGTCGGCCGCTCCGAGCTCGGTGCGACGCATCGTCGCCGGGTCGGGGTGGTCGGTCCCCGCCGCGAACGCCGGGTACGGGGTGCTCGCGCGCTCCCGGGCCTCGTAGGCGCTGGCGGCCTCGCGCACCGCGGGGCGGACCGCCTCGAACTCGTTCAGCGGCCGCGTGCGCTCGACCTGAACGTCGGCCCCGTGCTTCTCCCGGAGTCGGAGCGCGAGGAAGGCCCCGAACTCGGTGGCCTCCAGCAGCGCCGCGCGGCCGAGCCGCTGGACGACGCAGTCGTCGTGGGCGTTACAGACGTTCCGCAGCGTCTGGCGGGCCGCCCGCGAGTAGGTCACGACCAGCAACACGGGCAGGGCTTCTCCCGCTATGACATTTAAATCTAATCATCGTCACGTCCCCAAATAACTGTCGAGAGGGCCAGCCCCGGACTTCGCGGGGGTCAGCGCTGCCGGTCGACCGGCGTCACGTCGAAGTCGAGGTCACCGTCGGGAGCGCCTTCCACGTCGGGGCCATCCTCGGAGTCGGCATCGCGCTCCACGAGACTCCGTACTCGCTCGCGGGCCGCGGCGGGGGAGTCGGCGACCACGACGAGGCCGTCGGCCGGCGGGTCGCCGGCGGCGCGGTAGGCGGCGAGGTCCTCGCCGGCGTCGAACTCCGTGGCGTACGTGCGTAGCACGGTCCGGACGCGGCGTTCGAGGTCCGTGAGGCTGGCCTCGCCGGCCTCGTAGTCGGCGAGGGCCTCCTCGACGTTGCGCAGGGCGGAGATGCGGTCCATCCGTTCGGTTCGGCGGGTGGCGGGCGTATAAATCTCCGGTCGCGGCGGGGCGGGCCGCGCCGGTGGTTCGCCGGCCTCCGAGGAGGGCCACGACCGTCGTCTCCCACGGAACGAAACCCGGGCTTACCCCCGGTTTGGGCGTGGCAACGGCGGAAACGGTCTCCCCCGCTTACCCCGCCGCCGGCACAAGTGCGGACGATGCGGGCGCAGTCAGACCCCTTCGACGCGACCTTCGGGACGGGCAGTAGTATCGGGACAGCGAGTATCGTGGTGGCAGTGGTCACCGCCGGCCTCGCCGCGCCGGCGCTGCTGGCGGGGGCGGCGGCCGGCGGCGTCCACCCCCAGATGCAGCAAGGTGCCGCGTGCGACTTCGCCGAACTGTACGACGAGACCATCGACTCCGTGGTGCTCGTCGGGACGGCCGGCGGTCAGGGCTCGGGGTTCGTCTACGAGGCCTTCGACAACGGGACGAGCTACGTGGTCACCAACGAGCACGTCCTCGGGGACGCCGGGCGGGTCGAGATACGGTTCCGCCGGGGCGAGAGCCGGACGGGCACCGTGGTCGGGACGGCCGCGGCGGCCGACCTCGGGGTGGTGCGCGTGACCGGGACGCCGGGGTACGTGAGCGCCCTCCCCCTAGCGGACTCCGTGCCGGAGCCGGGCCGGAAGGTGGCGGCGTTCGGGTCCCCGTTCGGTCTGCGCGGCACCGTCACGCAGGGCATCGTGAGCAGCACCGACCGGGCGGTCCCGACCGCCCGGGGCTTTCTCATTCCCGACGTCGTCCAGACCGACGCGGCCATCAACCCCGGTAACTCCGGCGGGCCGCTCGTGACCTGCGACGGCGAGGTGGTCGGGGTCAACACCGCCGGCATCCCCGCGGCGCAGGCCGAGAACATCGGCTTCGCCGTCTCAGCGCCGCTGGTCGGCAGGGTCGTCCCCCGGCTGATAGCCACCGGCGAGTTCGAGTTCGCCTACCTCGGCGTGCGGACCACCGAAGTGACTCCCACCATGGCCGAGGCGATGGGCCTCGAAACCACGCGCGGCGTCATGGTCGTCGAGACCGTCGCGGGCGGGCCGGCTGCCGGCGTCCTCGAGGGCGCGACCGGGGTCGTCACAGTCGGCGACCGGACCGTGCGCGTCGGCGGCGACGTCGTCCTCGCCATCGACGGCGAGCCCGTCCGGACGGCCGAGGACCTCTCCGGCTACCTCGCGACCGAGGCGTCACCGGGGGACGAGGTCACGCTGACCGTCGTCCGCGACGGCGAGCGCCGGAACGTGACCGTCACGCTCGGGGGCCGGGGCGGTACGACGACCGAGGCCGTCAGCGCGACTGGCGAGGAACCGAGGACCGTTTCCTCGTCGAGTCGCGGCCTCTAGCCCTCGTGGACCCGCCACGTCACGAGGGTCTCGGCGACGTAGTTGACGAAGAAGCCGACGCCGATGCCGAGGACGTTCGCCACCACGTAGTGGACGCCGAAGCCGCGGTACAGGACCGCGAGCACGGCCAGTCCCGTCAGCGCGCCGCCGGCGCGGACCACGTTCGACCGGACGAATCGGCGGAGGACGTTCCCCGCGCCCCCCGCGCCGGCCTCGGCGAAGGTGAAGCGCTCGTTCAGGGCGAACATGACGACGATGGACGTCTCCTTGGCGAGCGCCGCCCCCGCGACCGGCGGGAGGAGGCTCCCCTCGACGAGGCCGACGAGGACGAGGTTCTCGCAGAGGCCGCCGACGACCCCGACCGACACGAACATCCCCATCCGGACCGGCGCGACCAGCAGGCGGACGTAGTCCGCGACCACGAGCGCGGCGCGCCGGACGGGCTCGGGGGCCCGCTGGAGGGCCCGGTCGGCGCGGGTGGCGAGGGTGGCGGCGGCCCGTTCGATGGACCGGGGCGGCATGGACACGTGACCGAATCGTGCGTCGGAAGCGGGATGAACTTTCCCATTGGTGGCGCGGGAGGTCGGTCGCGCTGTAGCGGCCGGAACTGGGCCGGGTCCTCTCACATCCATCCGGGCGCGAGGCCGGTCGCGTGCAGGAGCGCCGAGACGAGCGCCGCGACCACCACGGAGTAGGTGACGTTGATGAACGTCCCGGCGAAGTAGTAGAGGTCGTCGTTCTCTATCTGCTCCTGGCGGATGAGGCCCTTGGCGGCGAAGATGACTGCGATGCCCGTGTACGCGCCCGCGAGGACGAGCGTGAACAGCAGGAGGTTCTCGGCCTTGCCGATGAGCAAGCCGATGTCGCGGTCCTGCTGGGAGACGCGCTCGGGGTAGCCGTCGTCGGCCCACGTGAGGGCGCGCTTGAACACGACGCCGCTGGTCGCGACGAGGAAGAGGAGGCCGCCGGCGACGATAGCCCAGCGGGCCAGCCACGGGTCCGTCGGGTGGAAGGGCATGGCCGGTCCGACAGATGGAGGCGAGATAAAATCACGGGTCGGCCACACCTCGCGCGGGCTACGACTGGTCGTCTCGTCTAGCAGTCCCGTCCGCGTGCGATTCCAGCGTCTCCCGCAATCGCTCCTCCACCGAGTGCACCAGCGGCCACTTCGCGCCCGCGAGCACGTTCGAGACCGCCTGCTGGGTCACGCCCAGTTCCTCGGCGGCTGCCGTCTGGGTGTCCACCGACTCCCGAACCGCCACCACCTCCCGCTGGCGGTCGGTCCACTCGCTCCGCAGGTCCAGCAGGAGGTTCACCTCGTCCGCGATGGCCCGTCCGAGGTTCGCGTCTGCTCGCCCGAAGTCGGCGTCCCCGGTCCGGGACCGGTCGTCCTCGTCCAGTCCCGCCCCACCCACTCCACCCTCCACCCCGAGCAACAGGTCGAAGACCATCGACTCGTCCTCCAGCTCCTCGACGCGCTCGGTCGCTCGGTGGAACGCCTCGCCGTCCATCTTCTCCACGTCGGCGGACGCGAGCCCCACGTCGATGTCGCCCGACGCGACGGCGATGCGGACCTCGTGCGGCCGGAGCCCGTCGTGGAACGCCGTCACTATCTCGTACAGATTCGCCAGCGACTGCAGCACGCCGCCGAACTCGTCGATGCCCTTGAGAATCTTGAAATTTCCATACACGTCATCGCGCCGCCCCGCCGTGAACCGCCCGCAGATGTCCTCTAGCTGCTCCTGGAACCCCTCGCGGTCCTCGATAGCCCGCGAGTGGACCACGTCGCCCAGGAGCACGTAGTACTCCGCCATCGTGCAGTGCACGTGGCTCCAGCCACAATAGGATTCCGTTGTTCTTTCAGATACAATCGCTTTCAATTGTGAAATGGCGAGCCCCAGGAGCTAGGAGCCTCCATCGCCATCGACAGCGAAGTGGTGACCATTCCACAACCAAAAGCAATTGTATTTCAGAATACAATCGAAACCGATTGTTTCCCTGATCCTGACAGAACGCCCCGGACTACCTCGCGCTATCACACAAAGCCCTTTACCCACACCTATCGAAATCGCCCCATGGTCCGCCGTTTGTCCGCCGCCCTCCAGCGGGCGACCGGCGACCGCGACCCCCTAGCCGTCGTCCGGCGGGTGGCCCGCCGTCTCGGTGCCACTCCCTCGCGACTGGTCCGCGACAGTCGGGCCACGCTGGACGTGACGGCCGCCCGCGACCGCGTCGCGCTCGCGGTCGCCGGCATCTCGGTCGCGGCGCTGGTCGCCCGCCTCGCCGGCCTCGGCGTCCGTGTCGCCCACTACGACGAGGGGTGGGTCGGCTACTGGATACTCCGGTACGTAGACACCGGAGCGTGGGAGTACCGCCCGCTCATGCACGGTCCCTTCCTCGTGCACGTCAATCGCTGGAACTTCGCGCTCCTCGGCGCGAACGACTTCACCGCCCGCCTCCCGGTCGCCGTCCTCGGCGCGCTGCTGCCGCTGACGGCGCTGCTGCTGCGCCGCCGCCTCCGCGACGGCGAGGTGGTCGCGCTCGCCGCGCTGCTGGCGGCCAACCCCCTGCTGCTGTACTACTCGCGGTTCATGCGCTTCGACCTGCCGCTGGCCGCGTTCGGCCTCGCCACCGTCGCCTTCGCGGTGGCCGCGCTCGACACCGGCCGGCGGCGGTACGTGTACGCCGCAGCCGTCGCGTTCGCGCTCGCGCTGACCACGAAGGAGAACGTCCTGCTGTACCCGGTCGCGTGGGCCGGCGCGACCGCGCTCCTCGTCCACGACCGCGCCGTCGCCGACCGGCTCCCCGACTGGCTCGTCGCCGCCCGCGGCACCGCCACCGACGGCGGCGACCACGACGACTCCGGGACCGGCACCGACCCCCACGAGACCGGCCCCGTCGGCGAGATGCTCGGAGAGCGCGCCGCTAGCGGCCGCGCCGCCGTCACCGACCGGGCGGTCACCGCCGCCGTGGCCCTCGCCCTCGCGCTGGCCGTGCTCGTCTTCTTCTACGCGCCGCGCGCCGGGGCCGGCACCGGGGAGCCGGGGCTGTGGGCCGCGTTCGGCGACCCGACGCTGGCCCCGGCCGTGCTGGCGGAGGCGACCGTCGGCTCGGCGCGGAAGGCCATCCGGTTCTGGGCGGGCGACATGCAGCGCCACCCCTACCTGCCGTACCTCGGCGACTACCTCGCCACGCTCGGGGCGGGCGCGGCGGCCGTCTGCCTGTTCGCGGTCGTCGGCTTCGTCGCCGACCGCTACTGGGGCCCCCGGCGGGACCTCGTGGCGTTCGCGTTCTACTGGGGCGGCCTCGCCGTCGTCGGCTTCCCGCTGGCGAACTTCCTGCCGACGCCGTGGTCGACGCTGCACGCGGTCGCGCCGCTGACCATCCCCGCGGCGGTGGGCGTGGCGTACGTCGTCCGCGTCGGCTTGGGGGCACTCGGTGGTCCCGACCGCGACCGCGTCGTGGCCGCGGCCGCGGCGCTGGTGCTGGTGGTCGCCGCGCTCCAGGTCGGCGTCGTCGGGGCCCGGACGAGCTACCTCGACCTGCAGAACGGCGACCGCTCGCCGGGCGGCGGGAGCCAGATGATATACCTCAGCCAGGCGCTCGACCGGGCCAAGCCGACGCTGCACGGCGTCGAGACCGCCGTCGCGGGCCACGACGACGGGCCCGACGTGATGTACTACGGCCCCTACTTCGCCATCCGGGACGAGAGCGTCGCCGACCGCCCGCCGGCCTGCTGCGGGTGGCACCAGCGGCTCTCGCTGCCGTGGTACATGGAGCTGTACGGCGCGGAGACGGCGAGCACGAGCGACCCCACCGAACTCGCCGCCGAGCGGCCGCCGGTGGTCGTCGCCCACGCGAAGCACCGCCAGGCGCTAGCGGCGCGCCTCGACGGCTACGTGGTCGTCGTCCGCGACCTCACGCAGATAAACAAGCGGACGGTCGTGCTCGTCGACGAGAGCCGACTGTCGCCGGACGCCCCCATCCGGTCGGCCCCGTTCGACCCGCCGCCCCAGACCGGGCAGGCGGGCTCCATCAACGCGACGGAGTAATCGACGCCGCTTTGACGCCGCGCTCCCTACCGCCGCGGCGTGACCGGAGCCCCGTCGGACGACGTCTCCGAGCCCGGTAGCGTTCCAGACCCGTCACCCTCGGACCAGTCGCCGCGTGCGCGGTTCGTCGCGGCCCTCCGCGTCCGGCGCAACGTCGCCGCGGGCCTCGCCGTCGGCGTCGCCGTCGCCGTCGCGGTCTACTGGGTGTTCGTCGGCCAGCCCGCGCGGACGGCCTACCGCCCGGTCCTCTACGTCCCGCTGTCGCTGACGGTGGCGCTGGCGACGGGGGCCGTGGTCGCGTTCGCGCTGACGGTCGTCCAGGCCGTGGTGGTGTGGCGGCGGCTGGACGAGGGGTAACGCGGCCGCGCTTTCGGGTCTACGAGTCCTCGTCCGCCAGATACTCCTCCTGGACGGCCACCACCTCGGTCGAATCCGCGCAGTCCGCGTACCGCCGGAGTGGCTCGGCGTTCAGCTCGAGGAACGTCTCGCCCCACGTGAACTTCGACAACAGTTCCTCCGCAGCCCCTCTGTCGCCCAGAATCACCAGCGCGGCCGCGAGCGCCTCGACCGTGGTCAGCCGGAACGGCCGGCCGTAGTTGACGGGGTTCGCGGCCACGAGGAACGGTAGCGCCCGGTGGACGCCATCCAAATCGAAGCGGGCCTCGCCGGCCGTCTCCCACGAGCAGTCCAGCGCGACGAGGCGATTCGGTCCGCTCGCGCCGTCGTCGGTATCGCGACCGTCTCCACCGGCAGCTCCAGGCCCGTCCCCGGGCGACAGCGCCCGCTCGGCGTGGGGGTTCAGCACGACGCCGAACGGCGTCGCGCCGACGTGGCGATGTAGCTCCACGAGGTCGAACCGCGCTAGCTTCCGGGCGGTGCACTTCTCGGGGTCGTCGTCACCCTCGTACAGGACGTGGCACTCCACTCTGGCCGGGCGTAGGCGGCGGGCGGGCAAAAGCCGTTCGTCGGA
>CAZPIG010000055.1:0-5512 GCA_964586205.1 uncultured Halobacteriales archaeon | reverse complement strand
GGCACTCCACTCTGGCCGGGCGTAGGCGGCGGGCGGGCAAAAGCCGTTCGTCGGAGCGTCGGGCGCGGCACTCCGCTGCGAGTCGGCCCCGACGTATAAGCCCGCGCGCGACGGAGGGAGCCGTATGCCGACCGACGACGGGAATCCGTCAACGGGGACGAGAGGTGACGACGCGTGAAGGTCCACCTCCTCGACGACGCGCTGACCATCGACGAGTCGTACCTCGACGCCCCGCCGGCCGCGGTCCGCGAGCAGGTCGCGGCCTACGAGCGCGGCGACCGCCGGACGTTCGACCTCGGCGTCTCGCTGCCGGACTCCTTCCTCGGGCGGGTGATGGAGGCGATGGCGACCATCCCCTACGGCGAGACGCGGACCTACGGCGCGCTGGCCGCCGACCTCGACACGGCCCCCGTCGCCGTCGGGCAGGCCTGCGGCGCGAACCCGGTCCCGCTCGTCGTTCCCTGTCACCGGGTCGTCGGGGTCGACGGCCTCCGCGGCTACTCCGCCGACGGGGGCGTGGCGCTGAAGCGGGCGCTGCTGGCCCACGAGGGAGCGGACGGGCCGTGGGGGAGCGGGGGCGATAGTGAGGGTCGGAGGTCGGCGGACCAGCAGCGACGGCTGGCAGAGTGGTGAGGGCGTGACTGCCGGTGCCGACGACGCGCTCCGACGACGCCCCTCCCGATGACTCACCAGTCGCGCGTGTACTCCCGGCGGTACTCGTCGATGGCGTCGCGGGCCACTTCGAGGGACGCGTAGGCTCGCTCGACCTCGTCGACGGCGTCCATCAGCCGCGCTAGCTCCGCCTCGACCGCCTCTAGCTGGTCGCCCCGTGGCTCGTCCGCCTCGGTCTTCGCGGCCTCGGTCTGCTCCATCAGGCCCTCGTCGATGGACCGGAGCTGCTCGCGGAGTCGCGGGTCGTCGACCGCCTCGCTCGCCTGCTGGACGGCCTCGCGTGCCGCCTCGAGCTGGTCGACCATGCCGGACCTACGGCCGGCAGCGGGATAGTGGTGACGCGTGCGGCACCTGGAAAACGCCCGACACAGCCGAGCACGCGTAGAAGAGACGCCCTACACGGACCGTTCTCGACGCCCTACACGTACCGCTCTAGCTCGGGGCGGTCGAGGTCCTCGAGAACCTCGCCGGCCGTCTCGTCGAGGAGGCTCTGTCCCTCGGGGGTGATGCGCCGGCCCTCGCCCTCCGCGGTCTCGACGAGGCCCTCGTCCTCGAGCTGCTGGAGGAGCGTCCGGACGACGTTCTTGCTGCCGTCGACGCTCGTGGGCGAGGACACGCGGTAGCGGTTCGACCCCTCCTTGGCGTCGCCGTAGGCCGTCGAGAGGCGCTCGACGCCGACGGGGCCGTCGATGGCCACCTTCCGGAGCAGGCTGGCCCCGCGGCGGGCCCAGAAGTCCTCCTGCTCGGGCGGTAGCTCCCGGTCCGCCCCCGTCTTCGAGTAGACCGCCCAGTCGGGCTCCTCCAAGCGGTCGCCGAGGTCGTCGGCGAGCGCCTCGAGGAGGTCCTCGACGGGCGCGTCGTAGTGCGTTGGCATGGAATGGGCTTCCCCGCGCCGGCGTTTAAAGCCATCGTATTCCCACCGACGCGAGGGTTTCGACTCCCACGGTCGAATCGGCCGGACGCTCCCCGCAAGCCGAACTCAGGCCCGCGTCGGCGCGCCGATGGCCGACGCGGCGCTGCCGCCGACGACCACCGGCAGCCAGTAGGTCGCGGCGCGGTGGACGACCACCGCGGCGCTGGCCGTCGCCGGGTCGACCGTGGTCGTCGTGACCAGCAGCACCACGAGCGCGGCCTCGATGCCGCCGAGGCCGCCGGGCAGCGGCGTCATCCCGGCGATGTTCGCCACGGGGACCACCACCAGCAGGGCCGCCAGCGAGACGACCTGCTCGACGGCGTACAGCGACAGCCACAGCGAGGCCACTTTCGCCAGCCACCCCGTCGCGGACAGCCCCAGCGCCAGCCCGAGCCGGCGGCGGTCGGTGCCCACGCGCTCGATGGCCTCGAAGAACATCCCGACGCGCTCGCTGACGATGGCCCGCGGCGCGGGCGACCGGTTCGGCAGCAGGTCCGCGACTTTGGCCGCGACCGGCGTGAGCACGTCGACGACGCCCTCCTCTACGGCCCCCCGGTTCCGCCAGAGGAGCACGCCGACGGTCGGGACGACCACCGCCAGCACCGCGACCACGGCGAGGGCCAGCTCGAGCCGACGGCCGAGCGTGAACTGGGCGGCGTAGTAGAGCAGCCCCAGCAGCGCGAGGGCGATGGAGGGCACGAAGTTGAGCGCGTCGACGCTGGCGACCGAGGCGAGGGCCGTCTCGTACTCGCTGTCGGTCGACCGCGAGACGAGCAGCGCGCTCACCGGCTCGCCGCCCGCCTGACCGAACGGGGTGACGTTGTTGGCGAAGATGACGCTGGTGAAGACGAGCACGGCGCGGCGCGGCGCGACGGTCACGCCGAGAACCGACAGTACGGTCCGGAGCGCCATCGCCCACGCGGTCAGCCACGCCGATGTGGCCACGAGCACCGCCACGAGGGCGAGGGGGTTGGCCAGCACGAGGGCCGCGGCGATGTCGCCGACGCCGACGACGTAGAACAGCACCGCGAGCACCGCGAGCGCGCCGGCGAACCCGGCGAGCGTCGTGCGAAGGTTTCCCCGGACGGCCATTTAGCGGGGCGACGGGGCCCCACGGCTTGAAACCGTCGAAGTCGTCGCTCCGCCGGCAACGGATTTCGCCCGTCGGTGGGCGGGGAGTGACAGGGACTCCGCCCCGGACCGGTAGAGGGGCTCCGTCCCGGGCCGGCAGCCTGAAGCCCCTCGCCCCCGAAGCCGGGGCGAACCGATGACCGATGACGCAGGCGTGGACGTGGAGCCGGACGTCGCCTACCGCGAGACGCCGGCGGGCGACCTCCATCTGGACCTGTACCGGCCCGCCGACGGCGAGCGGGTCACCGACGCCGGTGGCCAGCCCGCCGTGGTCTTCCTGCACGGCGGCGCGTGGCGCAGCGGCGAGAAGGGCCAGTTCGAGCGCCAGGCGCGCGGACTCGCCCGGCGCGGCTACGCGTGCCTCGCAGTGAACTACCGCCTCTCGGGGACGGCGACCTACCCCGCAGCCGTTCGCGACGTGCGCGCGGCCGTCCGGTGGGCCCGCGCGGACCCGGACGGCGTCGGTCTCGACGGCCGCGTCGCGGCGGTCGGCCAGTCCGCCGGCGCACACCTCGCCGCGCTCGTGGCGCTCGCGCCCGCGGACGACGAGCGTGCTGCCGACGATACGGTCGACGACGAGTCGCCGTCGTCCACCCCCGACGCCGTCGTCGGCGTCAGCGGCATCTACGACCTCCGGCCGTTCCGCCACGAGGGGCCGTACTGCGAGGAGTTCCTCGGCGCGACCTTCGAGGAGGAGCCTGAGCTGTATCGGGGGGCGTCGCCCATCACGCACGTGCCGGGGGACGGGTCGGATGCGGACTCCGATGCCGATTCCGTCCCGCCGGTCCTGCTCTGCTACGCCACCGACGACGACCTCGTGCGCAACGAGCAATCCGAGAGATTCGAGACGGCCCTGACCGATGCGGGCGTCCCCGTCGAGACGTTCGTCGCCGACTCCGGCGGCCATCGCTTCTTCCGCGAGGACGGGTGGGCCGACGAGACGGCCGAGCGGATGGGGGACTTCCTGGACGAGTACCTCGGGGACGGGTGACTCCGTCCAGATGGTAGCTCCTTCGGGCAGTGTATAGATGGGGTATCTAGCCGGCGGGCTATTGCCGGCCGGTCAGCCGGAGGCTGTTGCCAATCGATGCCCCGCCATGGGGTGGGAATACGGAAGGGGCGGCGCTCTCGGCGACGGCGGCCGACGTAAGCACCACAACGGAGGGAGCGAAGCGACCGGAGTGAGGAGCGCAGCGAGGGTCTCGTGAGCGAAGCGAACGAGACCTCGGAGGACGAACGAAGTGAGTCCTCCGGTGCCCCCGAGCCGAGAGCGTCGGGGCTTCCGGGAGTCAAGAGACAGTAGCACAGCTGTAGCGTCCGTGTCTACAGACTATTCATCCATCCGCCATCACCCCTCGAACAACCCAACACCCGCCTCCATCATCCGGTCGCGGAACCGCCGGACGCTGTCGAGGTGCTCGCCGGGCGTCTCGTGGCCCATACCGACGGTCCCCACGGCGAGGTGGGTCGCGCCGAGGTCCGCCCACTCGTCCACGCGCTCGGGCCACGCCTCGGGCTCGTGGTTCGCGAGGTTCAGCCGCCCGACGACGGCGATGTCGTCGGGGTCCCGGCCCGCGTCGCGGGCGTGCTCGCGGACCGTATCGAGGCGCTCGCCGATCTCGTCCATCGACCGCCCCGGCGGTATCCAGCCGTCCGCCAGCTCGCCCACCCGCCGGAGCACCGGCGGCGCGTCGCCGCCCATCCAGACGGGGATGGGCTGCTGGACCGGCAGCGGATTGATGCCGGCGCGGTCGATAGTGTGGAACTCGCCGTCGAACTCCACCAGCCGCTCGGTCCAGAGCCGCCGGAGCAGAGGCACCTGCTCCTCGATGCGCCGGCCGCGCGCGTGGAAGTCCGCACCCATGCCCTCGTACTCGACGTCGTTCCAGCCGACGCCGACGCCGAGCCGCAGGCGGCCGTCCGTCAGTACGTCCACCTCCGCTGCCTGCTTCGCTACGAGCGCGGTCTGGCGCTGCGGGAGCACCAGCACCGACGTGGCGAGCGTCAGCTCCTCGGTCGCGCCGGCGAGGAAGGCGAACGTCGTCAGCGGCTCGTGGAACTGGTGGGTGTAGTCGTAGCCGCCCTCCCAGCCGGGGCGGTCGGGGTCGGCCCCGAGGACGTGCTCGTAGGTCAGCAGGTGGTCGTAGCCCAGGTCCTCGGCGGTCGTCGCGTACTCGGCGACGGCGTCGGGGTCGGTAACGAACTCCGTCTGTGGGAACAGGACGCCCGGCTTCATCGGTCGATGGCTCGGGCGGGTGGGGTTTAGTTGTGGGTGAGACGGGCGGTGATTCGTCGGGAGCGAACGTCCGTAGAACGGCGCGAGCGGCCACTCGACGGCTAGAGTGAACACGCTTATTCCCGCCCGCCGCCGACCACCGACCGTGACCGACGCCGGAACTGCGAGTGAAACCGCGGGAGAGCGTGAGGACCCCTCCACGGGAGACGACGACGCCTACCGCGGCCTGCCGGGTGCGTTCGTCTACGCGGCCCGCACCAGCGAGTCGCGGCTGTTCCGGACGTACGTCGCCGTCGCCGCGCTGCTGACGCTGTTCGTGAGCCTGCTGTTCGGGCTGGGCGTCCTGCAGCTAGTCGTCGGCGTGGCCGGCGGCTCCGGCGTGTTCAATCTCTCGCGGGGGTTCTACGTCCTCGTCGGCCTCGCCGTCCTCGCGCCGGTGCTGGCCCCGGTGCTGCTCGTCGCGCGACGCCACCGGCGTGGCACTGGTAGTGCCGAGGAGGGCCGCCGCTACGACCGCGCCATGGGCCTCGCGGGCTACCTCGTCGTCGCCTCGCTGTACG
>CAZPIG010000054.1:11607-13117 GCA_964586205.1 uncultured Halobacteriales archaeon | reverse complement strand
CGCGACCGTCCCCCCGAAGTCGTACTCCACCATGGGGACTGTCCACCACGGCCACGCGGATAACGTTGTGGCGACACAGACCGGCCGATGGCACGGCGTCGAGGACCTCGACGACAGTGCCGGGGGCCTTTATCGGCGTCGGCGTCGTACGGGCCCATCCCACGCGCGAGGAGCGCGCTACGCGCGAGAACTGCTACGCGCGGGACCGCCACGCGCGTAGAGACCACAACTACGCGCGAGAACTGCACGCGGGAGCCGAGCCAGATGCACGTCGCCGTCGCCGCCCACGACTTCTACCCCGACCCCGGGTCCGGCGGGACCGGCCGGTACGTCGCCGAGACGGCACAGCGCCTCGTCGAGCGCGGCCACCGCGTCTCGGTCGTCACCCGCCGCCGGGGCGACGTGCCGACCCGGGAGACCGTCGAGGGCGTGGAGGTGTACCGGTACGACCTCGCGGTCGCGGACCGCCACCTCCCAGCCATCCTCTCACAGTTACCCCGAGCGGCAGCGACCGTCGCGGACCACGCCGCCGCGCTCGCGGAGCCGGACGTCCTGAGCCTCCAGGGACCCGTCACGGCACTCCTGCTCGGACGGGTCGTCGATGGAGCCGTCCCCCGGGTCACCACCTTCCACAGCCCGTGGCCGACCGAGTACCGCATCAGGACCCGCGGCGAGGACGGCGCGGCGGGGACGCGCCGGAGACTCAACGTCGCCGCGCGCCGGCGGCTCGAGGCCCGCCTCCTCTCGGGGTCCGCCGGCGTCGTCGCGCTCAGCGAGTTCATGCGGGGGACGCTCCGCATGGTGTACGGACCCGACCTCGACGCGACGGTGGTCCCCGGCGGCGTGGACGCCGGGCGGTTCACCCCCGACGGCCCGGCGAGCGACCGAGTCGCCGGCGACCCGGCCGTCCTCACGGTCAGGCGGCTCAGCCCGCGGATGGGCCACGACCGCCTGCTCCGGGCGTTCGCCGCGGTCCGCGAGGAGGTCCCCGGCGCGCGCCTGTACGTGGCCGGCGACGGGCCGCTCCGGGGGCGGCTGGAGGACCGCGCGGCCTCGCTGGGCGTCGCGGACGCCACCACCTTCCTCGGGTACGTCCCCGACGCGGACCTCCCGGGCGTCTACCGCGCCGCCGACCTGTTCGTCCTCCCGACCGTCGCCATGGAGGGGTTCGGGCTGGCGACCCTGGAGGCGCTCGCGTCGGCGACGCCGGTCGTCGCCACCCCCGTCGGCGGGACCGTCGAGGTGCTCGACGGCTTCGACGACGACTCGGCCATCCCCGCGCCGATGCTCGCGCCCGCGGCCGACGCGGACGCGTTGGCGGACTGCATCGGGGAGTGGGCCGACCTGCCGCCGGCCGCCCGCGCCGCCGCCGGCCGGGCCTGCCGGCGGCGGGTCCGCGAGCGCTACACGTGGGAGCGGACGGCGGCGGCCGTCGAGGAGTACTACCGGGGCGTCCTCTCGACGGCGGGCCACCAGTGAAGTGCCGCGCGGACCAACTCCCGTCCGATGA
>CAZPIG010000054.1:4925-11507 GCA_964586205.1 uncultured Halobacteriales archaeon | reverse complement strand
CTCTCGACGGCGGGCCACCAGTGAAGTGCCGCGCGGACCAACTCCCGTCCGATGACCGACGGGGGACAGCCCGGCGCGTCCGGACCCGACGGGTCCCCGACCGGAGGTGGCGGTGATGGTGACGGGGAGGACGCGGACGACCCCGACGTCGCCAGCGACGTGGCCGGGGACCGCTCGGCGTTCGTGACCACGGCCGGGCACTTCTACCGGGGGACCCTCGACCGCGTCACCACGTGGCGGGGCCGCCTCGACCAGACGACGAACTGGGCGGTGGTCGTCATGGCCGCCACGCTCACGTGGGCCTTCTCCAGCCCGGACAACCCCCACTTCGTCATCCTCGTCGCCGCCGCGGCGGTGCTGGCGTTCCTCGTCGTCGAGGCCCACCGGTTCCGGCAGTACGACGCGTGGCGCAGGCGGGTCCGCCTCGTCGAGGAGAACTTCGTCGCGAGCGTCTACGACGGCCGGGACCCCGAGCGGCCGGACTGGCGCGCCGTCGTCGGCGATGACCTCAGGGACCCGTCCATCGGGCTGTCGTTCCTGACGGCGCTGACCCACCGGCTCCGGCGGGTCTACCTGTTCCTGCTCACCGTCCTGACCGGGGCGTGGACGCTCCGCGTCACGGTGTTCGCGCCCTCGGAGCCGCTGACCGAAACGGCCGCCGTCGGGGCCGCGCCCGGCACCGTCGTGGCGGGGGTCGTGGCCGCCGTCTACCTCGGGCTGGCCGGGCTGACCGGCTGGTCGTTCCGCGGACGGACCAGCCGGGAGTTCGGCGACGACTGACCGGTCACGGCGTCTCCTCCTTCGGCGTGAACGTCCCGAACGTGGTGGTCCGCCGCCCCACGGTCGCGAGCCGGAGGCCGTAGGCGACCAGCACGGACAGCGGGACGACGACGGCGGCGACCGCGGCGCTCACGAGGACCAGCAGCGCCGGCCCCGTAACGACCGGCTCCCCGTCGGCGTAGAGCAGGATGGTGAGGACGCCGACGCCGACCGACGCGAATCCCGTGGCGAGCATGAGCTGTGAGACGCGGGCTAGCTCCTCGTGGATGTAGAGGGTCTTGATGTAGTGGCGGGTCTGGTTCATCTCCACGAGGGCCGACGCGAGGTCGTCGAGCGCCGCGCGCTCGTCGACGGCGAGGTCGTCGGTCTCGGCGCGGATACTCCGGACGCGGTGGAGGTACCGGGAGTACGAGTCGTCGAGGACGGCCAGCAGGACCTCGACGAGGCGGCCGCTGCTCCGCTCGACGGTCGCGTCGACGCGGTCGGCGTCGTCCCTGACGCGTCCGGCGACGTCGGCCGCGTCGGCCCGGAGGTCCCGGTCCGGACTGTCGCTGACCGCGGCGTCGAGCGCGTCGGCCCGGTCGCGGAGCGTTCCCGCGACGACCTGGAGGAACGCGCCCGGGCGCGGCGGCGTCACCGGTTCGTCGGCGGCCGACGCGATGGTCGCGCGGAACTGGTCGACGGCGTCGGTCCGCTCGTCGATGCGGGCCGGCGACCCCATGACGCGGGAGAGTATCAGTTGGTTGATGGAGATGGTGATGGACACGAGCGTGAAGACGCCCGTGAGCGAGGCGACGAACACGCTGGAGACGAGGCTCGCCGTCGCGACGCCGACGACGCCGGCGGCTCCGAGGACGACGACGAGGACGAACACCGCCGCGGAGAGCCCTGCCACGACGACGACGCGGTTCCCGGAGAGGAGCACCCACCGGAGCGCGGCGTTCTCCTGCCCGGACCCGGCAGCCCCCGAGGTCCCGCCCATGTGGTCACACTGGACGCCCAGGGCCAAATGTCCGGTCCCTGCGGCGGTGGTCCCGGTGGCGGTATCGGACCACGGGTCCGGCGTCACCCGGACAGGGATTACCCAGCCCCCTGGACGCGGAATCGGACCTCGGTAGGAGTCCACTCCGTTGGGAGTCCACCCTCGGAAGGAGTTCATTCTCGGTGGGAGTCAATTATCGTTAGGGGTCCATTATCGCTGAGAGTCCACCCTCGTTAGGATTCCACCGCGGTCGGTTAGGCCTCGCCCTCGTGCGATTAACGGCTCCACAGACCGCCAGACTTACCGGGGTCTGAGCCGTACGACGGTTGTTCATGCGGCTGGACAGGCTGTACGAGCGGCTACTAGGGGGCGAGTTCCTCGCCGCGTCCCACCCGGCAGAATCCAGAGAGCCTGCCGACTCCGAGGAGCCGGAGGAGCAAACGGGGTCCGCGGGGTCCCGAGTGCGGGACGGGAAACCGGCTCCGGAGGCGGCGTGGTTCCGGGCGTGGAACTGGGTCCTCGTGGAGGGCAACCGACGTGTGGTCACGGGACTTCTGGCCGTGACCGTCTACGCCGTCCTGGTGGCGCTCGGCTCCCTCTGGCCGTTCGAGATTCAGACGCTGCTCTCCGAGCAGGTCACAGTCCAGCGGCTGTTCACGACCCTCCTCAGCGGGGTCATCCTGCTGGTCTCCATCGTCGTCTCCATCAACTCGCTCGTCGTCTCCCAGGAGCTGGCTCCCATCGGCAGCCAGCACGAGCGCGTCGTCGCCTCGTGGGAGTTCCGCGACCGGGTCGCCGACGCGCTCGGCAGCGACGTGACCCCGGCGAACCCCGACGAGTTCCTCGAGACGCTCGTCGACTCCGTGCAGCAGGAACTCGACGCGCTGTCGTCCGTCATCGACGACTCCGCCCCGGACGCCCACGAGGACGTCCGCGAGTACCTCGGGGACGCCGCCGACTACCTCGCGCGAACGCGGGCGGCGGTCCGGAAGGGCGGCGTCGGCGTCGTCGACGTGGCGCTGTTCGGACCCGCCTACGAGCCGTCGGGCATGCTCCAGCAGGCCCGCCGACTCAGGCGGCACGGCTCGCCCGACGAGTCCGTTCAGAGCGCTCTCGGCACGGTCGTCGAGGCGCTACAGTTCTTCACGACCACGCGGGAGTACTTCAAGACGGTCTACTACAAGCGGGAGTTCTCGCGGCTCTCCAGGGACCTGCTGTACACCGGACTGCCGGCCATCCTGCTGATGTCGTACGTGCTGCTGGCGCTGGACGCGCGGTCGTTTCCCGGTAGCACCCTCGGGCTGGACCACCTGTTCCTGTTCGTCAGCCTCGCCTACGTGATAGCGCTGCTGCCGTTCCTCGCGCTCACCTCCTACGTGCTGCGGGCGGCGCTCATCGCCGAGCAGACCATCACCGCGGGGGCGTTCGTAGTGGAGTGAGCCGGACGCGACGTCCGACCTCGTGGGTGGGATGCAGGGTTCGCACGCGACTGGTCACACGGCCGGAACGCGGTCGCGGCCCCGCTGGAGGGCCTCGTCGACGAGGACGCGTATCTGCTCCTGGAAGCGCCGGCGGCCGAACCGCCGCCGGATGGTCGCGCGGTCGCCCCGCAACGACTGCTGGAGCGACGGGCGCTCGAGGACGGTCGCTATCTTCTCGACGGCGTCCTGCGTCGAGGCATACTGCTGGCGGTCGGGGTCCTCGACGATGACGCCCTGGCCGCCGGCGGCCGGGACGAACGGCACGGTGCCGCCGGCCGCCAGCTCCGCGACCGCCATCCCGAAGTGCTCGTACTCCTTGCCGTGGATGCCGTAGCGGTGCCGGCAGACGAGGTCGACCAGCGCCGACCGCGATAGCTCGCCCTCCACGTGGACGTGGGGCCGGTCGGCGGCCATCGACGCGACCTCCCGGCGGTACTCCTCGTCGGTCGCCGGCCCGACGACGTGGAGGTGGACGTCGTGGCCGCGGTCGCGGACGCCGTCGACGACCTCGACTATCTCGCAGACCCGCTTGCTGCGCTCGATGCGCCCGATGGTGACGAACCCGGGTTCGCGCTCGTCCCACGGCCGGTCGACGAAGCCGCTGGTGTCGACCGGCGGGTGCAGCACCTCGGGACGGACGCCGTAGGCGTTCTCGACGGCCGTCGCCGTCCACTCGGAGTTGGCGAGCAGCCGGTTGTCCCTGACGTCGCCCGGACCGACGTCCGCGACGGCGGTACACAGCCGCTCGTACGGGCCGTTGTCCTCCATCGTCGGGTGGAAGATGTGGTCGCGGTCCGCGGCGTCGAGGCCGACCGCCCAGTCGAAGGGGAAGTGGACGTACTCGACGGCACCGTCGGGGAGGCCGAGTTCGTTTATCGTGCTGACGAGGAGGTCGTACTCGTCGGCGTGGCGGCGCGCGTACCGGGCCAGCAGGGCGTTCTGGAGGACGTAGTACCGGAGCCCGCACGCCCGGTGCAGCAGCGGGGCCGCCCCGCCGGCCCGCTCGACGGGGACCGAGCCCACGTCGGTGTCGAAGTAGTCGTCGAGGGCCCCGAAGTCCGGCTCCGTAAGCGTCAGCAGGGTGAGGTCGTGGTCGTCCTGTAACGCCTCGAGGACGTTCATGCAGACGCTTTCGCCCCCGCCCTTCGCGTCGAGGTCCATGTGGACCACGCCGATATCGCTCATCTGACGGCCCATCACCGCCGACGGTGTTCGTTATAGGGCCCGTAGACGTTCGTGTCGTCCGAACGATGCTTGTAGGGCCGGGATGGAATCGGCGACGGTCGCGTTACTTCCCGGGACACCCCTTCAGGAACGGCTTAAACGGGTAAGCGCGGCCGAACGGGGTCCGCGCGGGCCGGTGGTTGAAGTGAGCGGGTGTGATACCCTTCGTTGGGCGTCGTAACAGCCGACGGGGCGGGGGACGGTCCGACGGGAGGGACCAGTGACAGCCAGTCGAGGGGGAGACGGCGGCACGGACCGATTGAAGCGGGAGCTCCGCGAGCAGGGTCGCGGCGTCGTCGGGGCGCTGCTCGTCGCCGGGACCGCGATGCTGTTCACGGTCGAGATGTGGTGGCACGGCTGGCAGCTCCGCACCCACACTCTCGTGGTGTACGACGTGGTCGGCCTCGCGGGCATCCTCGCCGTCACGCGCGTCGTGGGATTCCGCGAGGCCGAGGCGGAGCGGACCCAGCCGAGCATTCGGCGCAACGTCGCCGACTTCTCGGAGCTCATCGCCCAGAGCTTCGTGACGGCGTACGGCAGCCTCCTCCTGTTCGGCGTCGTCGAGTGGGGCGATTCGCTGCTGTCGGTGGCCCGGCTCGGGC
Source organism: uncultured Halobacteriales archaeon (assembly GCA_964586205.1). Lineage (GTDB taxonomy): Archaea > Halobacteriota > Halobacteria > Halobacteriales > CAZPIG01 > CAZPIG01. The sequence goes on along the minus strand of CAZPIG010000054.1, from coordinate 6,438 downwards.
TCGTCTACGTCGTGCCCCTCGGGTTCGGGGCCGCGCTGGCCAACGAGCTGCTGCGCGGGGCCGACCAGGGCCGCGAGGAGGCGGGCTTTCCGAACTACCTCGCGACGTTCGCGCTGGGGTCGGTGTTCTTCGTCGCGCCCATCGCGCCCACCCAGGAGATAGCCATCCTCGCGGCCACGACGGGCTGGGAGCGGCTCGCGGTCCTCGTCGTCGTCACCCTCGTGGTGTCGTACCTCGTGCTGTTCGAGCTCGAGTTCCGGGGCCAGCGCCAGCGGGTCGGCGACCGCGGCCCCGGCCGGAGGGTGGGCCAGGTGTTCGTCGTCTACGCCCTCGGAGCGGTCATCTCGGTGGGGCTGCTCGCGTCGTTCGGCCAGTTCGCGGGCGCGTCGCTCCCGGTCGCGGTCCAGAAGGTGGTCGTCCTCGCGTTCCCGGCGGCCATCGGGGCCAGCGCAGCGCGGGTGGTCCTCGCGTGAGCCCGGACGACGGTGGAGGTGGGGACGGCCGGACTGGTCCGGCCAGCGACCCGGAGAACTCGGGTCGCGGTGGCGGCAACGACGGCGGAGACGACCGCCGGCGAGACGAGGGGGACGACCAGGGCCCCCCGACCACCGTCGAGCGGGTCGTCATCGTCGTCAGCACCCTGTTCACCCTCGCGCTGTTCGGGTACGTCCTCTGGCAGGCGACGGTCGCCTCGACGGCCGTGGCCCCGGCGGCGACCGTCGTGGGGACGACGGAGCTACCGGACGGCCGGGAGCGGGTCGAGGTCGCGGTCCGGAACGACCAGCAGGTCGGCATCGCTAGCGTCACCGTGGCGGTCCACTGCACCAGCCCGCCCGCCCGGATGACCTTCGAGCACGTCCCCGTCGACGGCCGGCGGACGGGGTTCGTCGTCTGTCCGCCGGGGACGGGGACGCCGAGGGTGACCGTGACCGGGTGGCAGGAGGCCTGAGCAGGGCATCGCGTCGCGTAGCTACACGTCGAGTGAGGTATCGGCTGTGCGCCGAGCGAAGCGCTGGCCGGCGCGCGTCGAGCGGAGGCTCGCTCACTCGTCCCCGTCGGGCGGCCGCCGCGAGAGCCGGTCGAAGCGCTCCCGGGCGCTCTCGCGCCGCCGTTCGGTCTCCTCGGGCCGGTAGGTCGCGTCCGCCAGCCGACCGCCCTGGACGACCACCTCGAGGACGGCATCCTGGTGGCGAGCGGGCTCGGGGAGCCGCTCGCGCGGGACCGCGACGTCGCCGACTACCTCGTCGCCGTCCTCCAGCAGCAGCACCGCGTGGTCGCCCTCGAAGCGGTCCACGACCGCGACGTACCCGCCGTCGGCGGTCATCGGGGGGTTGCCTCCAGCGTCATCGGTTGGTGGCCTCCAAGCGCCATCGGTAGGTCGCCTTCCAGCGCCACGAGTCGGTCGCCATCCAGCGTCATCGGTAGGTCGCCATCCAGCGTCATCAATAGGTCGCCTCCAGCACGACCCGCCCTTCGTCGGTGCGCACCGTAACGGTGTCGCCGCCGTTGTTCC
>CAZPIG010000054.1:0-4825 GCA_964586205.1 uncultured Halobacteriales archaeon | reverse complement strand
AGCACGACCCGCCCTTCGTCGGTGCGCACCGTAACGGTGTCGCCGCCGTTGTTCCAGACGGGGCTGCCCGCTCCCCAGTAGAGGTCCGACGCCGTGTCCGTCCCGCTGCCGGTGTGTAGGGTGACGGTCGCGCCCGGCGCGAGGGTGGTGCCCGCGGGAACCGTGTAGACGTGGCCCGCCGCGTCGCGGACGGTCCACCCCGAGAGGTCGAGTGGCTCGCTGCCCGCGTTCCGGAGAACCACGTACTCGTCGTTCAGGTTCGACGCGTCGTCGCCGGCGGCGTCGGCGTTGACGGACACGAGCTCGAGGGCGACGCCGCCGTCGGGGGTCGGGGACGTGTCGGTGGGCGTCGAGAGTGAACCGTCGGGGGTCCCGGTCGGGCTAGCCGGCGTCGGCTGGCCGCCAGGGACCGGCGTCCCCACCGGCGTCGCGCCACCGCCCGGCGTCGCGCTCCCGCCCGCCGTCGCTCCCCCGCGGGCCGGAACCACCGCGCGCACGCGGAGGTCGCCGCCCACGCCCGGCGCGACGCCGGGGGCCGACCGGAGCGCGAGCGGCGCGGTCGGGGCCCGCTCGCGGGTCAAGACGGTCGCGGCGGTGCCGTTCGACCGGACCACCACGTCGCCGTGGACGCCGGTCCAGAACGTCGGGATGGAGCGGTCCGAGAGGCGCTGGAGCGTCTCGGGGTGGGGGTGGCCGTAGGGCGAGTCGTACGCCGACGATATCACCACTGTTCCGGGCCGCGCCGCGTCGAGCAGCCCCTCGCCGGTGCTGGTCCCGCTGCCGTGGTGGCCCGCCTTCAGCACGGTCGTCCGGAGGTCGGCCCCGTAGCGCTCGACGAGGTACGCCTCCTCGCGCGGCCCCGCATCGCCGGTCAGCAGCACCGCGGTGGCCCCGTGCTCGACCAGCAGGACGACGCTGTTCTCGTTGCGGTCGCCCTCGACGCCGCCCGCGGGCGGCGCGAGCACGCGCACCGACGCCCCCTCCATGGGGACGGTGTCGCCGGCTTGCGTCTCGAACAGGGTCACGTCGTGACGCTCGACGGCGTCGAGGTACTCCTCGTAGGTCAGCGTGCTCGCGGGGTAGCCGGGGTCGTAGATGGCCCCGACGCCCCGGCCCTCGGTCTCGAAGTGCTCGATGACGGCCGCGTGGCCACCGATGTGGTCCGCGTCGGCGTGGGACGTCACGAGGTAGTCGAGGCGCTCGACGCCGAGCCGGTCGAGGTACGCGAGCACGTGCTCGCCGTCGTCGCGGTAGCCCCCCGAGTCCACGAGCATCGTCTCGCCCGTCGGGCCGACGACGAGCACGGCCGTGGACTGGCCGACGTTCACGAAGTGGGCTTCGAGGGTGCCGTTCGCGGGCGTCGCCGGTGCGGGGGGCGTGGTGGAGGTGTCCGTCCCGGGCGTGGCAGGGGTGTCCGTCCCGGGCGCACCGGGGACGAAGCTACAGCCCGCGAGGACGACGAGGGCGACGAAGGCGGCCGCGAGGGACGCGCGCGTGGTCATCCGCTGCAGGGAGGACCGGGGCGGCAAAAAAGGCGGTGGTCGGTCGAAGGAAGCTCCGGGAAGACGCCCGCCCGTCGAACGCTACGGACTGCCACGAACGAAGAGGAACCACACAGCAACGGCTACCGCCACGGGCGGACCGCCCGTCCGGTCCAGATTCAGCCGCGCAGCCGGTGCAGCAGCGAGCTCCGCTGGGTCCAGACCTGGTACAGCGCGGACGCGTCTATCAGCACCAGGTAGAAGACCGCCCAGTGCAGCGTCTCAACGCGGGCGAACAGTGGCGCTCCGAGCCCCGCCGCGACGACGGTGAGCAACGCGAGGACGCAGAGGATGAAGTAGTACTCGCCCCACGAGAGGCCGTACTTCGGGACGACCTCCATGTACACCTCTACCTCGGGTGCGCGGTCGCTCAGCGAGACCGTCTTCGACTCCGCGTCGTACTCGACGATGCTCAGCTTGTCGAGCTTCGGCAGGTGGGTCTGGTGCAGGGAGACGTACACGCTCTGGCGACTGTTGCGCGGTGGCGGCGACTCCCCCGTCTCGAGCTCCGCGATGTGCTCCGCGAGGTCGCCGACGGAGGTCTCGCCCCCGTGGCGGCGGACGTACTCGAGACAGTGCCGTCGCCGGTCGTTTCGCAGGACGTCGTGAATCTGGGACTGGTCGAGCTCCGACGTGAACCCGAAGTCCGTTGCCAATTTCATGCTCATCGATCCGGTAGCCTTGACCTGACCGCTCCATCTCGGCTCTAGGGGGTCACTAACTTTTATCTTATCATGGTTATCGGATTAAAACGAGTTGATACAAAGCCCCCGTTCGGCTCAAATCGGCCGTCACCGGGCCGCTGTGTCGGACGTGCATTTGACGAGCGGCGAGAGGGGGCCGACACGCGGTGAGGGGGCCGACACGCGGTGAAGGGGGCCGACGCCCGCGAGAAGAGTGTCCGACGGGCGGCGAAGCGGGGTCCGACAGCCCGACAACTGACGCGCTCGTGCGCGCACCCGAACGACTACGGATAAGGGACTCCTACTCCGCCAACACCGGTGAGGTCCGCCAACTCGGAGCCGCGCCGTTAGTCGCCTGCCGCTCCCTCGCCGCCGGCCGCGCAGCGGTTCGGGCCCAGCTCGAGCTCGACCGCGCGCTGCTCGCTGCCGGGGGCGGCGCGGCCGGCGTTGATGTCGACGATGGTCCCGTAGTTCGGCGGCTTCTCGGGGAGGTCCGCGAGGACGCGGTCGACGAACGCCTCGACGGACAGCCCCAGCAGGTCGCTGCCCGTGCGCCGCCGCCCGACCGTCGAGACCACGGGCTCGCCGGGCGTGACGCCCGGCGTCTCCCCGGTCCCGGTGACGGTGAAGTGGCCCGGCAGCACGGAGACGGCGTCGGGCTCGGCGAGGACGGTCCGGTGCAGCGACTCCCAGAGCGACCGCGCGCCCCCGGCGGCCGCCTCGCGGTCGTCCTCGCCGTCCGCGGCGAACTGTAGCTCCGTGCGGCCCACCGAGTCCACGAAGAGGGTATCGCCGGTCAGCAGCGCCTCGCGCTCGACGAGGTAGCTCACCATCTCGGAGGTGTGACCCGGCGCGAACACGGTCTTGACGGCCACGTCGCCCACCTCCACGACCTCGTTGCGCGCGAGTGGCTCGTAGTCGTACTCGACGCCGCGGTCGGCCGCGCCCGCGCCGAGGTGGTAGGGCGCGCCCGTCTCGTCGGCTAGCTCGCGCCCGCCGGAGATGTGGTCGGCGTGGACGTGCGTGTCGAGCACGCGGGTCACCTCGTAGCCCGCGTCGCGCGCCACGTCGAGGAACTCCTCGACGTGGCGGGTAGGGTCGACGACCGCCGCCTCGCCGGTCGCGGGCGACCCGACGACGTAGCCGAGACAGCCCTTCGCCCGCCGCTGGACCTGGAATATCTCGATGGCGGGGTCCGACGTCCCGACGCCGGGGTCGGCCGTCTCGACGGCCGCCACTTCGTAGACGGCGCTCCAGCCCTCCATGCCGCCCTCGACGACCGTGACGTTTCCGAAGCCCGCCCCCTCTAGCTCGTCGGCGAAGTCGTGCGAGGAGATGCCCTTCGCGCAGACGGTGACGACCCGGTCGTCCGGCTCGACGCCGGTCGCCTCGCGGAAGGCGTCCGCGTCGAGCGCGTCGTCGGACGAGAACGGGTAGTTCACGGCCCCCGGGACGCGCCACTCCGCGAAGTCCCCCGCCGGCCGGGTGTCCACGAGCGCGAACTCCTCGCTGGCGTCGAGCGCGTCGCGGAGCCGCTCCGGGGAGATGGTGTCGGTCATATGTGCGGGTATGTCATGAGAGCGCATAATCGTTCCCCCGCCGGCCTCGCGACTTCGGTGACAGTGCCGGTCCCGCGTCCTGTTCCGAACAGTGGTTGTCCGGTCAGCTCACAACTCTGTCAAGCCCGCTTCGCTCACAACCCCATCTAGCTCGCCCCGCTACAACCCCATCTAGCTCGCCCCGCTACAACCCTATCCAGCTCCGCAGTCGCTCCGAGAGGCCGCCCTGGAGGTCGAAGACCCGCTCCATCTCCGCGTCGGTCAGCGCGAAGTCGAAGACGTCGTAGTTCTCCTCGATGTGCTCCGGCGAGGCCGCCTTGGGGATGGCGGCCACGCGGTCCTGCTGGAGCAGCCACCGGAGCGCCACCTGCGCCGGGGTCTTGCCGTGGCGGTCGCCGATGGTCGCGAGCGTCCCGTCGTCGGCCGCGCGGCCGCGCGCGAGCGGGCTGTAGGCCGTCAGCAGCACGTCGTCCTCGTGGCACGCTTCGAGGAGGTCCGCCTGGCCGTGGTAGGGGTGGTACTTCACCTGGTCGGTCAGAATCGGCGTCTCCGAGGCGGCTTCGGCCTCGCGTAGCTGGTCGACCGAGAAGTTGCTCACGCCGACGTGGTCGACCACGCCCTCGCGCTGGAGGTCGTTCATCGCGCCGAGGGTGTCCGCGACGGGGACCGACTGGCTCGGGGCGTGTATCAGCAGCAGGTCCACGCGGTCGAGCCCGAGGCGCTCGCGGCTCTGCGCGAACGACTCGCGGACCGCGTCGGGCGCGAGGTTCGCCCGCAGGAGCTTCGTGACGACGAACACCTCCTCGCGGTCCACGTCGGCCCGCTCGATGCCGCGCCCGACGCTCTCCTCGTTGTCGTACATCTGCGCGGTGTCGACGTGTCGGTAGCCGAGCTCGAGGGCGGCCTCGACTGCTCGCGCGCACTCGTCGCCCGTCATCCGCGCCGTGCCGAGGCCGAGCGCCGGGACTGAGACGCCCTGGACGGTTTCGGTCCGGACGTCGTCTGGGTCGGTCATCTCGTGGTGGGTACGTACGACGGCCGG
>CAZPIG010000053.1:3424-13255 GCA_964586205.1 uncultured Halobacteriales archaeon | reverse complement strand
CAGGGCGACTACGAGGCCGCCCGGGAGTACTTCGAGGGCGCGGCCGACATCTTCCGCGACATCGGCGCTCTCAGAGAACTCCTACAAACCCACCGGAACCTCGCCCGCGTCTGCGAACAACAGAACGACCTCGAAAGCGCCATCGAGTGGTGCGAAACCGGCCTCTCCACTATCGAGCAAGCCGACGTCGCCGGTCTCGAAGACGAACGCGAAGCGTTCGAGGCACTTCTAAACCAGTTCCAAGCGCCAGAACGACCCATCGAGGACCTGTACGTCGACGCCCTCGAAAACGTCCTCTACAACGAGGGCGGAACCGCCCGCCAGTTTTTCCGCCACGCCTGGGACAAGCGCGACGAAGCGAGCGAGGACTGGTACCCCACCGTCCTGGCGGCCGGCGTCGGCGTCGCAGCCCACGTGAAGCTATTCGACGACGAAGAAGCCGACGAGGAGAAGCGAGAGATTCTGGAGGAAATCGAGCCGGACCGCGATCAGCTATCCGAGCCCGTCGATACGGTCTTTGAGTACCTTGCCGAAGGTGACGTGGACACGACGCCAGAGGAACTCCTCGAATCGACCGCCCCCGAACTGGAAGACGCCGACGAAATATCCCCCGAAGATCTCGACCGCGACGAACTCGAAACCGTCGCGTTCGCTCGCCTGCTCGAACTACTAACCCCGAATTTCGAGTCCCCCGAGGAGATAGCCGGTGCCGGATACGAGCAGGCTCTACGGCACATCGTGGAGAGCGATCCGGAAGACGCCGTGCAATTGCTTCACGGTTTCTGGGAAGGACGGGACGATATCGAGGAAGACGCCGACGCTTTCTCGCAGGTGCTCGCCGCCAGCGTCGGGCTCCTCGCGCACATCGAGCTATTCGACATCGAAGACACAGAACAGGAGGGGGACGAAATCATCGAGTCGATAACCCCGGAGCGCGACCGCCTCCCCGACCCCGCCCGCGCGGTCTACGAGCACCTCGCCGACGGCGAGACCGACGCCACCCCCGACGACCTCCTCGAACCGACCGGGTACGACCGCGACGACTTGGACCCGGCCGACCTCGACCGCGGCGAACTCGAAGCCGTCGCGTTCGCTCGCCTGCTCGAACTGCTGACCGCCGGCCCCGACTCGCCGGAGGAGGCCGTCGTCGCCGGGCACGCCCGCGCGCTCCAGCACCTCGCGGACGAGGACGTCGACGAGGCCATGCAGACCCTCTACAACGTCTGGGACAGTCGCGACGATGTCGTGGAGGACGAGCAAGCGTTCTCCGCCGCCCTCGCCGCCGGTGTCGGGTTCGCGGTCCTCACCACCTTCTACGACGACGAGCAGGCCGACGCGGACCGCCAGGAGGTCCTCGAAGAAATCGCTCAGCACGAGGACCTGCTCGTCCAACCGGAGCTGGCGCTCTACGAGTACCTGACCGAGGGCGAGACGGACACCACGCCCGAGGACCTGCGGGACGAGGTCGACGAGGAGGGCGAGGGGCCGGACCTCTACGACCTGGAGTACATCGCCTACGCGGGCCTCCTCGAAGCACTGCAGGAACAGGACGAGGAATAGCTACAGTCGACTTTCCGCCTCTCGACACGAGATCTGACCGTCGAGAGAGCCATTGCTCCGAGACTTTACGTACCAGTCCGGGACCATCCCCGTCCAGCATCGCATCCGACCGACCGCACCCGCCCCTCCCCACCCGTGCCACCCAAACGAGACCGAAACTTTAAGACGTTGACGCACGAGTCAACAAACTACGAAGGCAAAATCGACTCGCCGCCCGACGACGACCGAGACCCGTTCGAGGGCAGCGACGACGGGGACGACCGCGTCCTCGTCAGCATCACCCGGACGTTCGAAAGCGAGGCGCGGCTAGCGGTCTACGTCCGCCGAACGGACGCCGACCGGTACCCCAGCGGGTACAAGTACCGCATGCACTACGGCTACCCCCACGAACCGCCCGTCGTCCGCTACGACAACAGCCACGGCGACGGCGAGCACCACCGCCACGACGGCGACGCCGTCGAGATACTGGACGACTTCCCGGGCATCGGGGAGCTGTACCGCCGATTCCGCACGGAGGTCGAACGCCATGAGCGAAACTGAACCGGGAGACGAGCCCGAGGAGAACAGCGAGCCCGAACAGACAGCCGACTCCGATTCCAACGCCTACGATTCTACCGTCCTGAAGATCAAAGTCCAGCCCTCACTCGAGGACTTCCTGGACGAGGCCGGTGAGACGATAGCGGCCCGAACGAGCGACGAAGCGACGGGCGACGAAGCCACAGACCACGAAACCGACACCACCACCACTCCCGACGACTCACCCCACCACCCCTACAAGGTCAGCTTCCACTCCCGCGATGCCCTCCACCGCGCCGTCCGCGAGGAGACCATCGACCTCCTCGAAACCGTCGCCACCGAGCAGCCGGAGAGCATCCGCGACCTCGCGCGCCGCCTCGACCGCGACGTCCGGCGGGTCCACGACGACGTGACCGAGCTCGCCGACCTCCAGCTACTCGCCCTCGAAGCGGGCGACGGCCGCGCCAAACGCCCGGTCGTGTGGTACGACGAACTCGACATCTCGATTCCGCTCCGGAGTGGCGATTCGGAGAGTGAAGGGGAAGTGGCGTAGACGAGAATCCGGGCTTCTAGCGTTGTGACGGCTGCTGGCTTTCGACCTCGTGTCGGCTAATTCCACGAACACTCCTGGGTGGGACTCCGAAAGGGGCCGGGCGCTCGGCGAAGGCGGCCGACGTAAGCACCGCAGCGAACGACCGAAGGGAGTGAGCGAGGAGCGCAACGAGGCCCCCGAGCCGAGCGGCCGGGGGCTTTCGAACTCACAGTTGCAGTACGACCATTGGAAAACGCCCACTGAAACCAACTCCTAGGTCCGAAACTTCATGAACTAGACCGGGACCAATTCGCCCCACCGACGATGTCACAGAACGTCGACCACCCGACCGAAACCGAACAGCGCACGGAAACCGAAGCCACCACGGACAGAACCAAATCCCCAATCCAGGGAAGAGACTGGGACCCCAACAAGACCACCCGCGACCGCGTCTACGAGGTCGCAATCCAGCTCTACGAGCCCGCCACCACGAGCGAAGTCGCCGACCGGGCAGACTGCTCGACCGACGCCGCCCGCCAGCACCTCGATTGGCTGGCCGACGTGGGCATCGTCGCCCGCGACACCACGCGCCCGACTACCTACTGCCGCAACGAGTCGTACTTCGAGTGGCGGCGCGTCGAGGGACTCCGCCGCGAGTACACGCGCGAGGAACTACTCGACCGCCTCGAGGACCTCACCGGAGACGAACAGACCTACCGCGGCCGGTACGATGCCGCCCATCCGGAGGACGTGGACGCGCTGGAAGTTGCCGAAGAATCTGCTTCCACCGACCTCTCGGTCCACGAGGTCTGGCAGGACCTGAGCGACTGGCGGGCTGTCCGACGAGAGCTGCGGCTGCTGGAGCGGGCACGTCGTGCGGCGACACATGAAACGGACCACGGAGCATCGACAGACGGCTGACCGCCGTTCGATGGCTAATCGACCAACCACTCCCGGGCGGGACTCCGAAAGGGGCCGGGCGCTCGACCCCTCCCGGACGAAGCAAGCGGAGCGAGGTCCGACGGATCTCGCAGTCCTGGCGAGCGAAGCGAGCCAGGGCTCGTCAGAGCTTGCTCTGACGGTGGCCGTGCGGCGCGCGCACGGGCGCGCCGCACGACACTACAGGTGAGCGAACGCAGTGAGCGAGCCGAAGCGCGCAACGAGCGCGCGGCGCGACCATCGGGAGCGCCGCGATGCGCGCGAACGGCGACCGAAGGGAGCCGTGAGCGTCCCGGAGGGTCGAGCGCCGGGGGCTTTCGAAGCCACCGCGCGCACGAAAAGCGGACGTCCACGATCACAACTACCACCCGCATCAACCACCGACCGAACCCCGAACTACCACGTAGAGGACAAGCTTATTCACCCACCCCATCGTACCGGCGGACATGAGATTCGTCATCATCGGCGCGGGCCGCGTGGGTCTCCGCACGGCCCGAGTCCTCCGGGAGGAGGGCCACGAGGTGACCCTCGTCGAGCGCGACGAGCGGAAAGCCGAGCGCGCCCGCGAGCAGGGCTTTACGACCATCGTGGGCGACGGCTCCCGCGAGGACGTCCTCGAAGACGCGGGCATCGCCGACGCCGACGCACTGGGGGCGCTGACGGGGGACCTCAACACCAACTTCGCGGCCTGCATGATCGGCAAGCACCACGGCTGCCGGACCATCCTCCGCATCGACGAGGACTACCGCGAGGAGATATACCGCAAGTACGCCGACGAGGTCGACGACATCGTCTACCCCGAGCGCCTCGGCGCTATCGGCGCGAAGAACGCCCTCCTCGGCGGGAACGTCCGCGCCATCGCCGACGTCGCCCAGAACCTCCAGGTCGTCGAGCTGACGGTCACCGACGCCTCGCCGATGCGCGGCTACTCCATCAGCGAGCTCGAGCTACCCGCCGACTCGCGCGTGCTCGCGTTCGGCAAGGAGGAGGGGCCGCTGTCCATCCCGAGCCCCGACGAGACGCTCGACGTGGGCGACCGCGTGGTCGTGCTCGCGGACTTCGACGTCCTCGGGTCGGTCCGCCAGATACTGGTCGGCGAGCCGGAGACCGCTCCGGCCGGGGGGTCGTAGATGGTCACCGCGTACGTCATGGTCAAGGCGAACACGGGCGAGGCGGACCGGCTGAAGACCGAGATACGGGGCATCGACGGCGTCGAGTCGGCCCACATCGTCGCCGGCGACGTGGACCTGATAGCGAAGGTGGTCGTCGACAGCCCCGGCGAGGTCAAGGACATCGCGGCGACCTCCATCCAGGGTATCGACGGGGTGGAGGACACGCGGACGTACATCGCGATGGATTGAGGTAGACTACGGAGTACGCCCACTGTTCTTCGGGACAGTGTAGGACGACGTTCTTGCTACCGCTGGTGCCTCGGAAGCCCCGGGTCGCTCGACTCCCGGGGCTCGCTGCGCGCTTCGGCGGTCGCTCACTTCGTTCGCTCCCGCCTCCAGTGCTTGCGTCGCCCGGGTTCGTCGAGCGACCCGCCCCTTCCGGAGTCCCACCCGGAGTGTTCGTGGCACCGGCCTGCAGACGCCGGTTGGCCGGTCTGCACAACTACGCCGACCCCCGCCAGTAGTGTTCGGAGGGGGGGTCAGCCGCCTTCCATTGCCGGCCCCGAGATGCTTCGCGGGTGGGACTTCGGAAGGGGCCGACCGCTCGACCCGGCCCGGGCGACGCAAGGACCGCAGCCGAGCGAACGGAGAGAGCGAGGCGAGGACCGCAGCGAGCGCGAGGTCCGAGCGGTGGGCGGCGCGAGCGTAGCGAGCGCCGCCGGAAAGCGAACGGCGAACGAAGTGAGCCGTGAGCAAGCGAGGACCTCGGCCGCGCGAGCGGCGAAGCCGCGAGCGCCCCGGACGGTCGAGCGGTCGGGGGCTTCCGACCGCCAAGCGACAGTGCGACCAGTCGTAGTCACCGGATCTAAATACGACCGATCCCCGCCACCCGTAGACCTTTGCCGCCCGCCCCACACCCGACCACCATGACCGACGCCTGCCCGTTCCTCGAGTACCGCGACGGGGACGCATACCCGACCGAGCGGGCCTACTGCGCCGCCGCGGAGCGGTTCGTCCAGCCCATGCGCGCCGACGTCTGCAACGGCCGCTACGGCCTCGACCACGCCACGGACTGCGAGATATTCCGCGCGCACGCGGACGAAGTCGACGCTGCCGACGCGAGCGTCGATACCGACACGAACGCCAGCACTGCAGCGACCGACGGCGAAATCACCGACGGGGAGTCCGAGCCGTGAGCTACGAGGACTACCTCGCCGGCGAGCCCGTGATAGTCACCGTCGCGCCCACCGGCGGCGTCCACGGCAAGGAAGCCCACCCGGACCTCCCCGAGTCCCCGGAGGAGATAGCCGAGACCGCCGCGGCCTGCGAGGAAGCGGGCGCGGCCATCCTCCACGTCCACGCCCGCCGGCCGAACGGCGAGCGCGCCTTCGACCGCGAGCGCTTCCAGGAGATAGACGACGCCGTCCGCGAGCGCACCGACGACCTCGTTCTCCAGCACTCGACCGGCGGCACCGGCGTCCCGGCCGAGACGCGCGCCGAGCCGCTGCGGACCGACCCCGCGCCGGAGATGGCCAGCCTCGACATGGGCCCGGTCAACAGGTACGACCGGCTGACGAGCGAGAACACCCGCGCGACGGTGGACGCGCTGTACGACGAGATGGCCGACCGCGGCATCAAGCCCGAGATGGAGGCGTTCAACCCCGGCCACCTAAACGAGGTCCACGAGTTCCTGCAGCGTTGCGACCTCGCCGACCCGGTGTACGTCAACGTCATCTTCGGGACGGGCACGCTGACCATCCCCTCGCCCCGGAACCTCCTCAACGCCGTCGAGAACCTCCCCGAGTGCGCGGCGTTCAACGCGCTCGCGACCGGCCAGCACCAGCTTCCGCTGACGACGCTGGCGACCCTCCTCGGCGGCCACGTCCGGGTGGGCTTCGAGGACAATCTCTACTACGCCGCGGGCGAGCGCGCCGAGAGCAACGCCCAGCTAGTCGAGCGCGCCGTCGAGGTGGCGGAGACGCTCGGTCGACCGGTGGCGACGCCCGAGGAGGCGAGAGAGATTCTGAACCTCGACTGACGTTTCCGCCGCGCTGTCGACCGGGGCATCACCCGTCGTTCGCGTCGCCGGCTTCGACGAGACGGCCGGAAGTGTGTCGCCGTCCCGCCTCGATGGCCGCTTCGAGGGCGTCGGCCTCCTCGTCCGTGAGGATGCCGGCGACCTCGGACCACGACCGCTGCCCGGCGAGGCGCTCGACGACGTCGCTGAAGCTCTCCCCCTCCCGCTTGCGGGCCTGCAGCCGCTCGTATGCCTCCTCGTCCAGCCGGACGGTTCGCGTCGGCATTGGTGGCAGACGCCGCGGGGACGCCAATAAGCCCGTCGGTCACGGTCTCCGTGACGTACACGTGCGCGCCGGACCCGCCAGTACCCACTGCATCGGAAAGCGCCAGCACCCGGTCGAGGGCTCGCCCGACGGGGAAGTCGCACGAGCGGAACGACCACCGTCAAAAACGCCGTGAATCAGGGCAACAGCAGCGTGATGGACTTGTGGTAGGCGTCGCGGTGGACGTAGTGGTAGCCGTTGGTCGTCCGGCTCCACGCCTTCAGGTAGAAGGTGTGGGCACACCGCCTGCTCTGGGCCTGCCAGTAGCTCCCCGCCGGCCGGACCTCGTTGCGCGGGCCCTCCCACTTGCGGTTGCCGTTGGGGTCCGTGTAGCCCTGCTGGGCGACGGTGGCGCTCTGGTTGTCGCCCCAGAGCGCCCGCAGCCGCCAGTGGCGGAGGTGCTGCTGGGCGTCGGTCGCGGTCACCTCGAACTTGAAGCGGTCGGTGGCCGCGTCGACGATGGCGCAGGCGTCGACCACCTCGTCGCTGCCGTCCGATAGCCGGTGGAGGATGCGCCCCAACCGCGCCGTCGGCCGGTCGTTGTCGATGCGCACCTCGACGCTCCGCTCGCCGAGCTTCGAGGAGGCGGACCTCGACGAGTAGAACTCGACCGTGATGGTGTGGAGGCCGTTCGACAATCCCCCGGTGGGGAGCTTGTAGCCCAGCCGCGGCCGGAACCAGAGCGCCCCCGGCTGGCGGACGGGGTAGTAGCCGTCGCCCTCCGGCGGCACGTCGACCGCCTCCTGGCGGCCGGTGCCGGGCGACCACCGCAGGGCGGTCCACGTCCGGGTCCGCTTGTCGCCGTCGACGAGCACCCGGTAGTAGCGGGCCCCGTCGGCGACGTACGCGTCGTGGTGGTTCAGCATCAGCGACAGCGTGCCGCCGAACGGCGCGTCCGTGACGTGGTGGGGGAAGTCGCTCGGCGTGGTCGCGTAGCCCGCCTGGTCGGTCGGCACGTCCGACGACTGGCTGATGTGGCCGACGGGGACGTGGCCGATGCCCACGAACCGCGGGCCGGCCGAGGCGAACAGCCCGCCGGTGAGGTCGAACTCGCTCAGCAGCTGCTCGCTGCAGATGAAGCCGTGCGAGGACGAGGCCAGCGAGACGCTCGTGGGGTTGCGCGCCGCGTCGTCGACCACCCGCCGGACCGTCCCCTCCGGGAGGTCCACGATGGAGACGCGGTTTCCGGGCGCGCGCTCGGCGACCAGCAGGCTGTCCTCGCTGGCACTGGTCCACGCGAGGTGGGCGGGGCTGTCGAGGCCGGTGGCCAGCTCCTCGCGCCGCCCGAGGGCGACCTCGATGCGGGAGAGGGCGCCCGAGCCGCCCGACCCGGCCTCGGTCACGTACACGAACTCCCCGCTGGCGTCCACGGCAGCGCCGCGTGCGCCGTTCAGACCGCTGTAGACGGTGGTCGCCGAGCCGGCGTCGAGGTCGACGCGCACCAGCTCGCTGCCGGCCGCGACGTAGCCGACGTTACTGCTCTCGTCGACCGCTAGCTGGCCGGCCGCGGGCAGGCCCGAGGCGACGTTCGCGGCCCCGGGCTCGTCCATGTTGCTCCGCTTGACCGCGCGCACCTCGCCGCCCGCGCTCGTCCCGTCGACGACGTACGCCTCGTCCCCGCCGTCGTAGAGGACGACGTCCTCGGGCTGGTCGTAGCCGGTGCCGACCCGGGTGAACGGGCTCGACAGCTCGTAGGTCTCGTACCTGACGTCGAGGTCGTAGCCGTGGCTCGTCACCTCGACCTTCGCGTAGTTGCCGAGGCTCGTCCGCACCGCGAAGACGGTGCCGGCGGCGAGGTCGTTGTCGCCGTCCGAGCCGCTGATGCGGTCGGTGCCGTAGTCGTAGTCCGGCAGCGTCTCCGGCTCGACGTCGGCGAAGCTCACGTCGCCGACGAGCGCGACCTCGGCGGTGTTCTGCGGGACGACGTACCGCTCGCCGGCGTCCTGGTCGACTATCTCCCACCAGACGTCCTCGGTCTCCTCGGGGGCGTCGTCGTCCGGCTCGCCGCCGCGGCCGGCGTCGAAGTCGTAGCTCCACGTCCCCTGGATGGTGTCGGTACCGGAGGCGACGGTGCTCACCACGCTCCGGACGAGGTCGTACCGGACGATGGAGCCGGTCCCGGCCTCCGCGAAGTAGAGCTGCTGGCGGCCGCGGTCGACGTCCGAGCCCCTGGCGTCGCTGACGCCGCCGCCGACCGGCTCCGGCGTGTCGGTCCCGAGCGTGGTCGTCGCCGTCGAGGCCACGAGGTCCTCGTTGCAGCCGGCGAGGCCGGCCATCGTGCCGGCGACCCCCACGTCCCGGAGGACCCGGCGTCGGTTCACCGTCGGATTCAGCTTCGAGCCGCTGTCGTCGTCCGTCATGGCTCTCCCACTTCCACCGACCCCCATGTAGTGGGGCTCTAAGTAATTCGAAGTGGTCCCGAGGAGCTACCTCTTCGAGCCCCCCGAATCACCACCGTTTTGCCCACCGGCCGCCCACCTTCGGGCGATGACCGACGCAGACGGGCCGGTCGAGGCCGAGCGGGTGACCGACGTCGAATCGTTCCGGCGCGGGCTGACCGACCTGCTGGTCGCCGCCGACGAGGCCGGCGTCGAGGCCGGGACGATGGTCGGGCTGCTGACCGCCAACCTCGCCGCGCTCCGCGGGGAGGTCCGGCTGCCGCTGTCGATACCGCCCGAGCGGGCCCACGAGTTCCTCGCCGTCGCGCGGGACCGCGAAGGCGAGACCATGGAGGTGGAGCTCGAGCTGACCGGGGACGTGGCCGACGACATCGAGCTCCAGCTATCGGCCATTCGGAGCGGGGAGGGGGTGGAGGATACAGGGCCCCCGG
>CAZPIG010000053.1:0-3324 GCA_964586205.1 uncultured Halobacteriales archaeon | reverse complement strand
CCCACCACGTCGAAGCGGTCGACCCGCACCAGCCCCACCACGAACGCCACCGTGACGCCGACGGGCACCCAGTTGCCGGCGGCGACGTTCAGCAGCCCCCAGAGGACGACGAAGCTCACGAGGTCGTCCAGCGCGAACTCGCAGCCCTCGACGCGGCTCCGGACCGCGTCGCGGGGCAGCGTCGCGTCCAGCACCGCGACCGAGACGCCGCCGGTCAGCACCCACCCCGCGAAGTTCGACAGCGGAACCCCGTAGTACGGCCCGCCGCCGGCGTACGACCAGAATCCGACTGCGACCGCGGCGGGGTCGAGCACGAGGTCGACGGCGAGCAGCACGGCGATGGCGGCCGGCAGCCGGACCGCCCGCCGCCGCGCCCGCGGGCCGAGGAGCAGCAGCGCGAGCAGGTAGGCGTTCGCCACCAGCGGGAGGTAGAACAGCGCCAGCGCGGCCGGCACGCCGGCGACCCGCGGCCCGAGGGCGACGCCGTACTCGAAGTGGCCGTACGGCCAGCCCGTGGCGACCGCGACGGCCTCGACGCCGTACGCCCACGCCGCGAGCGCCGCCAACCCCGCGACGGCACGCCGGTCGAGCGCCGGCAGGAGGCCGGCGACCAGCGGCAGCCGCATCGCGAGGGTGCCGGCGACCAGCAGCGGCGGCGCGGTGGCGAGCGACCGGGGCACGACGCCGGCCGCGCCGGCCGCGAGCAGCGCGGCCCCGACGAGGGGGACGACCATCGCGAGGTCGAACCGCCGGCTCCGGACGAAGCGCTCCAGGGACTCCTCCACGCGCGGGCGGGCCGTCGCGAGCAGTTCGCCCGCAGTCGCTGCGACTCCGCTGTTCCCGTCGGCCATCGTCACCCGACCAGCCGCCAGAGGCCGCCGAGGGTCAGCGCCATCCCGACGCCGACGTTGACCGCCGGGAACCACCAGTACGCCCGCGAGACGGGGACCGACGACAGCGCGATGGCCGCCACCAGCGGCGGGTAGACCGCCAGCGCGGCCCCGAGGCGGGGGTCCAGCGCGGCGAACGCGGCCGCCGCGCCCAGCCAGCAGGCCGCGCAGAAGGCGTACGTCCCCTCGACGCCGAGGACGGTCGCCGTCGTCCGGATGCCGGCGCGGCGGTCCGGGCCGACGTCCGGCACCGCCGAGAAGGCGTGCATCCCCATCGCCCAGAGCCACCCGCCCACCAGCGCGAGCAGGGGCGGCGGCCCGCCCGCCAGCGCGGCGTAGGCGGCCGCGCCGGGCAGCACGTACAGGCCGTTCGACGCGGAGTCGAGGACGGGCGTCGTCTTCAGGCGGACCGGCGGCGCGCTGTAGGCCACGCCGAGGACGAGCCACCCCGCCAGCCACGGCCGGGCGGCGGGCGGGACGGCGAGCGCGACCGGGACGAGCAGCGCGGCGCAGGCGACCACGGCGGCCGGCACCACCCGCTCGCCCCGGTAGCGGGCCTCCGGGCCGGACTCCTTCTTGGGATTGCCGGCGTCCACGTCGGCGTCGAACACGTCGTTGACGCCGTAGAGGACGACGTTGGCCGGCACGAGGAAGTACGCGACGAGTGCGACCGCGGCCGGCGAGACCACCTCGGCGGGGGTGGTGGCTCCGTAGGCGGTCCCCACCAGAACGGGGCCGGCGAGGTACAGCCAGAACCGCGGCCGCGAGACCACGAGCAGGTGCCGGAGGCGGTCGAAGACGGCGGCGGCGGGCGGCGACTGCGACCGCGAGCGGGCGCGGGAGTCGCCCGTCACGGCAGCCACCCCGCGAGGCGCTCCAGCGCGGCTGGCGCTTTCGCGACTGCTCGTGGACGCTTCGGTGGCGACGGCTCGCTAGCGTCGCTGCTGTCCGTCCCCGGGCCGGCCGTCCCGCGTCCGGACCTTCCCCACTCGGCCTCCATCCCGGCGTCCTCGAGCACCGCCCGCGCCGCGTGCTCGCCGCTTATCAGGCACATCGGGACGCCGATGCCGGGGGTCGTGTACGCGCCCGTGTAGTAGAGGCCGTCGACGCCGCCCGCGCGCCGGGACGGCCGCAGGAAGGCGGTCTGGCGGAGCGTGTGGGCCAGCCCGAGGGCCGTCCCCCGGGTCCCGTTGTACCGCTCGGCGAAGTCCGAGACGGCGAACGTCCGGGAGACGCGTATCCGCCCGCGGAGGTCCACGCCCGCGTTCTCCGCGAGGTCGTCCAGCACCGTCTCCCGGTAGGCCCGCCGGCGCTGCGGGCCGTCGTCCAGCCCCGGCGCGACCGGCACGAGGACGAACAGCGCGCTGTGGCCGGGCGGCGCGACCGAGTCGTCGGTCTTCGAGGGCGCGCAGACGTAGTACGCGGGGTCGGTCGGCCACGCCGGGGCGTCGAATATCCGCCCGAAGTGGCGCTCCCAGTCGCTCGGCAGGACGAGGGTGTGGTGGGCGAGGCCGGGGAGGTCGCCGGCGACGCCGAGATAGAGGAGGAAGGCGCTCGGCGCGTAGGTCCGCGACCGCCAGTAGCGCTCGCCGTAGGACTGCTTCTCGGAGGGCAGGAGGTGGCGCTCGACGTGGGCGTAGTCCGCGTCCGCCACGACCACGTCGGCGGTGAGGTCGCGGGCTCCGGGTATGGTTTCCACCAGGAAGCCGCCGCGGCGGCCCCGGATGGCCGTGACTTCGCTGTCCGTGGCGTAGGTCACGCCGAGGTCGCGGCCGAGCGTCGCCAGCGCGTCGACGACGCTGCCCATGCCGCCCTCGGGGTAGTGGACGCCGAGGTTGAAGTCCACGTGGCTCATGAGGTTGTAGAGCGCCGGCGTCGTGCCCGGCGACCCGCCGAGGAAGACGAGCGTGTACTGGAGTATCTGCCGGAGCCGGGGGTGGTCGAAGTAGTCCGCGACGTGGTCGTCCATGGTGCCCAGAAGCGACAGCCCCCGCGAATGCCGGACGACGGCCGGGTCGGCGAAGTCCCGCAGGCGCGAGCGGTCCTCGTAGACGAAGTGCTCCATCCCGGCCTCGTAGGTCCGGCGGGCCTCGGCGAGGTAGTCGTCCAGCGCCGCCCCCGCGCCGGCCTCGTATCGCTCGAAGACGGCCTTGACCTGCTCGCGGTCGGCACCGGTCCTGGGGCTGGGTCCGCCGCTTCCGGGGTCGCTGCCGTCGCCGCTATCGTCGACCTCACCGCGGTCGGCCCCTCCACCCCAGATGTCCACCCGGTCGCCGTCGGGCGCACGCCGCAGGCCGGGCGCGTCGCCGGTCGGGCGCGGGCCCGCGTTGTCCTTGAAGTGGATGCGGTAGTGCGGGTCGAGGTGTTCGAGATCGTAGAAGTCGCCGGGCTCGCGGCCGAAGTGGCCGAAGAAGCGCTCGAAGACGTCGGGCAT
>CAZPIG010000052.1:9618-13308 GCA_964586205.1 uncultured Halobacteriales archaeon | reverse complement strand
CCGTCCGGCCTCGGGTCGTCCCGTTCGGATTCGTGGTCGCTCATGCGCCCACCTCCGCGAGGAAGGTCGGGACGCTCGCGACCACGATGGCGGCCGTGACGACGAGCGACACGTAGAAGCTCCGGTCCTGGGCTTCGAGGCCGACGCCGAGGTCGACCAGCAGCAGGCGGACGCCGTTGAGGATGTGGAACACGGCGACCGCAAGCAGGCCGATCTCGAGGATCCGGACGACCACGAGACTCTCCAGGGACTGGAGCGTCCCGGTGTAGACGGCGGGGTCGTCGGCCAGCGCGGTCGAGAGCACGGCGATGTGGGTGAAGAGGTAGCCCACGAGCACCCACCCCGTGAACTTGTGGAGGACCCACGCCCACATGCCGGCGCTGAACTCCCGCCACCGGCCGTAGTCCTCGACGAGCCCCCGGTCGTAAGACTGGCTCATTGTCCCGCCATGGGCTTGGTCCGGTGGGGTAAAGTCACTGTTCATGTGGAGAGCAGTCGTTCCGGTGGCGCTGTCGTCCCCGAGGAGTGACTTCACGGGAGGGCCGCGCTCACTCCTCGCCCGCCGCCCGCGCCGCGTCCTCGCCCTCCATGGCCCGCAGCGTCGGCCGGTCCAACTCCACGAGGTGACAGAGGGGGTTGCCCGGATACACGACGGGGTTCTCGAGGACGCCGACCAGCAGCCCCGTGAACGGGGCCTCGACCACCACGCGGTCGGTCTTGAAGGGGTTCGTGATGGTGCAGATGGCCTCGCCCTCGCGGACCAGGTCGCCGCGGTCGGGGTGCATGTCCACGATGCCGCCCGCGTCCGCGCGTATCCACGTCTTCTCGTTGTCGTCGTCGATGACCGTCCGCCAGCCCGGCCAGTGGACGGAGTCGTCGGGCCGCAGCCCGAACTCCGCGAGGACGCTCATCACGCCCAACTGGGCGCGGTCGATGAGCGGCCGCTGGAAGTCGTGGGCCCGCCCCATCTCGACGGTGACCGTCGGGACGCCGTGCGCGGTCGCCTCCCGCCGGAGCGAGCCCTCCGGACCGTCGCTGGCGATGATGACGTTCGAGGAGAACGCGTGGGCCACCCGCCGGACGCCCTCGTCCGACACGTCCGCCCGGACGTGGAGCATGTTGTTGCGCCCGCGGGTAGAGGTGTGGAAGTCCAGCCCGAAGTCGCAGGGCTCGACGAAGTTCCGGAAGATGGCGTGGGCCATGCGCTTTGCGCTGGTGCTGTCGGGGTCGCCCGGGAACGAGCGGTTCAGGTCGCGGTCGTAGATGGGGAGGTACCGCTGCTGGGCGAGGAAGCCGGGGACGTTCAGCACGTGCAGGCAGACGAGGGTCCCGTGGAGGTCCTCGTGGTTCCACTCGTGGGCCACCTCGCGGACCACCTCGATGCCGTTCAGCTCGTCGCCGTGGGAGGCCGCCGCGAGGAAGGCGGTCGGGCCGGGGTGCTCGCCGTTGACGACGGTGACCGGCAGCCGGACCGGGTCGCCGAGGTACGTCTCGCTGATGCCGTACCGGAGGTTCTGCGTCTCGCCGGGGTCGACCCGCCCCCCGTCGTAGGTGAACGCCTCGGCCGGCATCCCGCTCATGGATGGCGGTGGTGGGGCCACCCTAATAACTTGGCCGATGGCGGCGAGGTGACGGGTGGTCGGTCGGATTCGGTGACCGAGGGTTGGTCTGTAGTTTGGCTGGATGGTCCCGCAAAGAGTGGTGTCGAGATAGGCTACAGGACCCCGACAGACCACCGTCGGGTGGGACTTCGGAAGGGCCGGTCCGCTCGACCGGCCCCGGCGACGTAAGCAGAGCGAGGTCCGACGGACCTCGCAGGCCGTGCGGCGCGGGCGTGGCCGCGCCGCAGACACTGCAGGCGCGAACGAAGTGAGCGCCGAAGCGCGCAGCGAGCGCGAGACCCGAGCGAAGCGAGGGTCTCGAACCGCGCGAGCGGCCGGAGGCCGCGAGCGCCGCGGCCGGTCGAGCGGACCGGGGCTTCCGGCCGCCAAGCGATAGTGCGGGCAGCTCGAGCAGTCTCATCTAAATATCTCCAGTGAAGAACGGGGAAACACCCTTGCCCGGCCGACGGCTACCACCGGCAGTGACCGACGACGGCCGCGACACCGGAGCAGATCACCCAACCACGAACGTAGCCGCGCTCGCCCGCGACCTGCGGAGGGAGGCCCGCCGGGCCGACGAGCGACGGCTGCTCGTGCTCGCGGGCGACCGCGAGGCGGGCTACGACGCCGCCGAAACGGCGCTCGACGCGGCCGGCGTGCCGCGGGCCGAGACCACGATGGTCGGCCCGCGGGACGCCCTCGGCTGCGAGCGCGTCGGCCAGCGGCGGGCCGACCGCCTGCTCGGCCGGACCCGCACCGCCGTCGTGCTCGACGCCCACGACGCCCTCTTCCCGAACGCCCTCGGGCGCGTGGTCGGAGCCGTCGACGGCGGCGGCCTGCTCGTCCTCGTCGCGCCGCCGCTCGACGCGTGGCCGGACCGCCGCGACGACTTCGACGCCACGCTGGCCGTGCCGCCGTTCGACGTGCCGGACGTGACGGGCCACTTCCGACGGCGGCTGGTCGACACCCTCCGCGCGCACCCGGGAGTGGCTATCGTGGACGTGCACGGGGAGATCGATGGGGGAATCGTCGAGCGCGACGGCCTGACCGACCCGCCGCCGCGCCGGCCCACCCCGGAGCCCACGGCTCCCGACGACGCTCGCTTCCCGGCGGCCGCGTACGGGGCCTGCCTGACCGCCGACCAGGGCGAGGCGGTCGCCGCCCTCGAAGCGCTCGCCGAGGGCGGCAGTGCCGTGGTGGTCGAGGCCGACCGCGGCCGCGGCAAGTCCAGCGCGGCCGGCATCGCTGCCGGCGCACTCGCCGCCGACGGCGAGCGCGTCCTCGTGACGGCTCCCGAGTACGCCGCGGCCCGCGAGGTGTTCGTCCGCGCGCGGGCGCTGCTCGGTTCGATGGACGCCCTTGCCGACGTGGACGAGCGCGGGGGCGACCCCCGAGTCGTTCGGGCAGTCGGCGGCGGCTCCGTGTGGTTCGCGCCACCGCCCGCGGCCGCGGACGTCGTAGAGGGGAAGGCCGACGGCACTCTCGGCGACGAACGAAGCCACGCCGATAGCCACGACGCGCCGGACGTGCTGGTAGTCGACGAGGCCGCGGCGCTGCCGGTGCGGCTGCTCGCCCGCCTGCTGGCCGCGCGCCGGGTGGCCTTCGCGACGACGGTCCACGGCTACGAGGGCGCGGGCCGGGGGTTCTCCGTGCGCTTCCGCGACCGCCTCGCCGACAGCGACCTCGCGGTCACCGACGCCCGCATCGACGAGCCCATCCGGTACGCCCCCGGCGACCCGGTGGAGGTGTGGGCGTTCCGGGCGCTGCTGCTTTCCGCGGGGCCGCCGGCCGACCAGCTAGTCGCCGACGCGACGCCCGAGGGGGTCGCGTACCGCGCACTCCCGGCGACGGAGCTCGTGGCCGACGAGCACCTGCTCGGCGAGGCGTTCGGCCTGCTCGTCGCGGCCCACTACCGGACGGAGCCGGCGGACCTCGCGCGCCTGCTGGACGCCCCGAACGTCTCGGTCCGCGCGCTCCTCCGGGACGGCCACGTCGTCAGCGTGGCGCTGCTGGCCCGCGAGGGCGGCCTCCCCGCGGACGTGCGCGCCCACATGTACGAGGGCGGGCGCGTCCGCGGGAACATGCTCCC
>CAZPIG010000052.1:0-9518 GCA_964586205.1 uncultured Halobacteriales archaeon | reverse complement strand
CGACGCGGTGGACTGGCTGGGCACGGGCTACGGCGCGACGCCGGAGCTACTGTCGTTCTGGGCGGCGAACGGCTACGGCACGGTCCACCTCTCGACGACCAGGAACGCGACCAGCGGCGAGCACTCGGCGCTGATGCTCTCGCCCACCAGCGAGGCGGGCCGGGACCTCCACGACCGCCACGCCCGGTGGTTCGTCCGCCGGGCGGCGTCGATGCTCTCGGACCCGCTGTCGGAGGTGGAGCCTGACGTGGTGCGCGCCGCGCTCCGGACGGTGGACGTAACGCCCTCGACCGAGGGAGCGCTGGAACTGGACCTCGACGCCCGCGACTGGCGGATGGTCGCCGACGCCGCCTACGGACCGGGGCTGTTCGACGCCGCGCCGCGGCCGTTCCGGAAGCTAGTGGTGCGGTATCTGGTGGACGCCGGGAATCGAGCGGACGACGAGACCCCACTGACAGCGCGCGAGGAGCGCCTGCTCGTCGCGAAGGTGCTTCAGGGGCGCGACTGGGAGCAGGTCGCCGACGCGCTGGGCTACCACTCGCGCGGCCAGTGCATGCGCGCGCTCGGGGACGCCTTGAAGCCGCTCGTGGACCGCTACGGCGACGAAACGGCGATGGAATCGAAAGAACGGTTCGCGGACGAGGAGGGGTAGCCGTCGTCGGAGACGGCTCTCGCCCCATTTATGCCCCAGGCCGTCGCACCTGACGGACAGTCATGGGACCTGACGACGCCGAACGCGGCATCCTCCTCCCGGCGGACGAGCGCATCGACGTCGCAAGCGCGGCCGAGCAGGCCGAGCAGGCGGGCTACGACGCCGTCTGGACGCCCGAACTCTGGGGCGCGGACGCCTTCGTCCGCGTCGCCGAGCTAGCGATGCGGACCGACGAGGTCCGCCTCGGCACCGCCATCGCGAACGTCTTCTCGCGGTCGCCCGCGGTGCTGGCGATGGCCGCGACGTCGCTCGACCGCCTCTCCGACGGCCGCTTCACGCTGGGGACCGGCGTCAGCACGCCGAAGGCCGTCGAGGACCTCCACGGCATGGACTACGACCGCCCGGTCCGGCGCGCCCACGAGACCATCGAGCTCGTAAAGGAGTTCACCGGCGGCGACGGCCGCGTCGAGTACGACGGCGAGCTATTCGAGGTGCAGGACTTCCCCGCCCAGGACGCCGACGTGCCGGTCTACCACGCCGCGCTCGGGCCGGCGAACCGCCGGGTCGTCGGCCGGCTCTGCGACGGCTGGATCCCCCACAACGTCCCGTTCGACCGCCTCGGGACGGCGTTCGAGGAGGTCGCGGAGGCCGCGGCGGAGGCCGGCCGCGACCCCGACGCCATCTCGGTCGCGCCGTACGTCCCGGCGGCGGTCAGCGAGGACGAGAGCGAGGCCCGCGACGCCGTTCGGGGTCACGTTGCGTACTACGTCGGCAGCGGCGAGGGCTACCGGCGGGCCGTCGCGACGGAGTTCCCCGACGGCGCGGACGCCGTTGCCGAAGCGTGGCGCGACGGCGACCGCGCGGCGGCCGCGGAGGCGGTGACCGACGAGATGGTCGCGTCGCTGGGGGTGGCCGCCACCCCCGAGACGGCCGAGGAGCGCTTCGCGGACCTGCTTTCGGGGACGCCCGTCGACCACGCCATCGTCGTCGTGCCCGCTCAGGCCGCCGAGGAGTTGGCGGTCGGCACCATCGCCGCGCTCGCGCCGGAGCCGTGAACGCCCGATTCGGGAGTGCCGCTCCCGGAAGCCGTAAACACTACCCCCGCGGGGTACGTGGAGTCGTCGCATGGACCCGCTCGCGTGGCTCGCGGCCAACTGGGCCCTGCTCGTCGCCCTCGCGCTCCTCGTCGTCGGCGTGGTCGGCAGCGTCGTCCCGGCCATCCCCGGAGCCGCCCTCTCGCTCCTCGGCGTCCTCGTGTACTGGTGGTCCACCGGCTTCGCGGAGCCGGGGACGCTCGCGCTCGCGGGGTTCGTCGCGGCGGGGCTGTTCGCCGTCGCCGCGGACCACCTCGGCGGTGCCGTCGCGGCCCGCGTCGGCGGGGCGTCGCCGTGGACCTCGGCCGCGGCGGGCGTCGTGGGATTCCTCCTCTTCTTCGTCGCGGGCCCGGTCGGCGTCCTGCTGGGCGTGGCCGGGACGGTGTTCGCGCTGGAGTACTACCGCCACCGCGAGGCCCGCCGCGGGCTGGAGACGGCGCTCTACACGACCGTCGGCATGCTCGCCTCGACGGCGGTCCAGGTGGTGGTGACGCTGTCGATGCTGGTGGGGTTCGTGTTTGTGCTGGTGGTCTGAGGTGCTCGGCCTCGCTCGGAAGCCACCCCCGACCCCAGTCCCGAAAGCACCTTACCGACCCCCGCGTACACCCCCACGACACGTGACCGAGTGCGCCGAGGCCGACTGCGACCGCGAGGCCGTCGTCGAGCTGCACGTCCCGTGGGCGGCGAATCGCAAAGTGTGCGCCGCCCACGCCCGCGTGCTCGCGCGCCAGGACGGCGTCGTCGCGGACCCGCTGCCGGGCCACGACGACGCGTGGCCGTGAGGTGGACGCGCACGCTGCCTGACCAAAACCGGACACTGCGGGCGCTCACTCCCACAGCAGCACGCTGGGCAACTCCTCGGGCGCAGTCACGCGGAGCATCTGGTAGCCGATGCCGGAGATGCCGTGGAAGAAGGTCGGGTCGGTTATCTCCTCGGTCCACGCCAGCCGTCGATAGCTCCCCGTCGCCCGCTTTCTGGCGAGCGTCCCACCGAGGAGCTCGCGCGCCTCGCCCTCGCGCCGCCCCCGCCGCCGCTCGGCCGCCAGCAGGAACCCGGCGCGGCCGGCGTCGCCACAGCAGACGTGGTCGACGACGGCGAGGCCGGCGTCGGGGAACGACGCGACGGCGCGCTCGACGCCCTGCGCGACGCGGTCGTCCTCGACGTGGGCGGCCGCGCCCAGCCTGGCGAGGCCGACGCCGGTCCGGCCGTAGCACCACTGGTCGGGGTAGGTCGCCAGCCCGTCGTGGACCCGGAGGTCCGGCCAGTTGCCGGCGTCCCCGTCGTAGAGCGCGGCCTCGTACGCGAGAGCTTCGAGGCCGGCGTCGCCGTACGCCGTCTCGCCGGTGGCGTCGGCGAGCCGGCAGAGGGCGTAGGCGACGCCGGCCTGACCGTGCGCGTACCCCGTGAGCGGCGGGTGCCCGTCGAGCGTCTGCCAGACGCGCGGGCTGCCGGCGACCGCCGGACCTGGCCCCGTCCCGTCCGCGGGCGTCCGGGCGTCGAGCAGGTGGTCGGCGCAGGCGCGGGCGCGCTCCAGCAGCGCGGGGTCGCCGGTCCGGTCGTGGAGGGCGCAGAGCGAGAGCACGGTCCCGGCCGCGCCCGCCATCGCGTCGAGCGTCCCGTCGTCGGCTATCAGGTCGTCGGTCACGAGGTCGGCGGCGCGGCGCGCGTCGGCGAGCAGGCCGTCGTGGTCGAGCAGGTCGCCGACGGCGGCGAGGCCGTAGACGACGCCGCCGAGCCCGGTGACGCCGCCGAGCGCGGAGAGGGCGGGGACGTCGCGGCCGGCCGCCACCGCCGACCGGACCGGCCGGAGCGTGCACTCCGCGAACGACCGGTAGCGGTCGTCGCCCTCGACGCGGGCGAGCGCGGCGGCGAGGAGCGCGACGCCGCATCGGCCGGTGTAGATGGAGGCGTCGGCCGGCCGCATCGTGAACGGGAGCGCGTCGCCCGGCCCGGTGGACGGCCGCACCGACGCCCAGTGGTCGGAGCCCTCGCCGCCGGCCGTGGCGGCGTCCGCCACGCGCTCGAACAGCGTCGCGGCCTCGCGCCGGAGTTCGTCGTCGGCGGCGGGCGTGCGCCCCCACTCCCCGGGGTCGCGGCTCGCGTGCCCCCAGCCGTCCGGTCCGGGCGCGCCCTGGAGGCTGGCGCGGACGTACTCGGCCTGCTCCCGGCGGTCCGCGCGGCCGGCGGCCGCCAGCCGCTCCGTCGCGCGCTCCAGCCCGGAGGCGTCCACGGTCACGCCAATCCGCTCGCCGTCGAAGCGTATCTCCGTGCCGTCCGTGCGCGAGGTGAACCTCGGCGGGTCGAGCCGGCGGAGCGCGCGCCGCTCCGCGTCGAACAGCGCCCAGGGCTCGTCGGACGACACCGTGCCGTCGCAGAGCGGGGCGGCGAGCGCCTCCAGCTCGACGCCGAACCGGGCTCCGTCGCGCAGACACGACGCGGCGCACAACGACTCGATGGTCATGCCGTACCGCATCGTCGCCCGGTAGACGAACCGGTTCTCGACGCCGGCCAGCGCGTCCCGGAGGCCGAGCGCGGACGGGCCGTCGTCGACGACGCGCTCCCGGACGGCGTCGTAGGTGGCCTCGAACGCCTCCACGAACGGCTCGGCGAACTCGCCGGCCGGGCGTGGCGTGCCGTCGACGGCCGGGAGCGTGTCGTCGCGGTCCACCTGCACCGGCTTCTGCTCGACCGTCATCACGTCGGTGTTCGCGGCGGTGACGCGGGGGCGCTCCAGCCCCTCGACGGTGGCGTCCACGTCCTCCGCGAGGAAGCCGGCGGTGGCCACGGCGAGCCTGTCGCCGTCGTCGTCCCGCGACCGGGCGACGCTGTAGGGGAGCAGCCGCGTCAGCAGCACGGTGTCGTCGGCAAGCGCCGGCACGCTCGTCGGCACCGGCCGGTCCACGGGCGCGACGTAGGGGTGGCAGACCGTCTCCGCGTCCACCGGCACGGGGTGCTCGCCCGCGGGGACCAGGTTCTCGTGCTGGAGGTCGGTGAACTCGAGCAGGTAGGCGAGACACGTCAGGCCGCCGGCCCGCCGGTAGAACCGCTCGACGGCCGCCGCCTCGTCGGGGTCGCGTCGCTCGACCCACTCCGTCCAGCCGTAGCCGTCGCGCGCGAGGTACGCGGGCGTGCGGAGGTCGGGCACGGGCAGGTCGTCGTTCAATCGGTCGAGCAGGCCCGCGACCGCAGCGCCCGCGTCCACGCTCCGCGGCTTGTAGACGACGGCGAGGCCCGACTCGAAGCCCACCCGCGTCACCGCACGACCGTCGCCGTGCAGGTCGTCCGCGAGCGGCCGCAGGTCCACCACCCGCCCCGGGTCGTCGCCGTCGCCGAACCGGTCGGCGAGCGCCGCGCGGTCGTCGCGCAGGCGGCGCGCGAACTCCTCCAAGTGGGCCTCCCACTGCCGGAGCTGGGTCGCCAGCAGCCGGCCGAACACGGGGTAGCGCTCGCACAGCTCCGCGAACCCGCCCGCGAACAGGTAGTCGAGGAACCCCTCGTACAGCGCGGTGGGCGGGTCGTCGAACTCGTCGGGGTCGGCGCGGGCCAGTTCGCGGTCGTGGGTCGCGACGAACGTCTTGAGCTCCACGTACAGCACGCGGGTGAACCGGCTCTCGAACCGGCTACGGAGCCACTCCGCCATCGCACCGACGGCCTCGTCGGGCAGCGTCTCGCGCACCGCGCCCGGGAGCTCCGACGCCGCGTGGCCGGCTATCGCGGCGGACACCGGGCCGAACGTCCGCTCCGGCCACCCGCCGTCCGGGCCGGCGTCCGCGGGCGCGAGGTGGTCGGGGTGGTCGCCCGGCTCGGTTGCCACCACCGCGGTCACCGCGCGCTCTAAGCGCTCCACCCAGTCGGGCACCGGCTCGTCGGCCGCGAGCCGGCCGGCGCGCAGCGCGCGCGTCACCTCGTCGTCGTCCACGCCGGCGCGGTCGAGCCGGCGCTCGAACGCCTCGTCGGACGGGAACTGGTCGCTCCACGCCGCCCGCAGGTCGTCGACGTCGGGGTCGTGGCCGTCCGCGGGCACGACCGCCGACGGGTCGTCAAGCCGCTCCACCAGCGTGCGGGCGCGGCCCGCGAGCGCCCGCCGGTCGGCGGCGGCGAACGCCCCCTGCTCAGCCATCGTCGCTCCGGGGCCGCTCGCCCGGTCGGGTCGGGTCGATGCGTCTCACGGGATTGGTCTTGCGACACACCCACTTTACACTTACCGACGAAATGCTGATTAGTTTGGGTCCGCAAGCCGGACCGATGAGCTCGGAGACCACGCGGGAGCTACTCTACCCCGAGCCCGTGCTCGACCGCGAGGCCTGGCTCGACCCCTTCGACTGGTACCGGACGATGCGCGCGGAGTCGCCGGTGCGCTACGACCCTACCCGCGAGTGCTGGGACGCGTTCCGCTACGACGACGTGCGGACGGTGGCGAGCGACCACGAGCGGTTCTCCGCCGACCCCCAGGAGCACGCCGCGGGAGCCCACGAGTCCCCGCTGGGCGAGACCGTCATCTCCACGGACCCGCCGCGGCACACCAGGCTCCGGTCGGTCGTCGACGACCTGTTCACGGGTCGCGCCGTCGGCGACCTCGAGCCCTGGATACGCGAGACCGCGGGCCGGCTGCTCGACGACGCGCTCGCGGGGGGCGAGTGCGACTTCGTCGTCGAGTTCGCCGACCGGCTGCCCCCGCTCACCATGGCGAAGCTGCTGGGCGTGCCCGAGGCGGACCACGACCAGTTCGTGCGGTGGTCGCGGGTCGTCTCCGAGGTCCGGAGCCTCCGCACCGGCGAGGAGCGCGAGGCCGAGCTAAATGAGGAGCTAAAGGAGATGGCGACGTACTTCCGGGACGCGCTCGTGGAGCGCAGGGGCGACCCGCGGGACGACCTGCTCTCCCGCGTCGCCAACGGGACGGACGACTACACCTACGACGTCCAGGAGATGCTGGGCTTCTGCAAGCTGATGCTGGTGGGCGGCACCGTCACCACCACGAACCTCCTCGCGAACGCGCTCCGGTGTCTCGCCGACCGCCCCGACCTCCGCCGCGCCTACGTGACCGGCGAGCGGGACGTCGAGGGGCTGGTCGAGGAGACGCTCCGGTACCGGTCGCCGATACAGGGCGTGCTCCGGTTCGCCACCGGCCACGTCTCGCTCCGGGACCACGAGCTCGAACCCGGTGACGGCGTGGTGTTCTGGCTCGGCTCCGCCAACCGCGACCCGCGCCGGTTCGACGACCCGGGGACGTTCGACCCCGACAGGGACGGGCGCGCCCACCTCGCGTTCGGCCACGGCCCGCACTACTGCCTGGGTGCGCCGCTGGCCCGGCTAGAGGCGACGGTAGCGCTCCGCGCGCTGTTCGACCGCGCGTCCGGCCTCCGGATAGAGACCGCGGACCTGGAGCCGGTGCTCGACAGGTCGTCGCTGCTCCACGGCGTGCGGTCGCTGCCGGTCCGGGTCGAGTCCTGACGGGGCGGCGACCCGGGTCGGTCGCGGGCCGCCGCGAGAACTAGTTCGTGGAGTGCGGGCTGCGGCCCACCTCCGGACGGTTCGACGCCGCTACCGGCCGCTCACACGCAGCAGAAGTCGGCGGAGCCGGTGGAACACCAGCAGGAGTCGACCTGGTAGGTGTCGTCCTCGTCCCAGTCGAACTGGTCGTCGAACTCCGCGCGGAGCTCGTCCTGCTCGTCGCTCATGCTGTACTCGTCGACGTGTGCATCTGCAGTGGACATGCGGGCCAACACTCACCCCATCATCACTTATTTCTTTGTATCAGTCTTCATTTATTATAATACCTCTAGAGTAAACGTAGGTGACTGGGGCGTTCCACGTAATAGAGCAACCGTAGGTAACTGGGTCGGTACGTGGAACGTCCTTCGAACCCCCGTAGGCCGGGCTGGGTAGCCCGGACGGACACCCAGGTGGCGGCTGGTCGGCCGGTCGTCGGCGACGGACAGCCAGCAATCCCGGAGAAGCAGCGCGACTACGGGTGCGCGAAGTAGGCGACCGACCGCGCCTCGCCCCCGTCGACGTCCGCACCTCCGTCAACGTCCTCGCCCCCTTCGACGTGCTCGTCCACGCGCGCGAAGCCGACGCGCTCGAACTGCACCACCTCGTCCACCGCGGCGTCCGCAAAGCCGGGCTCCGCGCGGCCCTCCACGTTGCCGTCCATCGTCCGCAGCGCGACGGGCCGACCCCCCTCGGCGGGTGTCCAGTGGACGACCGGGACGCCCTCCTCGCGGACCACGTCGATGTCCTCGCCCGTGTACTCCAGGGCGTCGCGGGTGTGCCGTACCGGACCGAACCCCTTCAGCCAGACGCGGCTGCCGTTGGGCGGCACGTCGTCGGATTCGACGAGGACGACCCCGCCGACGGGGACGTCGCGCGTGCCGCGCTCCTCGTGCTCGGGGTGGACGGGGGGATGGGCGACCTCCGGCCCGCCGACGACCTGCTTGCGCACGCCGTCGCAGACGAGGAAGTAGCGGTCCGCCTCGTCGTCGACTAGCTCGCGGTTGCGGGCGTAGACGCTCGACATGGCGAGGTCGACGTTGCTCGTGGAGGTGCCGAGTTCGACCATCGCGTCCACGAGCGCCCGCCCGCGGATGCCGCGGCGGCGCAGGCTCGCCACGGTCGGCGCGCGCGGGTCGTCCCAGCCGTCGAGTTCGCCGCTCCCGACCAGCGCCTTGATGGTCGAGGTGGACATCGCCACGTCGTACTCGTCCACCTGGACGTGGCCCCAGTGGACGACCTCGGGGTACTCCCAGCCGAAGTAGTCGTAGACGAACCCCTGCCGCTTGGCGGAGTCCTGGAGGTCGATGCCGCGGATGATGTGCGTGATGCCCGTGAGGTGGTCGTCGATGCCGGACTGGAAGTCCAGCATCGGCCAGCAGCGGTAGTGTGCGGCCTCCTCGCGCGGGTGGGGCGTATCGACCATCCGGAAGGCCACCCAATCGCGGAGTGCGGGATTGGGGTGCTCTATCTCCGTCTTCACCCGGAGCACCATCTCGCCGGCGTCGTACCCGCCGTCGACCATCGCCTCGAACTCCTCGCGGACGGTCTCCGCATCCTTGTCCCGGTGCGGGCAGGCCTCGCCCGCGGCCTTCAGCTCGGAGAACTCCTCGGCCGGACACGAGCAGGTGTACGCGCCGCCGAGGTCTATCAGCTCCCGGGCGTGCTCGTAGTACGTCTCGAGGCGGTCGCTGGCCAGTATCACCTCGTCGGGCTCGAAGCCGAGGTAGTCGATGGCGTCCAGTATCTGGTCGTAGGCCGCCAGGTCGGGGCGCTTCGTCTCGGGGTCGGTGTCGTCGAACCGGCAGAGCATCCAGCCGTCGTAGCGCTCCTCGTACGTCCCGATGACGGCGGGCATCCGGGCGCTGCCGATGTGCCACGGGCCGTTGGGGTTGGGCGCGAGCCGCATCCGGACCTGGTCGTAGTCGTCGGCGTTCGGCAGGTCCGGCAGGGGGTGCTCGTCGGCCTCCTCCTCGCTGTCGAGGTCGTCGAGCTTCTCGGGGGCCACCTCCCCGAGACGCTCGCGGCGCTGGCTGCGGTCCAGCCCGTTGACGCGCTCGACGACGCCGGCGACGACGCCGGCCACCTCGTCGCCGTACTCGCGGAACTCGGGGTTGTCCGCCATCAGCGGGCCGAGCAGGGCGTCCACCTGGGCGTCGCCGTCGTGTTCGAGGGCGTTGTAGAGGGCGTGGGCCTCGGCCTCCGCTTCGACCCGGTCGCGGAGTTCGTCGTCCATCGGCCGGTGGTACTGCCGCGGGGGACTAAACTGCGTGGATTCCCG